>CAYGSH010000084.1:0-8909 GCA_964352515.1 uncultured Methylophilaceae bacterium | reverse complement strand
GCCTTCATACCAATATCAATCAACGCCTGCTGAATAGTGTCAGATTTACCTAAAGTATGAGTTACTGTCAGTTTACGCTGCATTAGATTGAAATCTAGCAAGGTAATACCATCAATCGTTGATAACTTGTTGCGAATTAACGCCTCTTCAGTCGGGCAGTCCATGTTGTCGATGATGAAAATTGCTTGTGAAGGTCCTGACTGAGATTTAGACGCATCACTCATGATTTCCCCACTTTTTTAGTCCCTATATTCAATAATTTTTGACAATTTGAACCACAATAATCTTTTGCCATATAACCTCCAAAATAAAATACTTTATATTAAAAAAATAATGCATAGGAAGCAGTAAAACCTCTAGGTGCATCTGGTTGATCACCGCTTCCACCTGTAAATTCTAATTTCATTAGTTGTGTTGGTTTTACACGCAATGTCGCCCCGATAAGCCAACGTTCAAAGGAACCTTCATTTGGACGATTGAGTGTCTCCAACCTTGAAATCCAATACCAATTATTTTTAATAGGAATCGCTGTTTGAATATACGCACCACTTCCGCCCTCTTTCCCTTTTGATGTGATGCGCTGAAACATTTCCCCACTTACTTCTATTTCACTCAAGGTAGTAACAAAATCTATTCCCAACATACGATAACTGGCTCCTGAAGCACCATCAAAAGAACCTCGCTCGCTAAAAGAAAGTAGAGAAATACCTACATCTGAATCATTTTTAATACTAAATCTAGCACCTCTAACATGTTCAAATTGTAGTTCATTATTATCTTGCTGTTGATCTTCTAGCAACTCTGTAAATAACTTATATTCAAAAGCCACATCTTTAAAAGATAAAGCTCCATGCAATGTAATTCCATTTGTAGCTATTGGGAATAATCGACTAGTAACCAACGGCCTTGAGTTTGTCCACACCAATGGAGGCGCTCGCAACAAGTTCCAGCGGCTATTAGGAGTAAGGAATCGACCAAATCTGAAATTAGCTTTCTCAGATAGGTTGTAATCAATGTAAAGTCGCTCTATATCGAGTTTGCTTTCTTCGCGATTATAGCGTTTGTTATCATTCCACGCTAAAGGCCTTTCAATTTCCAATTCACTAAAAAAACTTAGTCTACTTTGGTTATTCCAAGAAATTAGAAAGCTTAATTCATTTATAGCAGCCTCTGCTTTTGCATCACGATGTAACGTAATTGCTGTACTAGAAAAGCCACCAATCTTTAACTTCTCAAATGTAATATTTTCATTAGCCTCTGCAAACTTCGTCAGCGTCAAGATTGAAACAATAAAAATGTGAGCACTTTTCATATACATTGACGCAATTAGTGACCAAGTGCCATGTATCTTATAGCAGTGCAATGCTGTTTAATAATAGCCTCGGCAATGATAAAGGTCATAGTTAATTCAAAAGTAGCCCATGATTCTCTTTCATTTTGCGTACTTCGTGATACTTGGTTAAGTGTTACTTCCATCGGCTTCCTCTCATTAACCTTTATGTTGAGCTCTTTCGAATTTCGGCTGATTCAGTAATTGGTACAACAAAGGTAATACAAGCAAAGTCAAAATGGTGGATGACAAAATTCCACCTATCACAACTGTGGCAAGAGGACGTTGCACCTCTGCGCCTGTACCTGTGGCGATAGCCATAGGCAAGAAACCAAGCGAAGCAACCAGTGCAGTGATTAAGATGGGGCGTAATCGATTCATACTGCCTTCACGAATCGCTTCATCCAAGGGTTTACCTTCGGCTATAAGCCCTTTAATAAAGGTAATCATCACTAGACCATTTAAAACTGCAACACCAGATAATGCAATAAACCCAACGCCAGCTGATATGGAAAGCGGAATATCTCGCAAATATAATGCAAGAACACCGCCAGTTAAAGCAAATGGAATTCCAGTAAATACAATTAAGCCATCTTTCAAATTATTGAACATCATATAAAGCAATATGAATACAATTAGAAGGGCAACTGGCACTACTATCTTCAAACGTTGACTGGCCGATTGAAGCTGTTCAAAGGTGCCGCCCCAATTAAGCCAATACCCAGCGGGAATTTTTACCTCTTTTTGAACAAGCTGTTGAGCTTCCGCAACGTAAGAGCCAATATCGCGATCTCTAACATTAGCTGTCACAACTACATTTCGTTTGCCGTTTTCACGGCTGAATTGGTTAGGCCCTGGCGCGATGTCTATAGTAGCAACCTCACCGAGTTGCAAATAAACAGGTGTAACACTATCATTTAATATTTTGATAGGTAACCGTTTAAAACTATCCATATCTGTTCTTAATGCTTCAGACAATCTAACCACGATGTCAAATCTGCGGTCACCTTGAAAAACGATACCGGCTTCTTTACCATTCATCGCAATAGCAACAGCATCTTGCACCTCGGAAACATTAACACCAAGCCTTGCAATCTTTTGGCGATTGATGTTGACAGTGAGTATAGGTAGTCCAGTGGTCTGTTCAACCTTAACATCTTCCCCGCCTTGAATTTTTGACAATATCTCAGAAATTTCCTTAGCTTTGTTATTCATTACATCCATATCATCGCCAAAAATTTTGACTGCAATATCACTTCGCACTCCTGAGATTAGCTCATTGAAACGCATCTGAATTGGCTGCGTAAACTCATAGTTATTACCTGGAACGTCACTAACTGCTTTTTGTATTTGTGCAGTTAAATCACTTTTACTTAAGCTGGGGTCAGGCCATTCTGATTTTGGTTTAAGCATCACAAAATTGTCAGCTACATTAGGAGGCATTGGATCAGAAGCTACTTCTGCAGTACCTATTTTGGCAAATATAGTGTCGACCTGAGGAAACAACTTAACAGTATGTTCTAGCTCCTTTTGCATCTCTATAGCCTGTGAAAGGCTTGTTCCAGGGATACGTAAGGCATGTAATGCAATGTCTCCTTCATTTAAACTAGGTACAAACTCGCTTCCCATACGCGTTGTTAGTAAGCCACTTAACACTACGGAAGCAACAGCCAATGTCAGCACCAATGGTTTGTTATCCATCACCATATTGTAGATAGGCTGGTAACCACGCTTAGCCAAACGAATTAGATACTGCTCTTTTTCTTCAACTTTTCCATTTATAAAAATCGCAACTGCGGCTGGAATAAACGTGACAGAAAACAACATGGCGCCTATTAAGGCAATCACTACGGTTAAAGCCATAGGATGAAACATTTTCCCCTCAACGCCTGTTAAAGCAAATATAGGTATATAGACTGCCATAATGATGAGCTGTCCGTATATCAAAGGCTTTCTTGCTTCCTTGGCAGCTTCAAACACTTCTGAAAAGCGCTCAGAACGTGAAAGTGGCCTGCCCAAGGTTGTTTGAGCATGAGATAGCCTGCGCATACAGTTTTCTACAATGACAACCGCACCATCAATTATGATACCGAAATCTAATGCTCCTAAACTCATTAGGTTCGCACTAACTTTCGCAACGGCCATACCCGTGAATGTAAATAACATAGACAAAGGAATAACTAGCATCGTAATCATTGCAGCACGCATATTGCCCAAAAAAACAAACAGAATTGCAATGACTAACAACGCACCCTCTAATAAATTTTTCTTAACCGTGTTAATTGCCTTATCAATTAGAATTGTTCTGTTATAAACAGTTTTGGCAATGACGCCAGTAGGTAAAGTTTGATTGATCTCTACTAGTTTCTTTTCAACCGCTGCTGATACGTCCCGACTATTTGCCCCTGTTAGCATAAAAACGGTACCTAAAACAACTTCTTGACCATTTTCTGTTGCTGCTCCACTTCGTGCTTCACTTCCTATCACTACTTCTGCCACATCAGAAATGCGAATTGGAACTTCATTTTTAGCACTGACCACTATATTACCAATATCATTCAGATCTTTTACCTGTCCAGGCATGCGAATCAAATATTGCTCTCCTGCTTTTTCGATAAAGCCGGCTCCAACATTGGCATTATTTTTCTCAAGCGCACTCACTAAGTCATTTAATGATAGACCATAAGCAAATAGCTTTTCTGCTGAAGGCGCAACTTGATATTGTTTAACATTACCTCCTATTGTATTTACTTCATTTACCCCAGGCACATTTCGTAATTGTGGCTTAATAATCCAATCTTGCACTTCCCTTAAATCCATTGGGGTATATGGTGTTTTGTCAGGTTTAAGTGCGCCTTCTTTTGCTTCTACTGTCCACATGAAAATTTCACCTAAACCAGTTGAGGTAGGACCCATTTCTGGAAGAATGCCGCTTGGTAATCTTTCCTTAGCCTGCTGAATACGCTCACTGACTAACTGCCTAGCAAAAAAGATGTCTGTGCCTTCTTCAAAAATAACTGTCACCTGAGATAGGCCATATCGAGAAATAGATCTCGTTTGCTCTAACTGAGGCAATCCGGCCATAATTGTTTCTATCGGATATGTGATGCGCTGCTCAGTCTCTAAGGGTGCATAACCAGGTGCTGAGGTATTAACTTGAACTTGAACATTGGTAATATCGGGCACAGCATCAATAGGTAGTTTTTGGTAACTGAACATGCCTAATACAGCAATCGCAAATACCATCAATAAGGTTAACCAGCGTTGATCTATTGCAAATCGAATAATTTTTTCAAACATTTAATAGCTCCTTTGGTTTATCTGCAGATTCAACAGTCATTGTATTAATGCTCATGACTTGCTCCTGCTTTACCAATGTCAGCTTTTACTAAATAACTGTTTCCTGCAGCATATTTTTCCCCAGCATTTAGTCCTTCTAACACTTCAATATATTTATCATCTCCTCGTCCAAGTATTACGGGTCTAGCCTCAAAATAGTTTCCATATCGACCAAACACCACTTTCTCTTCATTTAGTGATTGAATACCTTCAACAGATACTGCTATAGGAACATCTACTTCATTTGTTGAGATCTCAATATTGATAGGCAGTCCAGGACGCCATGTATTATCTGGGTTATTGAGTACGACCCTAGCCATCGCTGTTCTTGATTGCTCCCCTACTAATGACCCAACATAAGAAATAAAACCTTTGGCCTTGGCATCGAAGGCAGATGCCTTAATGGTTACTTCTTGATCTGTTTTTACGGCATTAATATCTTTAGCATAAATCGACATTTCAGCCCATACAGTTGTTAAATCAGATACTTCAAACAGACTAACTATTTCGCTTACAACCTGACCTTGACTAACATTTTTTAATGTGATTATTCCATTAATTGGCGAGCGTATCTCATAACTCGCTTGACCTGCACCACTCATATTAGTATCAAGTGCGCGAAGTTTTTGTCTCATGCGATTTGAATTGATTTCTGCTTCATGTAAATCATTTTCGGCTTGCAAGAAATCTTGCTGCGCAGAGATTTTTTCTTCCCAAAGCTGCTTCTCACGCTCATAGGTTTTACTTGCTAGATCAACTCTTTTTTGCGCAGCCAATAAATCACTACGCAAGTCGGCAATCATTTGACTTGATACTGTCGCTAGAACCTGTCCTTTGCGTACTTTGTCTCCAGCATTTACATTGACCTTCTCTACTATGCCTCCAACTCTAGAAACTATCTGTACAGTATTGTCAGCATTTAGTTTAATTTCACCTTGAAGCTTTAATGTGTTTTTGATTTTTACTGGTCCAGCAGTTAATACTTCCACTCCATTTAACCTAAGTTGTTTTTCCGACATTGAAACTCTATCCTCAACTTGTTTGTACGTAAAAATATAATTTTCTTTGTTATACAAAACATTGATGTTTACATCAAATGAATGAGGTTCCGCGACAGGTGCAGCGCTTTTTAAATAGCCTTTTTCTTTAGCAAAACTAAATTTTTGTGATTTTCTACCTAACCGCTGTAGCTCTACACTAACTTTTGATAATGCTGGATCCAAAACTTTGTCATTTAAGTAAGTGTATATTCTAAATTCTGGAGATGTTTCATCTTCAAATATTGCAATCTCTAACCCATAACCATCTTTCTCAAATAGTTTTCCACCATGTGGACCTTTTAATACCTCTTGCGGCTGAGCAGTATGACGTTCATCGTGTGCTTGAACTGCAGTATTATTTAAGCCTGATTCCTCTTCATGTTTATCTTCATTATCCTCTGAGTGATCCTCACCTTCAGTGTGTTCTTCATGCTCCTCTGACACGTTTTTAGGTTTTTCTGCCTTTAAAATCAATCCGCCTAACACGACACTGGTAATAATGACCAAAATAATTGCAATAATTTGTTTACTCTTTTTGCTGCTTTTTTCGAAATTCAAATTCATGATTAATTATCCTTAAGGCTTAGTTACCTGATGCTCTACAACAGCACCAAGAGTACGTTCTATTTCGGCAATCGCCTGATGGGCTTCCAACAATGCGTTGATATACTGAGATTTTGCTTGGTATAAGGTGCGTTGTGCATCCAACACATCCAGAAAATTAAATTTGCCTAAACTAAAGCCCCTGTTAGCTGCATCAAATGCGCTTTGAGCATTTGGCAGAATGTCATTTTGAAGCGAGAGGCTTGCTTGTCTGGCTGCACTTAGATTTTCATATTGTGTAGTCAGGTTAGTTTGAATTTTGTTTCTTAGCGCAATCAGTTCATCTTCAGCTTTATACTTGCGACTTATAGCCTCTTGAACATTACCCTGATTCCGATCAAACACTGGAATTGGAATAGACAATCCAAGCAAGGCTTGATTTAGTCCAATCTCTCGATTGTCCACCATGCCTAGACTTATTGTAATATTAGGAATCGCTTTACTACGTTCAATTTCAGTTATTGCCTCTCTTGCGCTTATTTCGAATTTAGCCAGTTTAATAGTTGGTGCACTATCAATTAAAGGTGCAAGGTTTTCCAGTGTATTTACTGCAGGAATATTGGTAACGTCGCCAGTAACTCGATCAAAACCAGGGGTATTATCAGCCCATAGCGCACTTAAACGTTTACGACTATTGCTTAATTGCGTTGTGGCTTGAACGAGTTCAATTTTTGCAGTTGCAGCAGCAACGCTTGATTTGGTTTGTTCAACAGGCGAACTTTTACCAGCCTTGACACGCTTAGATGCGGCATCAAGTGCTAGCTCGCCAATTTCTACAGAAGATTTTGCTAGCGCAACTCGCTCTTGTGCAACTAATACCTCGTAAAATGCCGCAACTACATTTGCATGAATTTCAGCTTGTTTTGTTGCAAGCTCTGCGTCTGATCTACTATAAAAGGCATCAGCAGCTTCAATTCTGGCAGCGCGTTTCCCTCCCAGTTCAATTTCTTGATTTAATTGAAGGGTGGTTTGCCTTGTAGCATTGCGTGTGTCTTGAATAGATGTCGACACATAAGGGTTGGGCCTTATTGCAGCTTGCACTTTTATGCCATCAGTAGCCTCTCGCTCACGTATAGCAACTGCAATGTCAGGATTTGATTTCAATGCTAAATCAAGCGAATCTGAAAGAGAGAGCTCTTTTAAGCTTTGATTTTCGACATTTTGCTGGTTGGTTTCATAAGCCGACCGCACTGGGGTTGATAGTAATAAAAAAAATAAAAATAAATAACATACACGCATAGAATTCTCCTAAATTAAGGTAAGAATTCAGCGAGAAAATGGTATTTTCTACAGAAAAACTGTTATAAAAAAGACAAATCTCGCTGAATTAAACAGCGAGAATCCAAATTGGACGTTCTGGTTTGAGTGGAATTATTTCAGGATAACTGTCATAAACATCAACGATCACAGCAAGCTCAATGCTTGCATCAAATGCAAGCAAATAAGCAATCATTGATTTGATAGTACCAAGGTGACAATAAGGGCAATCAGTATCTGCAGAGAACTTAGAACTGTCGCTTGAACTTTGATCCACCGTGTCGCTAAAATCATCATTTTGTGAATCATGCTTATGCTCATGATGACCAAGGTGATCAACTTTTGGGCTTTCTTCATGCTGGCAATACTGAGCAGCAACAGCCCAAGTGGACTGCATCACGAAAACTACTAATAAAATTCTAAAAAAAAATTTCACAAAAAATATTATCACTAATATTCATTTTCAACAAGATAATAAATGTATAGGGTTTTATATATTTTCATGAATAGTTAATTTTAATAAGTAATTGAGTTTTTTATTTAGGTATTTGCTTTATTTACAAGATATGAACTTCGAATAAAACTATAAAATAGGAAAGTAAAAGGGACTAAAACAAGACTATAAGAAATCCATGCACCTATTCTACCCTGTGGGCCATAAGCTTCAGTCGCAGCATGCCAATAAGCATTATCAAAAATACCTAAATTGGCTATTTCTACAGATTCGGTATATTCATGAAATGCATATATGACTAATTGAATAGAAAATATCACCATAAATACCGCAGTTACTCGGAAAAACAACCCTAAATTGATGCGATGGCCATATTTAGTCCACGCTAATGCAACTAATCCTGCAATTGCTATACCCATCACACCACCAATGGCAAGATTTAGACTATCATTGCTTTGCGCTAATGAAGCAATCATGGTGGCCGCTTCCAATCCTTCACGGCCTATCATCAACAAAATGAATAAAAAGATTGCGAGCTTTGCACCACCACTTGGATTTTGAACTGCACGGTCTATAGTGCTAGTAATCTCGTTTTTCATGTGCTTACCCATTCTTACCATGTGCACTGTACAGCTAATTACAAGAACTGCTGCTGTTAAGGCTAATGTGCCTTCCCAGAATGGCGTTAACGCGCCTATTTTTGCAAAGACAAATCCCAAACCTGTGCACCCTAAAATGGCGACAACACATGCACGATGGACGGATGGAATCAATTTTTCTCCACCCGTTTTAGCTAGATAGGCGAGCACAATTGCAACTATAAGAAAAGCCTCAAGCCCCTCTCTAAAAGAAATCATCAGCGTTTCAAACATAACCTTCCTTTGCT
>CAYGSH010000083.1:0-8915 GCA_964352515.1 uncultured Methylophilaceae bacterium | reverse complement strand
ATATCTTTAAACTGTAGACTATTCACAACTTCATCAGGGGATGCTTTTTCAGCATTTTTAACTGGCGGCGTGTCGGAATACTGCATAACGCCTCTTGCATCACGCCATTTATAGATTTGCGCTTCAGTTGCCGTACTCATTAATAGTGTTGTGGCAATGGGTATAATATAAATTGATTTTAATGTGATATTTGATAGTTTAAACATAGTCTAACTGTAACCTTATATTGAATTGCCCCTGTAATACGAATATTAATGAATGTGTAAAAGCTAAGTCAATGAATTCAAATAAAAGATTCTATAAAACCAACCCTAAATAATTAAATGCTATAAAGATTAAGGTCGATATAATAATTTATGAAATATTTATGACATAAGGTGCAAATCATTATTGAATATAGTATGTTCTTGTCTATGATGAATAGTCTTATTTATTTTATTAAAAATGAAGTTTAGGAAGGTAGTATGCGTTTAGACAATCAGCGTGAGAGCCAAAATGTAGAAGATAGACGCAGAATGAAGGTTTCAGGTAGTCGTGGTATTGGTATAGGTACGATTGTAATGGTGTTGATTGCGCTCTATTTTGGTATAGACCCCTCTGCTGTGCTCAATATGGGTCAGGGCATGAGTCAGGTGCCAGCTGAAGAGTCTGAAACAATACCAACAAATGATTACATGGGTAATTTTGTTGCAAAGGTTTTAGGTAGTACAGAAGATACATGGGGGAAAGTGTTTAAAAGCTCAGGTTATCAATATCCTGCCCCAAAATTGGTATTATTTAGAGGTAATACCAGAACTGCATGTGGAGTAGGACAGTCGGCAATGGGCCCTTTTTACTGCCCAGCTGATAAGAAAGTTTATATAGATTTATCCTTTTACGACGAGATGAAGCATCGTTTCAATGCGCCAGGGGACTTTGCTCAAGCTTATGTGATTGCGCATGAGGTTGGTCATCATGTTCAAAACTTAATGGGCACATCGGATAAAGTTCAACAAGCACGTCAAAGTGCACGAAGCGAAGCTGAAGCAAACCAGTATTCTGTTAGATTGGAATTGCAAGCGGATTGTTATGCGGGTGTTTGGGCGCATCACGCTGAGGGTGAGAATCGTATTTTAGAAGCTGGAGATGTTGAGGAGGCAATGCGCGCTGCTGCAGCGATTGGGGATGATGCATTACAGAAGCAAGCGCAGGGTTATGCTGTTCCCGATAGTTTTACCCATGGTACTTCAGAACAGCGGATGAGATGGTTTAACCAAGGTTTAACGGTTGGCGATGTGAATCAATGTGACACCTTTAATGCTTCAAGAGTGTAATTGTTTTGAAAGATACTTCTAATTTAATTGAGCATTGCATCCATTCTGAAACGATTGCAGAGGGTGGAATGTTAACTGTTAAGCGCGATCAGGTTCGTTTGCCTAATAACCATCAAAGTCAACGTGAGTATGTGTTACATCCTGGCGCGGTTGTGATTGTGCCACTATTACCAAATGGTAGGGTGGTGCTTGAAAAGCAATTTCGCTATCCCTTACATCAGGTTTTCATTGAGTTGCCTGCTGGCAAAATAGATCCTGGAGAAGATATTCTTTTGACAGGGCAACGAGAGTTGCTTGAAGAGACTGGTTATACTGCAAAAAAATGGGTTAAGCTCGGCCTTCAACACCCATGCATTGGCTATTCAAATGAAGTGATTCATATGTATTTGGCATTGGATTTGTCTTTGGGAGCTCACTCTAGAGATGAAGATGAAGCATTAGATGTTTTTGAGTTGGATTTTAAAGAGACTTTGTTAATGGTTCAACGTGGTGAAATTACTGATGGTAAAACAATAGTAGCTTTATTCTTTGCTGAAAAATATTTAGCCAATCAGTATGGCTAGAATATTAGTTGTTGGTTGTGGTGACTTAGGGGCTGAGGTTATTAGGCTTTTAGCCAATAATGGGCATGAGTTAATTGGGGTAAGAGTAAGTGAAAAAAAATTACCTAATCATATTCACACTATTCAGGCGAATATAAACGATACGTGTTCACTTGAAGTTCTGGAAACTCTAAATCCTAATATTGTGATTTATTGTATTTCCGCAAATGCACAAACAGATCAAAGTTATCAAACCTTTTATGTTGATGGCCTTAGAAATGTTTTAAATACTCAGCAAAGCAATCAATTGTTGAAGCATGTTTTTTTTATCTCTAGCACTCGCGTTTATGGGCAGTCGGCTGATGGGTTTTTAAATGAGTCTGTTCAAGCATTGCCAAATGATTTTGGTGGAAAGCGTTTGTTAGAAGCTGAATCATTATTAAAAACCTTACCTTGTAATGCAACATCTATTAGACTCTCAGGTATCTATGGCCCAGGTAGGCTCTATTTGATTAATATGGCTAAAGATAAAACTAGATGGCCTGAAACCAACAAATGGACCAATCGAATTCACCGTGATGATGCCGCAGCATTTGTTACCTTTTTATGTGAAAAGCTCAATAAAGGTGAATCAATATATGACTGCTATATTGGAACAGATAATATGCCAACATTGCAATATGATGTCTTGGGTTGGATTGCAAATAGGCTCAATATTGAAACACCTGTTAATCAGAATAGTCTCCTGATTGAAGGCAAGCGATTGAGTAATCAAAGATTGCAACAAACAGGCTTTAAGTTAACATACCCAACCTATCAAGAAGGGTATAGTGAAATATTAAATGGTTTGTCAAAATAAAATGAATAAGTGTTTGGCTTTAATCTTAGTATTGATGAGCAATATAGTATTAGCTGAAGAAGATCCTACTTTTAAAGCATGGCTAGCAGCATTAAAAGAGGAGGCACGAGCAAAAAGTATTTCTGAACAAACAATCTTTAATACG
The DNA here is from genome assembly GCA_964352515.1 of uncultured Methylophilaceae bacterium. Taxonomy (GTDB): domain Bacteria; phylum Pseudomonadota; class Gammaproteobacteria; order Burkholderiales; family Methylophilaceae. The sequence continues at coordinate 6,056 of CAYGSH010000083.1, read as the reverse complement.
TTTAAAGAGATTGACTTTTTACCTAACGTGATTGTTTTAGACCGTTCACAACCTGAATTTATTTCCCCTTTTTTTACTTACATTCGAAAGAGAGTCACCAGAGATAGAGTAGAGGAAGGGCGTTTAAAGTTACAAAAACATCAATTATTACTCAATAAGGTTGAACAACAATATGGGGTGAATAAAAATATCTTGGTTGCATTTTGGGGGCTTGAGACTAATTTTGGTGAGAATAAAGGCAGTATTCACTTAGCATCTGCGCTAATGACACTGGCTTATGAGGGCCGTCGTGCAACATTTTTTAGGCAGCAGTTATTTGATTTGATGCGAATTGTAGATGCTGGACATAACGAGATAAGTGCAATGAAAGGTTCTTGGGCTGGTGCATCTGGGCATATGCAGTTTATGCCTTCTACTTTTTTAGATTACTCTGTAGATGCAAATGAAGATGGCGTAAATGATATTTGGAATACATTGCCAGATGCATTTGCTTCAGCAGCAAATTACTTGTCTTCAATTGGTTGGCGAAAATCAGAGCCCGTTGCAATCGAAGTGACATTGCCCAAAGGGTTTGAATATTATCAAGCACAGTTAGGCATTCGACAGTCCTCAAAAGATTGGGCTATACTGGGTGTTACACAGGTGGATGGCACCTCGCTGCCAAAAAAATTAGAGAATGCTGCAATAATATTACCCCAAGGATGGCAAGGACCCGCCTTTTTGGTGGCCAGTAATTTTGATGTCATCATGAAGTGGAATCGCTCCATTAATTACGCCTTGTCTGTCAGTCATTTAGCAGATCAGTTAACTGAAGATCGCCCCATTGTGAATGGCTGGAATGTTGACAATGTTGCGATAACGTTTAATCAGGCTTGGGCAATGCAAGCAAAGCTTAACCAGTTGGGTTATGATAGTGGTAAACCAGATGGTTATCCTGGCACAAAAACACAAGCCGCAATTAGAAATTATCAATTAAAACAGGCATTGCCAGCGGATGGATTTCCTTCTTATGAATTATTCAATCGGCTGATGCGAGAGTAAAATTGATTTTATAGAACTTTTTAAATTTTAATGTGATTTAATAGTGCTTATATTTGCGCGCAATTGAGCAATCATATAAAATCACGCGTTCTTAAATCTAGGCGGTTAGCTCAGTTGGTTAGAGCACTTGGTCGACATCCAAGGGGTCAGCAGTTCGAATCTGCTACTGCCTACCAAAAAACAAAAAGCCGTATAATTAAACGGCTTTTATTATTTATATTTATAGAGATTGATTATGCCTGTCATTCGATTACCAGATGGATCGCAACGTCACTTTGAAGCCCCCGTTACGGTGGAAGAAGTTGCTATGGATATTGGTGCTGGCTTGGCCAAAGCAGCATTGGCCGGCAAAGTGAATGGCAGTGTTGTGGATACTAGTCACTTAATTTCAGCGGATAGTGATTTAGCAATCATTACTGATAAAAATGACGAAGGATTAGAAATTATTCGACATTCAACTGCACATTTGTTGGCTTATGCAGTTAAATCACTTTTTCCTGAAGCGCAAGTTACTATTGGGCCGGTGATTGAAAATGGTTTTTACTATGACTTTAGTTACAAGCGGCCATTTACGCCTGAAGATTTGCAAAAAATAGAGCAAAAGATGACGGACCTTGCCAAACTAAATGAGCAAGTAACACGCAGGGTCATGCCACGCAATGATGCGGTTAATTACTTTAAAAGTATTGGCGAACACTACAAGGCAGAAATTATTGAAAGTATTCCTGAGGGTGAGGATGTATCACTTTACTCTGAAGGCGAGTTTACTGATTTATGTCGCGGCCCACATGTCCCCAATACAGGTAAGTTAAAAGCATTTAAATTAATGAAAGTTGCTGGTGCTTATTGGCGTGGGGATAGCAATAATGAAATGTTGCAACGAATTTATGGTACCGCTTGGCGAAATAAAGATGAGTTAAAAGACTATCTGTTCCAGTTGGAGGAAGCAGAAAAGCGCGATCACCGTAAATTAGGAAAGCAATTAGACTTTTTTCATATGCAAGACGATGCTCCTGGCATGGTGTTTTGGCATCCTAAAGGCTGGGCGCTTTGGCAAGAGATTGAACAATACATGCGTCAAATGATTATTGACTTTGGTTATCAAGAGCTACGTACTCCGTCAGTATTAGACAAAACGTTATGGGAAAAGTCAGGTCATTGGCAAAACTATCATGACAACATGTTTGTTACAGCTTCAGAAAATCGTGAGTATGCTGTTAAGCCAATGAATTGCCCGGGACATATCCAAATTTTTAATAGCCAATTACATAGTTATCGAGACTTACCTTTGCGTTTAGCAGAGTTTGGATCATGCCATCGTAATGAGCCTTCCGGCGCACTTCATGGTTTGATGCGTGTTCGTGGATTTACCCAAGATGATGCCCATATTTTCTGTACGCAAGAGCAGGTTGAATCCGAAGTGGCAGATTTTATTCAAATGCTCTATAAAGCATATGCAGACTTTGGATTTAAAGAAGTGCTTGTTAAGTTATCTACTCGACCTGAAAAAAGGATTGGGTCAGATGAAGAATGGGATAGAGCAGAAGCTTCGTTAGCAAATGCACTTAAAGCAAACCACTTAGAATTTGAATACTTGCCCGGAGAAGGGGCCTTCTATGGCCCAAAAATTGAATTTACTTTAAAAGATAGTTTGGGCCGTCTATGGCAATGTGGAACTGTTCAGCTTGATTCGAACTTGCCAGAACGCTTAGGGGCAGAGTATGTTGCAGAAGATAACTCTCGTAAACGTCCAGTTATGTTGCATCGAGCCATTGTTGGCTCAATGGAACGTTTTATGGGCATTCTAATAGAGAATTATGCTGGTGCCTTGCCTGTATGGTTATCGCCAATTCAAGCTATGGTATTGAATATATCTGATGCACAGGCAGATTATGTGGCGCAAGTGGTTGAAAAGTTGAAGAAAAATCACATAAGATGCGATTTTGACTTGAGAAATGAGAAGATTACCTATAAAATACGCGAACACAGCATGCAGAAACTGCCATATATACTTGTGGCTGGAGATAGAGAGATGCAAACAGGTTGTGTAGCCGTGCGAACCAGAAAAGGTGAAGATTTAGGTTCTATGACAATTGAAGGGTTTATTGACCTGATCAATAAAGAAATAGAGTCTAAAGCTTAACAACCTAGATTGCTAGGTCATTAACTGGATATGCGCGGTTTTTAATTTTTTAAGTGTTTGTAAAACAAGGGGATAGCTATAGCTCTAGATAAAGGTAAAGATACACGAATTAATGGGGAAATTACAGCCAAAGAAGTACGTTTGGTTGGTATTGAAAACGAACCGTTAGGGATTGTAAGTTTAGCGGAGGCATTTGCTAAAGCTGAACAGATTGATATTGACCTTGTAGAAATTGCACCGAATGCTAACCCGCCAGTTTGTCGTTTAATGGATTATGGCAAATTTAAATATGCTGAAAGCAAACGCTTACATGAGCAAAAGCTCAAACAAAAGCAAGTACAGATTAAAGAAGTGAAGTTTCGCCCAGCAACAGATACAGGCGATTACACAATTAAAGTTCGTAATATCACACGCTTTTTAGAAGACGGTGATAAAGTTAAATGTACTTTAAGATTCAGAGGTCGCGAAATAACGCACCAAGAATTTGGATTAGATTTGTTAAGGCGAGTGCAAGCAGATTTAGAGGAGGTTGCAGTTGTAGAGCAGTTTCCAAAAATGGAAGGTAGACAAATGGTCATGGTGCTGGCACCAGTAAAAAAAGTGCCATTAAAAAAGAATGAAAAACCAAAAGCGGAAAAATCTGCTTAATGTAAATATCTATTGGTAGATATCAGTATTCAAAGTTTCATGAGTGAACTGGCCAAAAGGCATGCCTAAGCACTCTTAATTACTCTTAAGGAGAAAAAAATGCCAAAAATGAAAACAAAGAGCAGCGCTAAAAAACGCTTTAAGTTCTTAGGGAATGGTAAAGTTAAACGTACTCATTCACATCTTCGTCATATTTTGACAAAGAAAACAACCAAACAGAAGCGTAAGCTTCGTGGTACACAAATCATTTCAGCAACTGATGTCAAGCGCATTCGTGCAATGATGCCAACACGATAAGGAGAATATAATGCCTAGAGTTAAACGTGGTGTCGTCGCTCGTGCAAGACACAAAAAAGTATTAAAAGCCGCAAAAGGTTATCGCGGTCGTCGTAAAAATGTTTACCGTGTTGCCAAGCAAGCGGTAATGAAAGCTGGTCAATATGCATATCGTGACCGCCGTCAGAAAAAACGTCAATTCCGTACATTGTGGATTGCTCGTATTAATGCAGGTGCGCGTGAATGTGGATTAACCTATAGCCGTTTTATGAATGGTTTGAAGAAATCTGCAATAGAAGTAGATCGTAAAGTGCTTGCTGATTTAGCTGTATTTGATAAAGCAGCATTTGCTAAATTTGTTGATTTAGCAAAAGCAGGCTTAGCAGCATAGATACATCTATGAAAAAAAGAGGCTGCGGCCTCTTTTTTTTTCTTAAACAAATGCGTAATAATCGTATGATAAATAAACAACATAATGTATGAATGATATGGCAAATTTAGACCATTTGGTAAATGAAGCAGAGGCTGCATTCGCTGATTGTGACACGATAACAGCACTTGATGACGCTAAAGCAAAGTATTTAGGCAAAGCTGGGGTAATAACGGATGCACTTAAAGGCTTAGGAAAGTTGTCAGCTGAGGAACGTCCTGCAGCTGGGGCAGCGATTAATGTTGTTAAAAAAGGGGTTGAATCTGCCCTTAATGCGAGACGTGAAGCAATTTTAGAAGCAGCTCAAGCAGCAGAGCTTGCGCATGAAGCTTTAGATGTGACATTGCCTGCACGCGCTCAATCAAAAGGTGGTTTACATCCTGTCACACTAACGTTGGCGCGCATTGAACAATTGTTTCACTCTGTTGGGTTTGATGTGGCAACAGGGCCAGAAATCGAGACAGATTTTTATAACTTTACCGCACTAAACATTCCTGAAAATCATCCAGCCCGTGCAATGCACGATACTTTTTATGTTGATGACGCGCATGTGTTAAGAACGCATACATCGCCAGTACAAGTGCACTATATGGAAAATGCACTTAAAAACAACCAAACACCACCTCTTAAAATTATCGCGCCAGGCCGTGTTTATCGAGTCGACTCTGATGCAACTCATTCGCCCATGTTTCATCAAGTTGAGGGCTTGTGGGTGGATGAAAATATTAGTTTTGCCAATTTGAAGGGCATTGTTCAAGACTTTTTACAAAAATTCTTTGAGCGTGATGACCTGACAGTGCGTTTTCGTCCATCATTTTTTCCTTTTACCGAACCATCTGCGGAAATGGATATGAGTTGGAATGGTGGATGGTTGGAAATAGGCGGTTGTGGCATGGTGCATCCAGAAGTATTCAAGCACGTAAATATTAATAGTGAGCAATATCAAGGATTTGCTTTTGGACTGGGCGTGGAGCGCTTGGCAATGTTGCGGTATGGCGTCGATGATTTACGTCATTTCTTTAATAATGATATGCGCTTCTTAAGCCAATTTTCTAAGTAGAGAGATTATGCAATTTTCTGAACATTGGTTAAGACAATTTGTTAACCCCCCTTTAGATGCGGATGCGCTTGGTCATGCATTAACCATGGCTGGACTTGAGGTTGAGGAGCAAGTAATTGTTGCACAACCTTTTAATAATGTTGTCATTGGTGAAATTATTGAGACTTCTAAGCACCCTGATGCTGATCGATTGCAATTATGCAAGGTTAATGTAGGTGAGTCGGAGCCATTGCAAATCGTCTGCGGTGCACCGAATGCACGTGTAGGGTTGAAAGCGCCTTGTGCCATGGTTGGTGCCCAACTGGCAGGGTTTCATATTAAAAAGGCAAAAGTGCGCGGGGTTGAATCGTTTGGCATGATGTGTTCTGCTAAAGAATTGGGTTTGGTTGAAGAAGCTGATGGGTTGCTAGAATTTTCAGATTCAGCACCGGTTGGTCAAAATGTACGAGAATACCTCG
>CAYGSH010000082.1:0-9013 GCA_964352515.1 uncultured Methylophilaceae bacterium | reverse complement strand
CCACTCTGCACTTCAATCATGACCAAATCAAGAACGCCTGGATTTTCTAATCGATGCTGACAGCCAGCTGGAATAAAGGTTGATTCGTTTGGCGCTACAAAAAACTCTCCGTCACCATTTGTTACACGCGCCATGCCACTGACTACAACCCAATGTTCACTGCGATGATGATGCATTTGTAAACTTAATCGATTGCCAGGCTTGACGACAATTCTTTTAATTTTAAAATTATTGCCTTCTTCTAGTACTGTATACGTACCCCATGGGCGATGGGCTGTTTGATGTATTTCTGCAAGTTCTGGTTTGTGTTGTTTAACTCTTGCAACCAGTGACTTAATTTCTTCTGTTCTACTTCTATCACAAATAAGCGTTGCATCAGCTGTTTGAATCACAACTACATTTTCAATCCCCGCTGTGGCCAATACGCCAGAATCACTCCAAAGCAAGCTATTGCTTGTATCTTGCGCAAAAACATCGCCATGCATAACATTTTGGTTAGTATCTTTTTCTTGTTTTTGGTAAATAGACTCCCAACTACCTAAGTCACTCCAAGCCATATCTACTGGCACCACTGCTACTTTGTCTGCTTTTTCTGCTAGGCCATAGTCAATTGAAATATTGGTAAAGTTTGCATAGGTTTCTGCAAAGTTATCTTTAGTCATTAAACCCAGTTGGGTTGCCATTTCTGGCTGATATTTGTTAAACATTTGCATAAAAGTGCTCGCTTTGAACACAAACATGCCACTATTCCAAAAATAGCCATCTGCAACATATTGTTTTGCCGTTTCTAAAGCTGGTTTTTCAACAAATTTATCTACTGCATATACCGGCATTTTACCTTCAGCAATTACTTTACCTGGTTTAATGTAACCATAACCTGTTGCTGGTTCATGTGGTTTGATGCCTAAAAGTACTAAATAATCATCTTGAGCTGCTAGCTCAGCCGTTTTCCATGCGTCTAGAAAAGCGGGTTGATTATCAATAGCATGATCAGAAGCAAATACACCAATAATGGCATCTGGGTCTTTTTGATGAATTTGATCTACCGCCCAAGCAATTGCCGGTAATGTATTTCTTGCACATGGTTCTGCCAATACATTTGCAACTGCATCTTTTGCGACTTCTAGCAGTTGTCCTTTAACTTCGAACTTATGGTCTTCATGGGTAACTGTGTAAAGATTGGCTGCTGGAATATGTGCAAGCAGACGCTCTGCTGTTTGTTGCAGCAATGTGTTTTCACCATTTAACGCTAAAAGCTGCTTTGGCCGAAGTGTTCTTGATAATGGCCACAAGCGTGTGCCTGAACCACCACATAATATTAAAGCATAGCGATTACTCATGGATGAACCACCTCTGATTGTCTAGTATTTTTGATTGCATCGGCGCGCAACATGTTTATTTCCGCCTCTAAAGCTTGATATTCTTGCATCTTTAATTTCAAAAAACGTTCTGTAATTAAAGACTTCTCTTTGACGCCACTTGGTGTAAGCAGATACATATAAGCCAGTTTGTTTCGACTATTTTTAAAATTGCTTACCTTTAGCAATCCAACATCGATAAGCGCTTTTAAGCAAAAATTAACGCGCCCTAGGCTAATGCCAAGCTCACGTGCTAAATCCCGTTGACTGATTTCAGGATTCTCTTCAAGTGCCTTTAATATTTTATAGCGATATTCGTCTGTTAACATGTATGAAATGTTACACCGTTCAATGAGTGAACGCAGTTTATCAATAAGCACCCTATTAAGGCAAGCTTTTTATAAACCACTATAATCTTTTATGCCTGTGAATTTTGCAATGTCGCGTAATTGACGCTTGGTTGGCCTACCAGCACCGCGCTCTCTTTCTGCATGCGTATTCGCTTTTGTTATATTTAGGGTTTGTCTTTTTTGTTTACTTTCACCCGTTTCTAGAAACATTAAAGCGGCTTCAGGTGCACCCCGACGGACATTAGATAAGGTTCTAACTTTGATTTCTATTTCAGTGTCTTTAGTACGAATTTGAATGAGCATCCCTATTTTTACTTCTTTCGCACTTTTAGCACGATCACCATCAACTCGTACTTTGCCACCACTAACAGCATCTGCAGCAATACTGCGCGTTTTAAAAAATCGTGCCGCCCATAACCATTTATCTAATCGGCACTTTTGATCGATTGCTTGTGTCATATTGATAATTAATGATGTTTAGTTTGTGGCTGATTAATTTCTAAGGTTTTACGATATTCCGCTAATACCGCTTGTGCATGTCCCATGACGGTATGAGATGGATAACTTCCATTTTCATCTTGCTGCCCTGCCTCAACATTCACTAAGTGTTCTATACCTTCTAACACATGATCAATAGTCACTATGTGAAACAAACCCTCTTTTACGGCTTTCACAACTTCATTATCTAGCAATAAGTGACGTTGATTTCGTTTGGGGATAATGACCCCTTGTTTGCCGTTTAAGCCCAAGGCTTTACACACACGATAATAACCCTCTATTTTCTCATTTACACCACCTATTGGCATGACTTCACCAAATTGATTAAGAGCGCCTGTGATGGCAATACCTTGTTGAATAGGCAAGTTAGCCAAAGCTGATAATAATGCAAACAATTCGGCACAAGAGGCAGAATCACCTTCTACACCATTGTACTCTTGCTCAAATACTAGGGATGCATTCAAGCTTAAAGGCGCAAGATGAGAAAAACTTGCACTTAACCAATTCTGCAAGATAAAGATACCTTTGTCGTGATTTGGCCCACTCATATTGACTTCTCGATCAATATTAATCAGCCCTTTTTGACCAGGGTAACACCTTGCTGTGATGCGAATAGGCGAACCAAAACTCGCATCTCCTAACTCAATATGTGTTAAACCATTGACTTGACCGACTACTTCACCCTCTACTTGAATGAGTAGTTCATTATCAATAATAGAGTCTCTAATTTGGCTTTCAAAGTATTGATGCCGATGGTTTCTTGCATCAATAGCCGCTTGAACATGTTGATGCGTTACAATTGTTTCGTCGCCAGCATAAGAGACACTCTCGAGCATCAAACGCTCTAAAAATGAAAAATCGGTACTGATTCGAACTTGATCTTCTTCCAAACGTTGTAGGGCATTGATTAGCAATGCAACTGCTTCAGCCGTGAAATGTTGGCACTGATGTTGTTCACACTTTTGCGCAATATACCCTGCAACAGCAGCATAGTTCTCTTGATTCGCATTAATACTATCGGCAAACTCAACTTTAATGGGAAAGTGATCGAAAAAATCTGGATTTTCTTCTAATAAACTATAAAAATCTTCTCGCATTGCAATTAATATTATTTTGACCTTGATAGGCATTAATGTATTTGCAAGTACGTAACCTGCGCTTTGCGTACCACCGACCGAATCTTCAAATTGCAAAGTGCCATTTCTTAAAAAACGATACAGCTTTTCAAGTACTTGATTGCCATTTTGATCATCGCTCAATAAATCTCGTAACTGAATAAGCAACATCCCGCCATTGGCTTTATGAAGACTTCCAGCTCTTAATCGCAAGAACTCTGGCACTTGATCCGAACCACTCTCCAAACTACCAAATAAAGAGTGATAACTAGGGTCATTATCATAAACCACCGGTTGTTTAAGCGTTTCTGCTGCTGTGATTCTATTATCGACTAATAAATTGATGCGAAAGCGCGTTAAATAACCTTCGTTAAATAGACTTTCTAAGGTGTTCTCTAATTCTACAGCTGCTGGTGCTTGCCACATCTTTAAAACAGATAAAACATCCTGCTTAACCAATCTGATATATTGCTTTAACTCTTTACATTTAGGGCAAAGCCTTTCGACTTTTTTTAGTGAAGTGGTTAGCCATTGCTCTGGATCTACATTAGGACTTTGCTGCTCTTTTGTGACGACTAAATTTGGAAACTCGACCATTAACGCTCGCGCAAACTCATCCATTTTAGAAACTAACTTTGCCCCTATGCCCACTGGCAACTCTAATAATATTGGCTGATTGGCCTGCTCAAAATTAAATACTGCAACTAAATCACTTAATGCTTGACCTGAGCTTTTTGCAACTTGCTTCATTGCACTTTGCATTAAGGAAGTTCGACCACTGCCGTGCTGTCCTAGAACAAGCATATTAAAACCAGACTGCCGCATATTAAGCCCAAACATAGCTGCTTTTTTGGCGTCTGATTGGGCTATCCAGCCATGGATATGTTGCTGAAAAACATCAGACTCGACGATCAGTTCTTTTGTGGTTTTAAAGCCTAAGTCATTTAATGCCACTCTAGCATTTAATGCTTCATGATTTAATATTTGCATGTTGTTCTATTCTATTACGCTTTAATCCCAGCGCGCCTTAGCTTCGTCATCAGTTAATTTGGCATCAACCCATCGTTCACTATGAGCTGTCACTTCTTTTTTCCAAAACGGCGCTTTGGTTTTTAAAAAATCCATTATAAATTCACAAGCTTTAAATGCTTCACCCCTGTGTCCACTAGCAACAGCCACCAAAACGATTTGATCAAGTGGCTTTAATGTACCAACGCGGTGAATAATTAAACTATTCTTAATATCCCAACGCGACTTTGCCTCATTTTCAATCGATAATAATGCGTTCTCAGTCATGCCTGGGTAGTGCTCTAATGTCAGTGTATGAATAGTATCTCCATCATTAACATCTCTTACCTGCCCAATAAAGTTCACTACTGCACCAATATCTGGGCTTGACATGCGTAGCGCATTTAATTCTTTAGCAACATCAAAATCTTCTATCTGCACTCGAACAGTCATCGTACTATCCGCCTGTTACTGGAGGGAAAAAAGCCACTTCATCACCTTCGTTAATCGCTGCCATATTATCTACCAGCTCATGATTAATTGCCGCTCTGATGGTTTGCTTTCCATTGAAGAGTTCCGCCCAAACATCTCCACGTTTTGCTAAAAATTGCTTTAATGCTGTAATCGTTGAAATATCGCTTGTTAAGGCTATCTCTTCCATGGAGTAATTCACAGACTCTTTAATTCTTGCAAAATATAAAACTTTTATATTCATATAATTAATCTATTTTATTAATGTTATTTATCATCAAAATCTTCATCAATGCTATCTAGCAAATCAATCGACTCTTTACTTAATTCTACACGTTCAATTTGTGCAAACCGGCGCGATATTTTTTGACTACTAATATGCACACCCTGCGCTTCGTCATTAGCTTTTCGAATATTATCAGCCAGTTTTTTCATACGCGCATCAAAGCGATTAAAGTCTGTACTCAGTTTTCCGATTTCATCTTTGATAATATGTACTTGTTTTCGCATTTCAACATCTTTTAGTACTGCACGTGCTGTATTGAGAACCGCCATCAGCGTTGTAGGTGATACCACCCATACACGTTTATTCATTGCATAATCAATCACATCTGGATGGTATGCATGTATCTCTGCAAATACGGCTTCAGCTGGAATAAACATGACTGCCCCATCAGAGGTTACATTTGGAATGATGTATTTTTTTGCGATATCATCAACGTGCCTTTTAACATCTGCTTTAAACTGTTTTGCAGCAGCAGCTTGATCAAGCTCATTTAACGATTTATCAAACATTCTATGATAGTTTTCTAATGGAAATTTACTATCTACCGCTACCGTCCCAGTTGGCTCAGGCAGAAAAAGCGCACAATCAACACGGGTACCATTTTCAAAGTTATGCTGCATTTTAAAACTTTGCTCCGGTAGCACATTACGAATTAAGCCTTCTAATTGCACTTCACCGTATGCACCACGACTTTTCTTATCCCCTAATAACTCTTGCAAGCTCACCATATTTGTACTTAAACCATCAATTTTCTTTTGCGCTTCGTCTATGGTAGCCAATCTTTCCATCACACTAACAAAAGTTTCATTAGTTTTCTTAAAGCCCTCTTCCAGCCTTTCAGACACTTTTCCACCAATTTCTTCTAAACGTCCATCTACAATCTTACTCAAACTTTCAATTGTTTGTGTTAGCGTGGTTGTTGCCTTTAGCATAGTGTCATTAATCAGGCCTTGCTGAGACTTTCCTTGCTCAGACAGTGTGGTATGGAGCTTTTCAAGCACGTTTTCACGCGTCTGAGCAAGATTATTACCCTGCTCAAGCTGTAAGCTTTTCATTGCTTCACGCGTTAATAAGAGCTCTTGAGATACACTCGATTTTAACCGCTCACTATTCTCTTGTGAGGAAGCATTTAGCCTATCGCCTAACTTATTTAAACCATCATTTAAGTCTGTGAGCATTTGACGATGTTTATCTTCGAGCTGCATGAATAACTGCTTGCTTTTAGTGCTGTTTAAGTTGATCCAAATTAACCATAGCACCAATATAATTAGCAGCAAGATTAATCCAAGTAAAATTTGGGACATTGACATCATGGCATTATAACCGACTTACAATGATCAAAAAATTTAGACGTATAGATGATTAGTCTTTAACAACAATTGATTTATATTCTTCTGGCACTAATGGATATTGAAGATTCAAATCTTTGAGAGTTTCTAATAGAATCCTTGAAATTAACAAGTTGCGATTTGTTTTAGAGTCTGCTGGAATCACATACCATGGGGCTTCTTTGGTTGAGGTTTCTTGCAAAGCATCTTCATAAGCCTGTATGTATTTTGGCCATAAATCACGCTCAACCAAATCTCCAGGATTGAATTTCCAAGTTTTATCCGTTCTATTTAAACGTTCATACATACGCTCTTTTTGCTCTTCTTTTGAAATATGTAAAAAGCACTTAATGATGGTTGTACCGGTTTCAGCTAACATACGTTCAAAGTCGCGAATCTGCTGATATCTGCGTTTACACTCTTTATCATCAATCCATTCATGTACTTTAACGATTAATACATCTTCATAATGACTGCGATTAAAGATCGTTATCTCTCCATTTTTAGGCACTTTGGCATGTACACGCCATAAATAATCATGGGCTAACTCTTCTTCGGTTGGCTTTTTAAAACTAGCTAAACGAATACCTAGTGGGTCACACTCACTGAAAACATGCTTGACTGTTCCGTCCTTCCCGCTTGCGTCCATACCTTGCAAGACTAATAAAATCTTATGCTTTTCTTGTGCATATAGAATATCTTGTAAAGTATTAATTTCTACACTCAGGCGTTCTAACTCTTCACGATCTTCGATTTTATTTTTACCCTTCTCAGATCGGTCGTTAGGCTTAATGTCTGCAAGCGTAAATTTAGCGCCAGGTTTTACTAAATATTGATCAAACTTTCCCATTTTTACCTCTTATACAATTTTATAATTTATATTTATTTAAATTTAATAATATATAGTTAAATTAAATCTAATCGTCTTAACTCGCTTTTGATGTAAGCATAATAAATGGGTGCTGCAACAACACCAACAATACCAAATGCGGCCTCCATCACAACCATTGCAATCAATAGTTCCCATGCATTTGCTCTTATTTGTCCACCAACAATACGTGCATTTAAAAAATATTCAAATTTATGTATGACAACAAGAAATAATAATGACCCCAAAGCAATACCTAACGAATGACTCATACTGACAATAATAATCACCGTATTAGAAATTAGATTTCCAACCACAGGGAGTAAACCAACAATAAAGGTAATGGCAATCAATGTTTTGGTAAAAGGCAGGTCAACGCCTATTAAAGGCAAAATGACAACTAAATAGATGCTAGTAAAAACTGTATTAATCGCTGAAATTCTAACTTGTGCAAACACAATATTTCTAAATGCATCACCGAACAAAATAACGCGCTTTACTAACGCTTTTGCAAACGGCATATATGAATCATCTGTAACAGCCTCTCTTAAAGCCAACATACCGCCAATAATCATTCCAATGAGGATGTGTGCAGCATGCCGCCCTGCTTCTTTGCCTAAAAATTGCAAGTTAGAGGCATTATCACGCAACCATTCTGTCACGATTTGTTGCAAAACAACGGCGTCTGCTGGAATACGCTCATCAATCCAACTCGGCAAAATTTGGCGAGAGTCTTCAATAATTTGAGCCATTCGTGCAATTAAACTAGTTAAACTGCCTGAATCTGATCTAAAAAAAGCAGCTAAACCCAATCCAAACAATGTCAAAACACCAATAACAAAAATGGCTAACAAGCTAACTGCAATGACTTTTGATATATATCCGGGAAACCTTTGTGCAATATAAGGTGCAATAACATGAACGAGTTCAAAAACCAACATACCCGCTAACAAACCAGATAGTAAATTAAACTTAAGCACATAGAGCATTGCTGCGGCAATCACTATCCATGCTGCAATTTCAATTTTATTAACCGCTTTAATTTGTATATTCACGCGTAAACCTATTCATAAAAGACTGCTCGTTATCCAGTGGCAATACAATTTTTACATGTACTTTCTCATCAAAAGACTTATCAACTATTTCACCATTAATTTGCGAAAGTGCTTTTGTTAACGCATCTAATTGATTGTATTCTATTGTAAGCGCAACTTGTTGCATTTCAATGAACGGTTTAATGATGGCATTATCTAGGGCCAATTTAGCAGTGCCGCCATAGGCTCTTGCTAAGCCTCCTTTGCCCAAGTTTATGCCACCATAATAACGAATCACGCCAACACATAAGTTGATTAAATTTCGTCCCTCTAGCATCTGCAATATAGGCTTACCAGCAGTGCCAGCTGGTTCACCTGCATCCGAAAAGCGCAAAATGACACCCTCTGATGTTTTTAAGCGAAATGCATAGGCTAAATGGCTTGCATTTTGATGTTTAGCCGCAATAGCACGTAAAAAGGCACCAACCGCTTGCTCTGTTTCACAATGTGTTGTCCAGGCAAGAAATTTGGACTTATTAATTGTTTCTTCAGCGAAACCTTCCCGCTCAATTATGTGCATCAGCTAAGATAATCCAGAAATAACGCCTGCATTATCGACATTAATATGCTCACTGGCAGGTTGTTTTGGCAATCCAGGCATCGTCATAATATCGCCACAAATAGCAACAACAAACCC
>CAYGSH010000081.1:5723-9085 GCA_964352515.1 uncultured Methylophilaceae bacterium | reverse complement strand
ATCACCAGCTTTTTCTGCACCACATTTGCCTTCGCCACATTTGCCATCAGCACCTTTTTCAGCATGGTTGTCTGCTACCTGATAGCCGCTTGATAATGTTTTAATTTCAAAAGGATTGTCTGTTGCTGCAATTACAGCAGTACCTAATGACAATGCGAATGCGCCGCCTACTGCTAATGCGATTGATTTTTTAGTTACACTCATGATATTTTCCCTTAATAATAAAAGTAGTTATTACAAATTAAACGTTAGTTATGATGCATCAGACTCTAATGCTTTAACTATCCGCGCTTTTGATTCTGAAGGCAATTGAATGCTTGTATCATCATCAATTTGGTTGCCCAAGTTATTTATAGCAACGTTGAGCATCTTTAATTGTTGACTAAACCGAGAACAATATTTACATATCAATAAATGAAATTTAAGTGCAAAACGCTCTCTCTTAGACAGTGATACGTCTAAACCCTGAGAGATAAGCTGGCTAGCTTGTTTGCACTTCATCATTTATTTATGTCCTATCCAGTTAATTTCCAAACATTTTCTAATTCCCATTCGGGCGCGATATAACATCACCCAAGCATTGGTCGAGGTGATATTTAATTCCTTACAAATTTCTTCATTATCTTTTTCATGAACATCACGCATCATAAATAAATTGGCAAGTTTATTAGGAATTTTATCAATGCATGATTGCAATATAGTTAAAAATTGTTTTTGTTGAAGTGCATCATCTGGCACATTCCAATTTTGCGGTTTATCTTCCCATTTTCCTTTTTCATCAAAAAAATCATCTAAATTAGCATCCGGGTCTGATAAAAGGTCAGAAGTGGTTATTTCACGTGTATTTTTACGCATCATGTCTATAATTTTATGTTTTAAGATTCCTGTGAGCCATGTTCTTGGTGACGATTGTTCTGCAAAGCTATTGCTTTTAATGGCAGCTAAAAAGGTTTCTTGTACAGCATCTTCTGCTTGGTGGCTATCACGAAGGCGTGCAAGAGCGAAACGATATAAATAGTCGCCATGTGCATTCAGCCAATCATATACATTGTTATTGTTCATCATATTATCTTTTTCGCCTTTTCGTTTAGTAATTCTAGATAATGATTTGCATTCAGTCCAGTGTTGTTCTGTTGGGCAATCCAAATAGTTTCAGCTAAACAATCTAAGACATCATGTTGTGCAGCATGTTCCTCTTGGTGTTTCATTTTTAATTGGGTATAAATATCTGTAATGCCAACTGGTTGGTTAATACTGATTTGTTCCAAGATCGACAAGTGCAAGCTCATGTGTAAAAAAGGATTGGTTTCTCCTTGTTCAGGAAAATAGGGCTGATGTTTATATTGTTCAGGTTTATCTAATATGCTGTGATACTCTGGATGCATTTGAATGATATTAATCGCAATTTTTTCTAAATCAGTTAATGGCTGAGATTGTTTAAATTTAGCCCAGCTATGAAAGAAAAAATCTCTTACTTCATCTCGGGAGGGGTTAAATAAGCTCATGATTTCTTAATTTCTGAGAAAAGGCCAAGCACTGCAGAATATTGTAACATTTCACTTTTACCCGCAATTGGTGCAATTTCTCCATTACCATAAAACCCAATAATTGGCATAGATGGAAACAGTGTTTTTAAAAGCGCTAAATCTTGATCACTACCATCATAAAATGACGGGCCGCGTCCAAGACACGAAAATAATAATGCAAATGTTGGATCAGCCTCAAGTTGCTGACCTAGTTTTGTGGCTGTTTTAACGATGTCGATTTGCGCAGTATTAACATCTCTTACTGCCCAAGCCATGTAATCGTTAGTTTGTAATCTTTTGCTTAATGTAATAGAGCCGTGAGGCTCATTAATGGCAATAATGGTAGCAACGTTATAGTTTCCTTCATTTAGCGCAGCTTCATTATCAGCGTAAATAGTGACAATTTGATGAAGTGGCAACTCTTTTTCTTTATGATAGTTGTGCCAAGCTTGCTTAAGTTGAGTCGCTGCATCGATATCATTAACCAAAATGAGATCGTAATTATCTGCTTGGCTAATGATTTGTGGGGAAGATAGGATTTTTACCCCATGTGATGCCGCAACTGCTATTTTCGCATTTTGAAACTCAACCTCGCAATAACCTAGTGATGCGCCTTTACCGTTTTCCCAGACAGAAAATGGGCCTTGTCCGATAGCATCACCGGATATTCCACCAAATCTTAAGCCTGGTTTGCTTAACCATGTACTATTCATTGCATTGGGCGCTGCCAGGGTCATCACTAGGTTTTGGTCTATTGTCTCTTTGATCACATTTAGTGTTGCTGAGTCACTAAAGACCATTGCTGCTGCTGCTGGGCTGTCTAATATCCAATCATCTTCTGTGAATATACCTGTTGCTGAACAGCCAATAATTTGTGTGCAACTGGCCGCTTTTGCAGCTGCTTTAACTGCAGACTCAGGATCTGATGCAAATTCAGAACTTAAAAAAAGTAAGACAGCACTAGGGATTTTTATGCCAGATTTTTTCATGGCTTGTTTAACAGCCTGCGCAGCTAGTTCTGGCTCTGGTGTTCTTCCATAGGCTAACCCAGTGGCGATTTTTTTTCTCATGTTTCGCCAGCCATTAAATGAGGTTTTGGAATGAGTTTATTTTTATACTCACATAAATCGACAATGCAACATTCACCACACTTTGGATTGCGGGCAGTGCAAGTGTAACGACCATGTAAAATCAATAAATGATGTGCGTCTTTTAGGAATGTTTTTGGTATGGTTTTTAAATACTTTTTTTCCACTTGCAAGACATTTTTGCCCGTCGCTAGTTTGGTACGGTTTCCCAGTCTAAATAAGTGGGTATCAACAGCAATGGTTGATTCACCAAATGCTGTGTTTAAAATGACATTAGCTGTTTTTCTTCCAACACCAGGGAGCGCTTCTAATGCCTCACGAGAGCGGGGGACCTCGCCATTATGTTTGACTAATAATTGCTCACAACAGCCTATGACATTTTTGGCTTTTGCATGATAAAGCCCAATTGTTTTAATGTAGTGTTCTAAGCCAACAATCCCTAAGTTAACAATTGCTTGTGGCGTATTGGCGACTGCGTATAACTTTCGAGTGGCGATATTAACCCCTTTGTCAGTCGCTTGAGCCGACAATATAACAGCAACTAGTAGCTCGAAGGTGGAGCTGTATTCAAGTTCTGTTGTCGGCTCTGGTATTGCATTACTTAACCGTGTAAAGATTTGAAGTCGTTTTTCAGCATTCATTGCATTTATCATGTAATAAAATTAATGAGCTGGTTTTAATGCTCCGCTTGCTGAAGGTGTGGGCTTTTTGCTCGCTTTGCGCTGTTCTGCCCAATTATGCGCAGCAA
>CAYGSH010000081.1:0-5713 GCA_964352515.1 uncultured Methylophilaceae bacterium | reverse complement strand
AATTAAAAATCCAAGCCCTAAAAATGCGCCAGGCGGTAGGGCGGCTAATAAAAAACCTTGGTAGTCTGGAATGATTGTTAAGACAACATGTTTGAAATTCTCGCCCAGAGCTAAATCTAAACCTGAAAACAAAGTGCCTTTTGCTAAAACCTCTCTCATGCCACCGAGTAAGCCAAGTACCAGCGTGAGTCCAATCCCCATCACAAACCCATCCCATATTGCAGGTGCGGGCGGATTTTTAGCTGCAAATGCATCTACTCTACCAAGTACGATACAGTTCACAACAATCAAGGGAACAAAAATGCCTAATACTTTATGAAGAGGTTCAGCAAATGCATGAATTAACAAATCAATAACGGTTACCAATGCTGCGATAACTAAAATAAAGACAGGTAGACGAATTTCATTAGGCACAAATTTACGTACTGGTGAAACAGCGCCATTAGATGCTGCCATTACCAATGCCGTTGCTAGGCCTAGGCTCACACCATTAACAACAGTGGTGGTGACTGCGAGTGTTGGGCATAGACCTAATAACTGTACAACGCCTGGGTTTTGTTTCCAAATACCATTAAACGTTATTTCTCTAAATTGACTCATTTTCATTCACCTTTGTAAGTGTCGGTTCATGCTTTGTTTGATTTTCTGATGATTCGTGTGTTGTCAGTAATGTTGTTTTATTCTCTTCAAAATATTGGAGGGCCTTATGGACTGCATTAATGACCGCTCTAGGGGTAATAGTTGCACCAGCCATATAATCAAAATGCCCACCATCTTTTTTTACTGCCCAGTTTCTACTGATAGTTTTTTGGAGTGATTCTCCATCAAATAGTTTTATCCATTTTGACTTTGCGACGTCAATATAGTCACCTAGACCAGGCGTCTCTTGATGTTTTATCACGCGTACCCCAGAAATACTTCCATTAATATTAATCGCAATGAGTAATTTAATATCGCCACTATAGCCGTCATGTGCGATAGCTTCTAGAATAACAGCAATCGTTTTACCATTTAATTTTGCAATATTGGCAGTTGTTGGTTTTTTATTACCTAACAACTTATTAGGTGCAATATGAATGGTTTCGTTGAGGACGTTATTGTCATATCGGTCATCTGGAATGACTTGATGAAATAGATTAATCCTCGCAACGGCTTCGCTTTTAGCAATCGGATCTTTGGTAATATGGTATACCACTGTCATTAAAAGCGTAAATGTAAATGCAAAAGCAACTAAAGTTAGTGCTGTTTTTGTGGTGTGTTTGATTATTGTTTCAGGCATTTTATTTTTCATGCCCAAATACACGTGGTTGTGTATATGCATCAATGAGTGGAGCGCAAATATTCATAAAAATGACTGCAAACGCAACGCCATCTGGATAGCCGCCATATACACGAATTAAGTAGGTAATAATGGCAACGCCAGCAGCAAAGTAGATTTTCCCTTTTGGTGTTGTGGGCCCACTTACAGGATCTGTAATAATAAAAAAGGCAGCAAGCATGGTTGCGCCACTAAATAAATGAAATATTGGGCTTGCAAATTGCGTAGCGTCTACGATCCAAAACACACCTGCAAATGCTGCAAGGGAGCCTAAAAAAGCGGTAGGAAGATGCCACGTGATGATTCTTTGTTGCCATAAAAATAGGCCACCAAACAAATAGGCAATGGCAATAAATTCACTACCTTTTGTACCGAGTGCGCCAAAAAAAGGCGCTGCTTGAATGGTGTTCATGCTTTGGTTTAATTTCAGCTGTGTTTTAAGGTAGTCTAAAGGCGTTGCAGATGTGATTGCATCAATTGATGTATTGGCTGGCAAAGTTTGGCTAAAAATATAATTAAATTGTTCAACAAAGTTTAGTTTAACTTCAGCAATGCTAAGTGCAGCAGGCCATTTTGTCATCAATACAGGAAAAGAGATTAATAAAACAGCATAGCCAATCATGGCAGGGTTAAACGGGTTGTATCCTAATCCGCCATAGAGTTGCTTAGCAATTATGATAGAGAATGCTGTTCCCACAACAATGAGCCACCAAGGACTTAGCGGTGGAATGGCTAGTGCTAATAGCCAGGCGGTAATAACAGCACTGTAATCTAACAAGAAAGGCTTAACCGGGCGTTTGCGCAATTTAAGCATAATCGCTTCAGTGGTTAAAGCTGTTATGGTAGCTAATGTGAGCGTTATTAAAATGCCTCCCCCAAATAACCAAGCATACACAAAAATACCGGGGATTAAGGCGAGCACCACCTTAAACATTATGCTGCTGACTGAAGGTGCATCAGAGATGTACGGTGAACGGTTCAATTGTTTCCTTTATTTTATTCATCTTTTGCTTTTAATGCCGCTTCTTTTTGTGCTTTAGCACGAGCAATTGCAGCATCGATTTTAGCTTGCTTTTCTGCATCTACCATCGGTTTTGTATTGACTTCACTGGTTGGCGGTTTCGTTGATGCTGCTTTAAGTGTTTTTGCTCGCTTAATAGCAGCATCAATTTTTGCTTGTTTTTCAGCATCTACAGCAGCCAGCTGCTTAGCTGGCTTTTCAGTTAAGTTACTTTCTTTACTCGCAGCCTCTTTTTGTGCTTTAGCGCGAGCAATTGCCATTTCGATCTTTGCCTGCTTTTCAGTATCTGCTACTTTGAATTTATCTTCTGTTAGTCCAGCTTTAGCTCTACGGGCTTCAATAGCCGCTATTTCAGTTTTGGTTGACTCGCTGACATCAGTTGTGTTTTTTGGTGCACTACTACCAGCATTTTTTTGTGCTTTAGCACGCTCTATAGCAGCTGCTATCGCTGCTTGTTTATCTGTAGATGCTGACTCATTCATCTTATCAGTTTTATTGTTCGCAGCTTTGGCCCCTTGTGCCCGTGCTGCATGTTTGGCTGCACGCTCTTGTTTTTCACGTTCTATTCTGGCGAGTCTAAACTCATTTCTTTCGCGGGCTAGATTGGCAGCTTCTTTAGCTTTATCTAATGCAATAATTTCACTCTTTGCGTATCGATAATACTGTACCAATGGAATGTCGCTTGGACATACATAAGAACAAGCCCCACATTCAATACAATCGAACAAATTGTAATCTTGTGCTTTCTCAAAATTATCCGCTTTTGCAAACCAATAAAGCTCTTGCGGTTGCAAACTAACTGGGCAAGCATCTGCACATCTTGCACAGCGTATGCAAGGCATAGCAGGTGGCTGTGGTTCAAACAATGTGGGGGAGACTGCAATAATGCAATTAGCTGCTTTGGTGATTGGCACATCTTTGCTTGGCAGGTTAAACCCCATCATAGGCCCGCCCATGATGAAGTGTGTTGTGCCTTGCTGGCTACCACCAGCAGCGTTGACTAAATGTTTTAATGGGGTTCCAAATAACACTTCAAAATTTTGCGGTTGATTCACATTGCCAGTCATCGAAACGATTCTACTGAGTGCTGGTTCACCGAACTCGAAATAACGATAAAGTGCCAATACGGTTGCCACATTGAATACTTGAATGCCTGTTTCTGTTGCCCGTTTATTATGAGGAATTTCTACACCCAAAACCAATTTGACTAAGCGTCTGGCATCTCCGCTTGGATAAACAGTCGGCACAACTTTAATTTGTATATCAGTATCAGCTGAAGCAGATTGCATCGCATGAATTGCTTCTGGCTTATTATCTTCGATTCCCACAATCACTTGTTGAGCGCCTAGTAGCCTTTTTGCTACTGCAATACCATTCACAATGTCATTCGCTCGTTCACGCATCAGCATATCATCGCAAGTAATGTAAGGCTCGCACTCTGCTGCGTTAATTACTAAGGTGTGAATTTCAGACTTTCCATTTTTGCGCAGTTTTACCTGTGTGGGAAAAGTTGCTCCACCTAAACCAACAATGCCTGATAGTTTTAAACTAGCAATTAAGCCATTAAGCTCTCCTTCACGCCAGTCTTGAGGATGTCTTTCAATCCAGCTATCTTTTCCATCTGGTTTTATTGTTATACATTGATCGGGCAAACCAGAAGGGTGAGGAAGAATTGCATCTTCAATTGAGATAATTTCACCAGAAGTTGTGGCATGAATTGCAGCTGAAACATTGCCTTCTGCTTCCGCAATGAGCTGACCTTTAAGAACATGTTCACCTACAGTCACTTTGACTTTGGGAATATTGCCAATATGTTGCCGCAACGGAAGTATGATTTTTTCTGGCAGGTCTAATCGACCAATCGGCAATTGTGTAGATTGCGATTTGTTACCAGGCGGGTGCACGCCACCATGGAAACTAAATACATCTTTAGTTTTTTTGATTAGCCCTGCGATATTGATAGGTGCATTCATTTAAGATTAATAATTGGTTTAATTGGGATAGTTGGATACTTCCATTTCCAGTTGTCTGGCGTTTCTTCAATAGGCTCCATGGTTATGCAGTCGACAGGGCAGGGTGCTATACAAAGTTCGCAGCCAGTACATTCACTAGCAATAATAGTGTGCATGTGCTTTGCAGCGCCTAAAATGGCATCAACAGGGCAGGCTTGAATACATAATGTGCAACCGATGCAAACGTCTTCTTCAATGAAGGCAACTGCTTTTGGTTTAGTTTCGCCATGTTCTTCATTGAGTGGTTTGTATTCAACTCCAAGTAAGTCTGCAAGAGCATGGACGCCTTCATCACCACCTGGAGGGCATTGATTAATGTCTGCTTCACCATTGGCAATAGCTGTAGCATAGGGCTTGCATCCTGGATAGCCACACTGCCCACATTGTGTTTGCGGCAAAATAGCGTCAATGCGTGCAATGAGAGGGTCTCCCTCAACCTTAAACTTAAGTGCAGCATAACCAAGTGAAGCACCAAGTACTACAGCAAGGCCGAGCATAATATATAAAGCAATTAACATATTAATTTTGTATTCTTAAGGACTTAAATTTTTGGATTAATCTAGTATTTATCTAAGCCAGCAAAGCCCATAAAAGCCAAACTCATCAGTGCGGCAGTGACCATTGCAATAGCGGAGCCTTTAAAGGGGCTTGGAACATCTGCTGCCTCTAAGCGTTCGCGTAAGGATGCAAATAATATGAGCACCATTGAAAAGCCTGCAGCGCCACCAAGGCCAAATAGAGCGGACTGAATGAAGCCATTATCAGTTTGTGCATTCAATAAGGGAATGCCTAATACAGCACAATTGCTGGTGATAAGGGGTAAAAAGATTCCCAGCATTTGATATAGAATTGGGAAGCTTTTCTCCATAATCATTTGCGTAAATTGCACTACACTTGCAATGACCACAATAAATGAAAGCGTACGTAAATACTCTAATTGGTAGGCTTGCAACAGATAGTGATCAATTACCCAGCTAGTCATAGAACCGACTGTTAAAACAAAAGCAGTGGCTGCGGCCATCCCGATAGACGCCTCAAGCTTTTTTGAGACGCCCATAAATGGACAAAGTCCAAGAATTTTAACTAATACTATGTTGTTGACTAGTACGGTGCCGATGAGAATAATAAAATAACTTTTGTAATCCATGTCGTCGTTTTCGGATAGTCTAGCGTTTAAATAAACAATTCTGTGATTATAACGTGTTTCATATTTGCTTAGCAGTTGAATATCGTCATAATGTATATAGTAAATGCCGTTGAAATTAATCTATAAGTTTAATTTGAGAAATATACGGACTTTTCTATATACATTCAAAGAATATGTAATTATATTTTAATAACTATTTGATATATAGATGAGGT
>CAYGSH010000080.1:0-9168 GCA_964352515.1 uncultured Methylophilaceae bacterium | reverse complement strand
CCGGCACCACGCATAAAACCTAGTATATACACTCGTTCAAGGGCAAAATAAAATGTAACTATTTTGTTACATTTTTCTTGATTAGCATTAGTACGTGTGATAAATTTAGCGAAATTTTGAAAATGTATATTCGGTAGATTGAATCTTTTTGCTGGTATACGGTTCAAATGACTTCGTAAGTTAATAATAAAGCGCGATTCAGATTTTTGATAAACGTGTAAGTCGCTTAACATGACCATAGATGATAAAGCGTAAGGTTGTGTTAGGTTTTGATTATTTTAAGTTGTTCACATTTTTTTGGGGTGGATTCAGTTATGAACAAGAGAACAATTCTCTCTTTAGGTGCTACATTTTTAACATTGTTTGCAGTTAACTCACACGCTGCTTACGGATTAAATTTAAAAACACCTGCAACAGATATAGCAAGTCAAATTTATGATTTGCATATGTTGATTTTATGGGTTTGTGTTGCGATTTTTGTTGTTGTGTTTAGTTTGATGTTTTATTCAATCCTCAAACATCGTAAATCAGTTGGTCATCAGGCAGCACAGTTCCATGAGAACCATTGGTTAGAAGTTATTTGGACTATTATTCCAGTGATTATACTTGTAAGTATGGCCTACCCAGCTACCAAGACAATCTTGGCGATGAAAGACACAAGTGAAGCAGACATGAGTATTAAAGTGACTGGCTCACAATGGAAATGGGCTTATGACTACTTAGATCAAGATGTTAAATTCATTAGTACACTTTCAACGCCTGAAGCGCAAATTAAAAATGAAGAAGAAAAAGGTGAGAATTACTTACTAGAAGTCGATAATCCAATGGTTGTTCCTGTTGGTAAGAAGATTAAAATATTATTAACTGCAGCTGATGTGATCCATGCATTTTGGGTGCCAGAATTTGGTGTTAAGCAAGATGCTATTCCAGGCTTTGTAAGAGAAACATGGATTAAAGTTGATAAACCAGGTACATATCGCGGTCAATGTGCTGAATTATGTGGTAAGGCACATGGCTACATGCCGATTGTTGTTGAAGCAATGGAGCAGGCTGATTATGATGCTTGGGTTGTTGCACAAAAAGATGCAGCTGCAGCCGCGGATGCTGGCGCTGATAAAGAATGGGCTATGGATGAGTTAGTAACGGCTGGTAAAGCAGTTTATGAGAAAAACTGTGCTGTTTGTCACGGGGCAACAGGTGCAGGTATTCCGCCTGCATTCCCAGCGATGACAGGTAGTGCAATTGCAACTGGTCCTGTAGAAGGTCATATCGATATTCTATTGAATGGTAAAAACATCATGCCAGCATGGAAAGATGTGTTGAACGATACTGATATTGCAGCTGTCATTGCTTATGAGCGTAACGCATTAGGTAATAGCACTGGTGATTTTGCCCAGCCTTCAGCAGTCAAAGCAGCACGATAACTGCCAATCAATTTAAAATTTTTGAATTATTAGATTTAAGCTTTAGTTTTTAGGAGAAACTGATGAGTACAACAACTGCAACACATCACGATGATCATGCAGATCACGGGCATCCAACTGGCATAATGCGCTGGGTTGCATCTACAAATCATAAAGATATTGGAACACTTTATCTTTGGTTTAGCTTCTTTATGTTCTTATTTGCTGGCGCGTTGGCACTTGGTATTCGTGCTGAGCTTTTTCAACCAGGTCTACAATTTGTAGAGCCAGACAATTTTAATAGATTAACGACGTTACATGGCTTAATCATGATTTTTGGTGCGATTATGCCTGCTTTCGTTGGTTTTGCTAACTGGATGATTCCATTGATGATTGGCACCTCTGATTTAGCTTTCCCGAGATTAAATAATATGAGTTTTTGGTTGATGGTTCCTGCGGCAATATTGCTAATGACTTCGATATTTGTTCCAGGTGGTGCAATCGCTGGTGGTTGGACAATGTATCCTCCGTTATCAGTTCAAAACCCATCAATGGCAGTTGATATGTCTATTCTTGCTTTGCATATTTTAGGTGTTTCTTCAATTGTTGGCTCTATTAATATAATTACAACTATCCTTAATATGCGCGCCCCAGGCATGACACTAATGAAAATGCCATTATTTGTTTGGACATGGTTAATTACTGCATTTTTGTTGATTGCTTCAATGCCAGTATTGGCAGGAGCATTAACCATGTTATTGACAGATCGTCATTTCGGGACCTCTTTCTTTGATGCTGCTGGCGGTGGTGATCCAGTATTATGGCAGCATGTATTCTGGTTTTTTGGACACCCAGAAGTGTATATTATGATTCTGCCAGCATTTGGTTTAATCTCAACAATTATTCCTACCTTTGCACGTAAGCCATTGTTTGGTTATGCGTCGATGGTGTATGCAACTGCAGCCATTGCATTATTGTCTTTTGTAGTTTGGGCGCACCATATGTTTACAACAGGTATGCCGGTTGCTGGTCAATTGTTCTTTATGTACAGCACCATGTTAATTTCGATTCCAACAGGTGTAAAAGTATTTAACTGGGTTGCAACAATGTGGAGAGGGTCAATGACCTTTGAAACACCAATGTTGTTTTCTATTGCAGTGGTTTTCTTGTTCACTATTGGTGGATTTAGTGGACTAGTGTTAGCTATCTTGCCTGTTGATATTCAATTACAAGATACATATTATGTGGTTGCTCACTTCCACTATGTTCTTTTCTCAGGTGCTGCTATGTCAATTATGGGTGCTGTTTATTATTGGTTACCTAAATGGACAGGCTTTATGTACGATGAGACACTAGGTAAATGGCACTTTTGGTTAACTACAATTGCCTTTAACATTACTTTCTTCCCAATGCACTTTACTGGTTTAGCAGGTATGCCACGTCGTATTCCTGACTATGCATTGCAATTTGCCGAGTTCAATATGATTTCATCAATTGGCGCATTTGCATTAGGAATTAGCCAGCTACTATTTTTATATGTTGTGATTAAATGTATTAAAGGTGGTACTAAAGCTGAAGCGAAATCATGGGAAGGTGCAGAAGGTCTTGAATGGTCAGTGCCATCACCAGCACCATTCCATACATTTGAAACACCTCCAACAGTTAAGTAAATGTTAGAGATAAATAGAAATAGAGATAGGGAGAGAAAATGAGTCAGAATACAAATAACTATTACTTGCCAGCACCTTCACTCTGGCCATTAATAGCTTCAATTGCGTTATTCTTAATGGCTGGTGGTTTTGCTATGCAAATGAATAATGTTGCTTCTGGTAGTTATGTGTTAATAGCAGGTTTACTAGTATTCTTTTACCTGCTATATGGATGGTTTAGAGATGTGATTAAAGAAAGCTTGTCTGGTTTTTATAACAAACAAGTTGATATCTCTTTTCGTTGGAGTATGGGTTGGTTTATATTCTCTGAAGTCATGTTTTTTGCTGGTTTCTTTGGGGCTTTATTTTATATTCGTAACATTGCTTTGGATTGGATAAGTCAATCTACAATAGCTTGGCCTGGCTATTCTTCATGGACAGAGTTTGCCGCAACTTGGCCTTCAAATGGGCCTGCAGCAACTGAAGCATTAGAAGCAATGGGGCCTTGGGGATTGCCAGCCATTAATACACTTATCTTGTTAATTTCTGGGGCAACGTTAACCTATGCACATTGGGGCTTAATGAAAAACAATCGTAAGCAATTAACGATTGGATTAGTATTAACGATAGCATTAGGTGCTATCTTTTTATACTTACAAGCACATGAGTATGCTGAAGCTGCTTTCACAATGGATTCTGGTATTTACGGATCAACTTTTTACATGTTGACAGGTTTCCATGGTCTACATGTGACAATGGGTACTATTATGTTAGCCATTGTTTTATTCCGTGTACTTAAAGGCCATTTTGATTCACATAACCACTTTGCCTTTGAAGCAGTCGCTTGGTATTGGCACTTTGTTGATGTGGTTTGGTTATTTTTGTTTGTTTTCGTATACTGGCTATAAACAATTCTCTAACAATAACGCCACTTGGATAATCCTAGTGGCGTTATTTTTTTGCGGTATGATCTTTGTAGAACTATCGTATTCAATTGAATGTCTATTAGTAGTTATAACTTAATCCTTGATTAGGAATCAAAATGGTTGATGAAAACAAAAGAGATGGTAATAGTAAATTAATCGGTATAGCCATTGCTGTTATTGCAGCTGTTATATTTGCATTCGCAATTTATATGGGCGCAGGAATGCAATAACGATGGCTGATCAAGAAGTTAATAAAGAGAGCAATAAAAACTTAGCGGTAAAGTTGTTAATCATCGCAGTAGCTGGCTTAGCTTTTGGTTTTGCACTTGCACCGCTTTATGATGTTGTTTGTAGCGCTATTGGTTTAAATGGTCGTGCCGATACAACTGCCACTGAAATGACTAAGAATGTAACGGTCGATAAGACTAGAAAAGTAACAGTTATATTCACTGGTACTACAATGCCTGGATTAGATTGGAGTTTTGCAGCAAACGAGCCAAATGTTGAAGTCTATCCGGGTGAAATTAAGCTGACATCATATAAAGCAATTAATAATGGTCCAGATGAAGTCGTTGGTTCTGCAGTGCCGAGTGTTTCCCCAGAGGTTGCATCTTTATATTTTAAGAAAATTGAATGTTTTTGCTTTAATCAACAATCGTTAAAATCTGGTGAAGTGAAAGATATGCCAATACGCTTTTTTATCAGTCCAGATTTACCAAAAGATATCAAGTCGGTAACTTTGTCTTACTCTTTTTATAAATCCAATAACCCAGTTAATTAAAATGATTTTATTTTCTTGGCTTATGCTGGAACTCTTACAATGACGCCAGTATACAAGCCTAATAACAAAAGTGTGAACAGTAAGATAGATAGCCCAACTCGCCAGGTTAATGATTTAACCATTTTAGGGTTGTGTTTTTCACCTTTCATCATGAAATATAGTGCAGAAAATAAATTATAGCCAATTAAAAGTAACATACTGATAACAATGATTTTAAACAACATGAATACACTCCTAAATAGTTTATATGATTATGCGACCTATGCTTTAGGTTTGCAATAAATGGCTTATTTAATATAAGAACCAATCGAACGAGATGAATCAATATCGATTTAAACCTAAATTTGGAATGACAATTGCCACATTGATTGTAATGGCTTTATGCATTCGTTTAGGTTTTTGGCAATACAATAAAGCACAATCAAAAATATTAGCACAACAGCAAATTGATCAAGGGTTGAAACAAGCACCAGTTAAACTACCCTCTATCATTAACGATAAAGATGAGTGGCGTTATAAACGAGTCAGCTTTAAAGGTGTTTATAAGCCTGAATACCAAATGATATTGGATAATCGTGTTCATAATGGTAAAGCTGGTTATCACGTGATTACGCCTGTTAAAATCGATGGCGATAATCACTATGTACTGGTAAACAGAGGTTGGATTATTGGCGCTCCTGATCGGCAGCTACCATTTATAGCCACGCCTGAGGATGAGTTTGAGTTTGTGGGCGATGTTGAGTTTCCACTAGACAAAGTTTTTACCTTAGAGGCAGATATTCCAAAAGATGCTATGTGGCAACCATTGTGGCAAAATATCGATATGAACCGTTATCAATCTATGGTTCCTTTTGGTGTAAAGCCCTATATTATTCGCTTGTCTCCAAATAGCACAGCAGATGGTTTTGTCAGAGAGTGGCCAGTCCCCAAAAATCGCATTACCGTACATTTAGGGTACGCGTATCAGTGGTTTGGATTTGCATTCACCTTATTTGTCATTTACATCGCATTAAATATTAAGAAGTTATCTAAGGAACATAAAGAAAATGAGTCAATCAAATCTTGATGCTAAAACAACAGTTGGAAAAGATAAAAAAATACTATTATTACTAGCAGTGGTATTTTTATTGCCATTTACAGTGGCATCAACTTTACATTTCTTAGATATACGGCCAGGTGGTAAAAGTTTTGGAAACTTAGTTTTACCAATTGTTGAACTAAAAATTCCTGCATTTACAGATGCAAATGGAAACGCCTTTGTTGATGCTAATTGGAGTAAAGTTTGGAGCATTGTGATGATAAATTCAGCAAGTTGTGATCAATCGTGCGAGCAAAATGTTGATAAATTAAATCGAGTGCACCGTACTCTATATAAAGAAGAAGATCGTGTGCAACGTATTCTTATATTAAAAAATAATTATGATGTTGATCGTATTCAACAACTACAGGAAAAATATCCTGCACTTATTGTTCTGTCGGCAAGCGATGTATCTCAAAAAGAGTTTGTTGGTCAATTTGATCAAACTGCACCTGAAGGTAGCATTTATCTAGTTGACCCACTCAATAATTTGATGATGTATTATCCAAGTGATATTGAACCAAAACCATTACGTGCAGACATAAAAAAACTATTGAAAAATTCATGGGGTGGATAAAGTGTTTAAAAAGTTAGCTTTTATTGCAACGATATTAACGTTATGTGTGGTTGTTTTGGGTGCTTATGTGCGCCTATCTGATGCTGGGTTAGGCTGTCCTGACTGGCCTGGTTGTTATGGTACTTTAACTGTTCCACAAAGTAGTGAGGCGTTGGCGCACGCACATGACACCTATCCTGAATCACCCGTTGAACATGTTAAAGCATGGAAGGAAATGATTCATCGTTATTTGGCTGGTATATTAGGTTTATTTGTACTCGCAATTTTTGTTCAGGCATGGCGTGAGCGGGCGCACATTCATGTTACGCCATGGTTACCAACGGCGCTTGTCGCGATTGTCGGTTTTCAGGCAATGCTTGGGATGTGGACAGTCACTATGTTGCTCAAGCCCGCAGTTGTCACAATGCATTTGATGGGGGGTATGACCACATTAGCAATTCTCACATGGATATCACATCGTCATTGGGGAGTGTCTTCTGCAAGTTATTTGGTCTCTTTGCGAGCACGTTTTTTTGTGCGTTTTGCAATTGTCATTATCATGATGCAGATTTTTTTAGGCGGTTGGACAAGTACAAATTATGCCGCATTGGCTTGTACTGACTTTCCAACTTGTCATGGTGTCTGGGTGCCTGATATGGACTTTACCAATGCATTTCATTGGTTTAGAGAGTTAGGTGAAAACACTGAAGGTAGTCCTTTAGCATTGTCAGCCTATGTGGCGATACAATGGATACATCGTATTGGTGCCGTTATAACATTCTTATATATTGGTTCATTAGGTGTTTATTTAATCAAACAATCAAAATTAAAAGGTTTAGCAATGGTGATGATTGTCCTATTAATCATTCAAATTGCATTAGGTATTGCGAATCTTGTGTTGCATTTACCAACAGTACTTGCCGTTGCTCATAATATGGGTGCAGCATTACTATTAATAACTGTGATTATGTTAAACTC
This sequence comes from uncultured Methylophilaceae bacterium, assembly GCA_964352515.1. Classification (GTDB taxonomy): domain Bacteria; phylum Pseudomonadota; class Gammaproteobacteria; order Burkholderiales; family Methylophilaceae. The sequence goes on along the minus strand of CAYGSH010000080.1, from coordinate 1,797 downwards.
CAAAATAACTGAATTACGTTCTTAATATGATTGGTTTTAACTAAAAAGGTTGTTAAATGAGTGCTACAACAGGGATGAATCAGCTTGGAAAGAAAGCTGATTTAAATAGTTTTTTTGCATTATGCAAACCACGCGTAACGGCATTAATTGTTTTTACAGCTATTATTGGTATGTTTCTAGCAACGCCAGGCATGGTGCCATTGCAAATTTTAATTGCGGCAACGATTGGGATTGCAATGGCTTCCGGCGCTGCTGCTGCCTTTAATCATCTTGTTGAACAAAAAATTGATGCAAAGATGGCACGCACAAGAGGACGGCCATTACCCACAGGTCAAATCAATTCCCAACAAACCTTTGCATTTGCAACAATTGTTGCGCTTATTGGCTTATCCATACTCTATGTTTTTGTTAACCCGTTAACAATGTGGTTAACTTTCGCAACTTTTCTTGGTTATGCGGTTATCTACACAGTATTTCTTAAGCCAGCAACACCGTTAAATATTGTCATTGGCGGCTTGTCTGGTGCAATGCCACCTGCGTTAGGTTGGGCCGCTGTAACAGGAACGGTATCAGCAGAAGCATGGATATTGGTGTTGATTATCTTTGCATGGACGCCTCCACATTTTTGGGCATTGGCATTATATCGTCGCGAAGAGTATGCAAAATCTGGTTTGCCCATGTTGCCGGTTACTCATGGTGAAATGTATACTCGCTTACATATATTGCTTTACACCATTATTTTAGTTGCGGTCACTTTAATTCCATTTGCAATGCGAATGAGTGGTATGATTTATTTGGTGTCGGTATTGGCGCTAGATGCTGTCTTTGTCTATTATGCAATTAAGCTTTATCGTGAGTATTCAGACGAACTATCTAAAACAACGTTTAAGTATTCAATCTTGTACCTAATGTTGTTATTTTTGGCATTGGTAATTGACCATTATTTAATCATTTTGCCATATTAATTTTACGATATTGAGTCATATAAAACATAAAAGGACATCGCTAGATGTCCTTTTTTTGTTAATAATATTGTTAGCACTTATTTTAACTATACAATGATTTCGCTTTTTCCTTTTGTATAAGCATCAAGTTGCGAAAATAAACCAATGTCCCAGGCAATTGCCCTAGAATAACAACAGGCTCTACTTTATGAATGCCATAAGCAAGCACTGACATTGGTGCAAAAGTAAAATTAACTACTGCGTCAGAAAACAAGGGGTTGGGGACTGGAAAACAGATTACACAGTTTCAGCAGATATCTATAAGACATTTAATGAGGTCACCTTACTTGGTACTGTTGGTTATAGAGTTCTTGGCGACCCAAGCGGTATTGATTTAGAAAATGTATGGTTTGGTACCATTGGAGGAGTATATAAGTTTGATGCAAATAACAGTGCCGGTGTCACAATGGATTTACGAGAGGCAACAACAAAAGATGGCACAGGATTGAGAGAATACTCAGCATTCTACTCGCATAAATTCAATGATACATACAAGCTACAAACATATATTGTAACTGGAGACACAGAATCGAGTGTTGATTTTGGTGTGGGAGCGATGTTGGCAATGAGTTGGTAAAGCTTAATCATTTAACTCTAAAATCACTTAGTCATGACCCAGTTAAAGTTCTTGTATTTGAAGGGTTATGACTATAGAAGCCAGATATATTAGCGTTGGCTGATCAACCTATTGAAATTTGATAGTCAAAATATGCTTATCAAAACTGATTAGTTAGTGGTGCGCCCGGCGGGAGTCGAACCCACGACCTTTGGCTTCGGAAACCAACACTCTATC
>CAYGSH010000079.1:0-9186 GCA_964352515.1 uncultured Methylophilaceae bacterium | reverse complement strand
ATGTAAACGTTCTGGTTTAATGGATAAGCCAAATACTTTATCTAAATGCTTTAATAATGAGTTGGGTAGTGTGCCACGTTCAAAATCTTCTGGAATGAGTGGATAATTTGCTGCTTTAACGCCAAACTGCATGGCTAAATAAAGACTGGTTGGAGTTTTTCCACAACGAGAGACGCCTACAAGAATGACATGCGCTTGGTCAAGATTAACATCAGTTTGACCGTCGTCATGATTCAATGAAAAGTTAATTGCATCCATTCGCTCATCATAGCTATGCCCCATAACACCATGAGCAATACCAGAGCCAGTAAGAGGCTTTTCGTTTAATTCTTCGCCTAAAGGCTCAATGAAAGTACTAAATAAGTCAATATAGTAAGCTTTTGCTTCTTTTAACTTATTTCTTAGTTTCAGATCACCTAAAGACATAATGACAATAGGTAAGCTTTTACTGGCAGCTTCAGCAACTTCTATGTTGAGTTTTGCTGCTTCTATCTTTTCTAGATTATCTGTAAACGGTAATCTAGAAATTGTAAACTCTGTATTGGGAAAATGTTCTAGCAGCTTACTCAGCGCACCAGCCGTTGTACCAGTGCTGTCGGAGACAATAAATACTGAGCGTTGGGTCATGTGTTTTTTATTTGATGCGTTATTTAGTTAAGCGCTGCCAAGTAGCAACCACTGTATCTGGATTAAGTGATACAGATTTAATTCCTTGACTAATTAACCATTCAGCAAAATCGGGATGGTCCGAAGGGCCTTGGCCACAGATACCAACATATTTATCCTGTTTGTTACAGGCACTAATTGCCATTTTAAGAAGCTCTTTAACAGCATCATTTCGTTCATCAAAACCATCCGCTAAAATACCTGAGTCTCTATCCATACCTAACGTTAATTGCGTCAGATCATTTGAGCCAATAGAAAAGCCATCAAAATAAGCTAAGAATTGATCAGCTATCAAAGCGTTTGAAGGTATTTCACACATCATAATAAGGCGTAAGCCATTATCACCGCGCTTCAAACCATTTGTTGCCATGATTTCAGTAACTGCTTTTGCTTCATCTACTGTACGTACAAATGGAATCATTAGTTCAACATTAGTAAAGCCCATGACATCACGCACATGTTTCATGGCTTGGCACTCCATTTCGAAGCACTCTCTAAAGTCTTGATCGATGTATCTTGCTGCACCACGGAAGCCAATCATTGGATTTTCTTCATCTGGTTCGTAAATATCACCACCAATTAGTTTTTTGTATTCATTAGATTTAAAGTCTGAAGTACGAACAATCACTGGTTTTGGATAGAAAGCAGCTGCAATGGTTGCCACACCTTCAGTGATTTTATCAATATAAAATTGCTTAGGGCTTTCATAACCACGCGCTCTACTTTTAATTTTTGTTTGGATTGATACAGGCATTGCATCGATGTTCAATATCGCTTTAGGATGAATGCCAATCATGTTGTTGATCACAAACTCTAAACGGGCCAAACCAACACCGTCATTTGGTGTTTGAGCAAAGCTAAATGCCATGTCTGGACTGCCAACATTCATCATGATTTTACAAGGTGGTGTAGTAAGGGGTTCATTTTCTTCAGTGGTGACTTTGTATTCCATTTCACCATGGTATACAAATCCAGTTTCGCCTTCGGCGCAGGATACTGTCACAATTTCACCTTCGCGTAACAAGTCAGTTGCATCCACTGACCCAACGATAGCTGGAATACCAAGTTCACGCGCAATAATAGCGGCATGACAAGTTCTTCCTCCGCGGTTTGTTACCAAAGCACTTGCACGTTTCATTACAGGCTCCCAATTAGGGTCTGTCATATCAGCAACAAGTACATCACCAGGTTGTACTTCATGCATTTGAGCAGGATCTAATACGATTCTTACTGGGCCAACACCTACTTTTTGTGTGACGGCTCTACCAACAACAAGTGGTTTGTTTTCATGTTTTTTCAGTGTGAATGTTTCTGTCACATTATTATTGATTTCTTGAGATTTAACTGTTTCAGGCCGAGCTTGCAAAATATATAGCTTATTATCTAAACCATTTTTACCCCATTCAATATCCATCGGACAGCCATAGTGAGATTCAATAGTCATTGCATAGTTGGCGAGCTCTAAAATATCTTCATTTGAAAGTGAGAATTTTTCTGCTTCTGCTGAAGCTACCTCAACAGTGTTTGTTGATTTACCAGCTTGCGTGGCATCAGAAAACACCATTTTAATTAATTTAGAACCGATAGTTCTTCTTATAATTGCAGGCTTACCTTCAGCAAGTTTTGGTTTATGCACATAAAACTCATCTGGGTTAACTGCCCCTTGCACCACGGTTTCTCCAAGCCCATATGAAGAGGTAATGAAAACCACATCTTTAAAACCAGACTCTGTGTCTATCGAGAACATAACACCGGCACAACCAATATCTGACCTTACCATTTGTTGCACTCCAGCTGACAATGCAACATCAGCATGCACAAATCCTTTATGAACGCGATAAGAAATGGCACGGTCATTATATAAAGAAGCAAAAACCTCTTTAATAGCATGATAAATATTGTCTAAGCCATGAATATTTAAGAAACTTTCTTGTTGTCCAGCAAATGATGCGTCGGGAAGATCTTCAGCCGTTGCTGATGAACGTACTGCAAATGTAGTGCCTTTTGCAGATCGTTCAATCAGGATTTCATAATTTTCTTTAATAGCATCATTAAGCGCAGCAGGAAAGTCTGCCTCCATAATCCATTTACGTATTTTGTCACCACAGATAGCAAGTGCTTGCGTGTCATCTGCATCTAATGCATCTAATTCAGCATTAATTTTTTTGTCTAACCCATTTTGCGCCAAAAACTCTCGGTAAGCTTCCGCGGTTGTGGCAAATCCTGTCGGTACACGAACACCTTTCGCACTAAGTTGTGAAATCATTTCACCTAATGAGGCGTTCTTGCCGCCAACGGATGGCACATCAGTATTACGTAACTTTTCGAATGGGATGACATAGCTAGACATAAAGGACCTTTAACTTAAATTTTTCTATTCTTATATATGAAATTAATGCGCTTCTTTAACGCATTGTTACATTTTGTTCAATTGATATTTAAACCATCGAATCATTATGCCAAAATAGCGATAGCATGTCACGCTAGAATAATAGCCTTTTATGGCTATACGCAACGCTATATAATAGGTTGATTAAAACAGTTCATGGTTTAGCAAGCTTAATGGTTTCCAATTCGAAAGAAGTTTCTTCACATATTCGTGTCAATGCATTTGCCCGACTTCATATGGGGTTTCTTGATTTAAATGGAACACAAGGTAGACGTTTTGGCAGTATTGGTTTAGGTATAAATGCGCCAGATACATTGATTGAACTAGCGATTGGCCAACATATATTCGAGCAAAAACATGAGGCTGAATATATCCAAAAATATAAAAAAGCCATATTAGATTATGCCAACATTTCGCAGCATGTCAGTATTAAAGTACATCGAGAAATTCCCAGACACTTTGGCTTGGGTTCAGGAACGCAGATGGCATTGGCGATAGGTAGAGGTATCAGCCAATTGTTTAATCTAAACCTTACTTCTTCTGAGATTGCTTACATTGTCGGAAGAGGCCTTCGATCAGGGATTGGTATTGGAACTTTTGACGTTGGTGGATTTGTAGTCGATGGTGGAAGGGGGAGTGAAACAAAAGTACCGCCCATCATTTTGCAGAAAACATTCCCTGAGCAGTGGCGAGTGTTATTGATTTTTGATCATCAGCATGTTGGTGTTCATGGTGCAGAGGAAGTTGAGGCTTTTGCAAGGTTAAAAGATGCCTCATTAGCGCAGACTGAAATGATTAGTCATCAAGTAATGATGGGAGCATTGCCATCACTGATTGAAGAGGATTTAAATGGTTTTGGAAAAGCAATCGCTGCGTTACAAGCATACACGGGTGATTACTTTGCCCCGGTACAAGGCGGTCGTTATGCAAGCGAATCGGTCACTAAAGTCTTAAACTACTTAAAAGAACATGATGTTTTATGTAGTGGGCAAAGTTCATGGGGACCAACTGCTTTTGCAATTTTTGAAAGTGAGCCTATTGCGCAAACATTCTTGAAAAATTTGTCATTGCGTTTTAAAAGTTCAGCGCTTAGTTTCTTAATTTGCACTGCAAGAAATGTTGGTGCAACTGTTGAGATTAAAAATAAACCATAATTGCATGTCTCATCATCAGATTAGGTGAGTAAAATGAAATGTAGTATGCAGTATATTACGATTAGATTGAATGGTTTCTATTTGAGCGTATTGAATCTAATTATAAATTCAACGAAATCTTAAAGAGTTAAGATGAAAAAAACGAGTATATTACATTTAATTACAGCAGCAAAAAACGCAAGTCCTTTTGATGTCAATATGGCTTTTGATGCTGGTTATGAAAAAATAATGCCATACATTAACGTCGCCTTGGATGAGGTGGTCGCACTCACACAGGATGCAATATTTTCTCGAAGTCCTAGTGGCATTAAGCGTGAGGCCTTATTTTTTGGCGGACGTGATATACATCTTGCATTAGACATGCAAAAACAAGCTCGTAGCGCCATGTTTGCACCATTTGAAATATCAACTTTTTCTGATCCCTCTGGTGCCTTTACAACAGCTGCAGCAATGGTTGCAAAAGTAGATGCGCATTTAAGATCAAAAAATGAAAGTTTAGATGGACAGACAATTGCAATATTTGGAGCAAGTGGTACTGTTGGTTCCACCGCTGCGCTAATAGCAGCTAGGCAAGGTGCAAAGGTGCAGATGATGGCGCATAGCAACATGGCAAGTATGCAAAGCTATGTAGATATGATTCAGGAACGATATAAGGTGAGTTTGAGTGTGGTTGATGGAGTCAGTCCAGAAGCTAAAAAAATAGCACTCGATCAAGCGACGGTTGCTTTATGTGCAACACCTCCAGGGGTTCGTGTTCTCGATTTAGCAGGTTTTAGCCACTCAACGTCTTTAAAAGTGGTAGCGGATGTGAATGCAGTACCACCTCTTGCGATTGAGGGGGTCGATGTAATGGGTAACGGCACATTGGTTGGAGGAACGAATATTGCTGGTTTTGGTGCCTTAGCAATTGGACGTCTAAAATATGTGACTCAAAATAAATTACTAGAAGAAATGCTTGAAAGTGATAAGCCTATGCATATTGATTATCACGATGCTTTTGATTTTGCTTGTGCAAACGTTAAATAAAAACATTGTTGTCATTGCCGCTATTTCAAGCCGCCCTTATGTAGAAGCTGCTGTAAACTCAGGGTTTGATGTAATTGCAATTGATGCATTTGCAGATCAAGATACACAGCAGCTGGCTAAATCTTTTTTTCAACTAGATGTGAAAGATGATCGAATTGATGGCGGAGCGCTATTAAATTTACTTTTAACCATAGATCAAAAAAATCTAATTGGTTTTTGCTATGGTTCGGGTTTTGAAATGCAGCCAGATTTAATAGATGATATCAGTCAAATAATGCCTGTGCTTGGTAATACAGCATCGGTGCTGCGGCAATGTAAAGATGCAAAGATTTTTTTTAAGTGCTGCAATAAAGCGGGTATACCCTATCCTAGTGTTGTATTTAATGAGCCTAATTCAAAAATTGGTTGGTTAACAAAAACAAGCGGTGGACATGGTGGAATGCATATTCGCCAATTGGCTAATGTTGAAGAAAATGGCATGAATAAAGATGGATTAGTATACTTTCAACAGTTTCAAAAGGGCGAATCAGTTTCTTGTTTATTTTTTGCGAGTGCGGAATCGTTTTTTATAATCGGGTTTAATGAACAATGGGTTGATGGTAATCAAAGTTACCCTTATCGCTACGGTGGTGCTGTTTCAAAAGCGTCATTGTCGAATCTTGCAAAGTTCCGCTTAACATCCTATGTAAAAGTGTTAGCTAAAAACTTAGGATTAACTGGATTAAATAGTTGTGATGCTATTTGCAATGGCGATGATGTTTTTATTTTGGAAATAAATCCTAGGTTAAGTGCCACGATTGATTTATATAAACATATTGGATTAATGAAGCTTCATATTGATGTTAGTCAAACACAACTTTGTAAGGATTCAATACAATATTTTGATGCGATTGAGTTAAGTTGCGCGCATCAGGTGGTATATGCGGAAGATGATTTAATTTTGAAAGAAGAGCTTGTTTGGCCTGAGTGGGTTAGTGATATTCCGAGTAACAAGACCATTGAACTAGGCGCCCCTATTTGTACGGTGCGTGCGCAAGCAGAAACTGCTTCGCTTGCAAAACAAATGATTAATGAAAGAATGTCTGTAATTAAAAGGAAACTTTTAAATTAAATAGAATAGGTAGATGATTATGAAAACGACAGACGATTCAAATCTAAGTATCAATAAACGTACCAATCCGTTGGTTAAAGACTTGCTCGTTAATGCAAGTGCGCTGAATTTATTAGTCACTGAACATGATTCTGGCGCCATGATTATTGATGCTGGCATAGAGGCAATAGGGGGTCTAGAAGCTGGGCGACGAATTGCAGAAATTTGCATGGGAGGTCTGGGTACGGTTTCGTTTCAAAACGATAACACTTTTAAAAATTGGCCAATTAGTGTCAAAGTACATGCCAAAAGTCCAATCATTGCATGCTTAGGAAGCCAATATGCTGGCTGGGCACTCTCTCATGAAAAGTTTTTTTCGCTTGGCAGCGGTCCAGCCAGAGCCATTGCGCAACGTGAGGATATATTTAAAGAACTCGCTTATAAAGACCATAGTGCGCACACAGTATTGGTGTTAGAGACAGATAAAGTCCCACCTTCGGAGATCATTGAAAAAGTAGCGCATGACACTAAAATTAGACCCGCTAATTTAACATTTATCCTCACGCCAACTAGAAGTTTAGCGGGTACTGTGCAGATTACCGCTCGCGTTTTAGAAGTGGCATTACACAAATTACATGCAGTCCATTTTCCATTAGAACACCTTGTAGATGGTTATGGGGTTGCGCCAATTCCGGCACCATCACCAGATTTTTTAATTGGCATGGGTAGGACTAATGATGCGATTTTATTTGGTGGATTTGTCCACCTTTATGTAAATTGCGATGACGTTGCTGCAGCGCAACTGGCACAAGCGATGCCAAGTAGTGCTTCAAAAGATTATGGACGACCATTTGCTGAAATTTTCAAAGCGGTCAATATGGACTTCTATCAAATTGATCCATTATTGTTTTCACCTGCAAAAGTGACCGTTACTAATTTAAAATCAGGCAATAGTTTCTTTGCTGGCGACTTTAATGAAGCACTTTTAGAAAAGTCATTTGACTAAAAAAACATAATAATTCTTATAAAAGTAATTTATTAATATGAAAGTGCCCATAATAACCGATGAGGTTAAGCATGCTGGCGGATGGCATGGTCAAGAATTGCAGCAGGCTTTTGCAAAGCAGGGCATTGAAGCCACATTTATTAACTTGCAAGATTGCATGATTGATTTATCTGAAGAAAAGCCTAACCTTTATCTTCCTGGTTTCGACGCTATGCCAAAGATGGCTTTTATTCGCGGTATTGCTGCGGGTAGCCTACAGCAAGTCATTTCACGTTTGAATATATTGCATATTTTAAATATGCAAGGAGTAATCGTTTATAACGATGCTAAAGCCATAGAACGTACAGTAGATAAAGCAATGACTAGTTATTTACTCATGCGCAACGGTGTGCCAACCCCGCCAACATGGATTTGTGAGTCAAGACAAATGGCACATGAAGTTATTTCTGCAGAAATTTCGGTGCATCATAAACTGGTGATTAAGCCTTTGTTTGGGTCTCAAGGGAACGGGGTTCGCTTATTAGATAAGCGCGCCAAACTCCCTTTACCAAAAGACATGTTTGTCGATGGCGTTTATTATTTACAACGATTCATAGATACCGGTAGCGAAAGTCATGACTTTCGTGTTTTTATCGTCAATAACAAAGTGACTGCAGCGATGCAGCGCAGTGGTGCTGGCTGGTTAAATAACGTTGCGCAAGGTGCTAAGTGTGTTGGTATTGAAGATGAACTTATCTGTGAATTAGCCATTAAGGCAGCAAAAGCCTTAAATATCGATTACTGTGGGGTTGATATTATCCGAGATAAGTATGGCAAACTATGGGTTTTAGAAGTGAATAGTATTCCTGCTTGGCAGGGCTTGCAAAGCGTTACCAATGTTAATATTGCAAATATTTTAGTGGAAGACTTGATTGATAAAGCCCATGTCGAATAGTGAGCTATTAATATCACCACAGCAGATTGCCCAACGTTATCAATTGGCATGTTTAGCAGAAGTTGAAGCCATAAAGCCGGGTAACGTGCATATATTTGCTGATGGTCATGGGATGACGGTGAATGACTTTATCAAGAGCGCAGAAGCATCTGCTGCTGTGATAGCAAAAGCCGACCTAGCGCTAGGAGAGCGCATTTATCATAGTATTCATGCAACATGGGCAGCTGTTGGTTGTAATACCAATTTAGGCATTATTTTACTTTGTGCACCCATTATTCAGTCTGCATTGTCTATGCAATTGAATCAGCACGATGCATTGAAAAGTTTACGTGATCGCTTATCTCAGACACTTAATGAAACAACCGTTGTAGATGCAAATTGGATGTTCAAGGCTATACAAATAGCAAGTCCAGCGGGGCTGGGCAAGGCTGTGCATCATGACGTTAATCAAACGGCAGATTGTAATTTGTTGCAAGCCATGCAAGCATCTGCAGATAGAGATTTTATTGGGCAGCAATATGCAAATGGATTTAAACATCTATTTGAAGAAGGGCTTATCTATTATCAAGAGATGTTATTACGTTGGCAGCGTCCAGCTTGGGCAACAACGGCGTTATATTTATTTTGGCTTAGTCAGTTTCCAGATAGCCATATTGTAAGAAAATATAATTTCTCTCTTGCTACAGAAATAAAAGAAGAAGCATTAATTCATTTTAATGCGTTAAGTGATACAGAAAATCCTAAGCAATATTTTCCGCAATTACTTACATTTGATCACTCATTAAAGTCACGTGCAATCAATCCTGGCACTAGTGCTGATTTAACTGTCGCCACACTACTGATTCAAAATATTACTTCAATTTAAGCGAATTAATAAAAATTAACACTTAAGCGATACTTAATAATCATTAAGTATGTCAA
>CAYGSH010000078.1:7294-9280 GCA_964352515.1 uncultured Methylophilaceae bacterium | reverse complement strand
TCAATAAAAAAGGCCTTAAATTTTAAGGCCTTTATCACCAAAGAGCAGAAAGTTAAAAAGGAATATCATCATCAAAGTTATCAAAGGATGAGCCGCTTGTTGAAGCTGACGACTGTTCTTTACTTGCTGATGGTGTTGCTCTTGGTGGTTCTTGATTAAAGTCATCTGAATCATTGGATTGACCCCCATCATAACTTGCACCACCACTATCATTACGGCCGCCAAGCATTTGCATTTGATCACCAACAATTTCTGTAGAGTAACGTGTCACCCCATCTTTTTCCCATTTACGGGTTTGTAACCGACCTTCAATATAGACTGGCCGACCTTTTTTAAGGTATTCACCCGCAATTTCAGCCAAACGGCGATACATTACGATATTATGCCATTCAGTTTTTTCTTGTTTTACGCCACTTTTATCTTTCCAATTTTCTGTTGTCGCAATACTAAAATTACAGACAGCTTCACCATTTGGCATGTAACGCACTTCCGGATCTCGCCCCAAATTACCAACTAGTATCACTTTATTTACAGATGCCATTATTTGCTCCCTATCAATTTCAATATATTTTGTTCTATTGCAGACTGTCTTTCAACACTTTGTTTATTGTTTATTTTAACAATTAATGTATTTTCATGTGCAAGTACCGCCACTTCTTCCACACCAGGCATTGCTTCAATTTTATACTTTAGTACTGTTGCCTGATTGGTTTCTAAGATATCTATATGATACATCTTTGTTTTCACACTTGGGGGCGTTTTCATGCCAAACGCTGAGATTAACCAGACACCCATCAATACAGAACAAAAAATAAATACGCTAGAAAAACCAAAATGCCCCGATAAATAACCGCCTGCGACCGCCCCAATAAAAATCCCTAAAGACTGCGCGGTATTGTGTACACCAATTGCAGTGCCTTTTGAAGCTGCCGGAGCCATCTTTGAAATTAGAGATGGTAATGTTGCTTCTAGTAAATTAAAGGCAAGAAAATAGAAAAATAAGGCAATAACAACACCCCAAAAATGATGGATATTCAGCGCAAACAAAAGTTGCGCAAACAACATTGTGGCAACAGCGCCAATAAAGACAGGTTTTAATTTAGATTTTTTTTCCCCATAGATAATTGCAGGTAGCATTAAAACAAAAGAGACTGTCAGTACTGGTAAATAAACAATCCAATGTTGATTTTCACTCATCCCACTGGTTTCTTTTAACGCAAAAGGCACGACAACAAACATGGCCATTTGTGCCGCATGCAAACTGAATACGCCAAAATTTAATCTCAGTAGTTGCGTATTGCGAAGCACCTCTTTAATTTTATCTGGAGCCGCTTCAGTGTCAGAGTGGAAATGACTATTGACGGGTTCTGGCACCAAAAACTTCACCACTGCAATTGCAAATATAGAAAGAATAGCAGTCATCCAAAATATACCTGAAACCCCAATTGCTTGATTTAATAAAGGACCTGCAACAAGTGATAGCGCAAAGGTCACGCCAATTGTCCCGCCGATGGTAGCCATTGCCTTTGTTCGATGCTCTTCTCTAGTTGAGTCGGCAACAAGTGCCATTACAACAGCAGAAACAGCGCCCGCTCCTTGAATGGCACGGCCAATGATAACAGTTACAATATCGTTACCAATTGCCGCAACCACACTACCCAGTATAAAAATAACCATGCCAACATAAATCACTTTTTTACGGCCATACTTATCACTTGCAATACCAAAAGGAAGTTGTAAAAGCACCTGCGTTAAACCATATGCACCCAAGGCCAACCCCACCATGGTATGGTCATGTCCACCTTCTAATGTTTGTGCATAAATAGCAAAAATCGGCAAAATTAAAAACATACCGAGCATACGCAACCCGTAAATTGCGGCTAAACTTATCGTGGCACGACGTTCTGTTAACGACATCTTTTCAGAAATTTGCATGAAACCTTAGCTGAATTCAAAATAATTGCGTATATTATCAGGTTGCCCCAA
>CAYGSH010000078.1:0-7284 GCA_964352515.1 uncultured Methylophilaceae bacterium | reverse complement strand
TTAAAGCAATGATGGAATTTATTAAAATCCGAGGTGCTCGCACCCACAATCTCAAAGACATTTCTCTTGATATTCCACGTGACAAATTAGTTGTCATTACCGGCCTATCGGGCTCAGGCAAGTCTTCACTTGCATTTGACACACTCTATGCTGAGGGTCAAAGACGTTATGTTGAAAGCCTATCAGCCTACGCACGGCAGTTTTTAGCGCGCATGGATAAACCAGATGTCGATCTGATAGAAGGCTTATCACCTGCCATATCTATTGAGCAAAAATCAACTTCTCATAATCCAAGGTCAACAGTCGGAACGGTCACAGAGATTCATGACTACCTTCGCTTGTTATATGCAAGAGCAGGTGATCCAGAATGCCCTGATCACAATATTAAGTTAGAAGCTCAAACAGTTAGCCAAATGGTTGATGCCATTTTGAAACTACCTGATGATACAAAGCTGATGATACTGGCTCCAGTGGTTTCTAACCGAAAAGGTGAACAGCTCGATTTATTTGATGATTTAAAAGCACAAGGGTTTGTACGTCTCAGAGTTGATGGGAAAATTTATGAAATTGATGAACTACCTAGTCTAGCAAAAACCACAAAACATTCTGTAGATGTTGTTATTGATCGATTAAAAGTTCGAGATGATATGAAGCAGCGAATCGCTGAAAGTTTTGAAACAGCCCTGAGATTGGCAGATGGAAAAGCAATTGCAGTGGAAATGGATACTGACAAAGAACATCTCTTCTCTGCCAAATTCTCCTGTCCAGTATGTGATTACTCACTATCAGAGCTAGAACCTAGATTATTTAGCTTTAATAATCCAATGGGCGCATGCCCAACCTGTGACGGCTTAGGCAATGTTAACTTTTTTGACCCTAAACGTGTCGTTGCTTTTCCGACTTTATCACTAGCTAGTGGTGCAATAAAAGGCTGGGATAAACGCAATCAATTTTACTTCCAAATGTTAACAAGCTTAGCGCAACATTATGGATTTGATCTAGAAACAGCATTTGAAGAGCTCTCTACTGAAGCACAACATGTACTTTTAAATGGATCTGGAAAAGAACAAATAGCGTTTAAATACATAAATGAACGTGGTACTTTTTTTACAAAAACACATACGTTTGAAGGCATTTTAAATAACTTCCAACGCCGCTATCGTGAAAGCGACTCATCTGCGGTAAGAGATGAGCTGGCAAAATATATTAACAGTTCCAGTTGCCCTGACTGCAGTGGAACAAGACTCCGCCGTGAAGCACGCCATGTAAAAGTGGGTGATAAAAATATTCATGAAATATGTGAATTTCCTTTAAAACAAGCTTTGTCTTTTTTTGAAAATCTGGCATTACAAGGCGCTAAACTAGCGATTGCTGATAAGATCGTCAAAGAAATTAGCAATCGATTAAAATTCTTAACCAATGTTGGTTTAGAGTATTTATCACTCTCTCGATCAGCTGAGACTTTGTCTGGAGGCGAAGCACAACGTATTCGTCTAGCAAGCCAAATCGGTAGTGGGTTAACGGGCGTCATGTATGTGCTGGATGAGCCTTCAATTGGCTTGCATCAGAGAGACAATGACAGGTTATTAGAGACGCTCAAACGGTTACGTGATATTGGCAATAGCGTGATTGTCGTTGAGCATGATCAAGATGCGATTATGAGTGCTGACTACGTCATTGATATTGGTCCGGGTGCTGGAGAGCATGGTGGTAAAATTGTCGCGCAAGGAACACCTAAAGAAGTCCTAGCAAATCCGGAATCACTCACTGGTCAATACCTGAGCGGTAAAAAAGAAATTATTTATAAAAAAACTCGTACAAAAATAGATGCATCTCGACAAATAAAACTGAGCAATGCAACAGGTAATAATTTGCGCGATGTCACGGTAGAGATTCCAGTTGGCTTGCTGACCTGTATTACAGGCGTTTCTGGCAGTGGAAAGTCTACGCTGATCAATGACACGTTATACCGTTCTGTTGCGCAACATTTATACCGTAGCAATGCTGAACCAGCGCCCCATAATGCAATTGAAGGTTTAGATTTTTTTGATAAAGTTGTTGATGTTGACCAAAGTCCAATTGGACGTACCCCTAGATCAAACCCTGCCACATACACTGGTTTATTTACCCCAATACGGGATTTATTTGCTTCAGTCCCGGAAAGCAGAGCGCGTGGTTATGGTCCTGGCCGATACTCATTTAACGTGAAGGGTGGTCGATGCGAGGCATGTCAAGGTGATGGAGTCATTCGTGTCGAAATGCACTTTTTACCAGACGTCTATGTACCTTGTGATGTTTGTAAAGGTCAGCGATATAATCGTGAAACACTAGAGATCAACTTTAAGGGTAAGAACATTCATGAAATTTTATCCTTAACTGTAGAACAAGCCTATGAGTTCTTTAATGCACAACCGACAATTGCAAGAAAACTTAAAACTCTTTTAGATGTTGGTTTAGGCTATATAACACTAGGCCAAAGTGCAACCACCTTATCTGGTGGAGAAGCACAACGGGTAAAATTGGCACTAGAACTCAGCAAACGTGATACAGGCCGCACACTCTACATTTTAGATGAACCAACCACAGGGTTACATTTTGCTGACATCCAATTGCTCCTTGATGTGATCCATCGCTTACGTGATGCCGGCAACACGATAGTTATTATTGAACATAATTTAGATGTGATTAAAACAGCTGACTGGATTATTGACATGGGTCCAGAGGGCGGCGATGGCGGTGGATTGGTTATCGCGGAAGGCACGCCTGAGACCGTTGCACAGTCAGAAGGCAGTTATACTGGGAAATACCTAAAGCCTATGCTTTAATTACTCTATCATAGATAGGACTTAGCTTCAGAAACAAAGATCTGATAGCTATCAATTTTCTCAGAAAGCACTTCAACAATATCAAACCCTAGTGTTGCAGCTATCTCTTCATTCAGAGTATTTGCTATTTCAGTCGATGTTTTACCATGCTCTAAATCGAAGGCAATATGCGCTGCAATATACACTGCCGGCGCTAGCTTGCAAGCGCTTTCATTAAGCGGGTCTGTATAGTAGCGAATAGCACGTGCAATACCTTCTGGGAAATTCCAGTGACGGGCAAGTTTTTCACCCACTTGGCAATGATCTATGCCAATTAATGACTGCTCAACCTTGCTGCGTTCTAATACATTTCTACCATCGCAAACTTCATCGACTTGCTTACCTGCACTTGGAAACACGATATGAATTGGTAACTCACCCACCGTATGCATTAGTCCCGCTATATACGCGGCATCCGTATCATAACCCGCCTCATTTGCAATCTGCCTTGCAATAGCTGCCGCAACCAAACTATGTTGCCAAAATCGCTTTAGATTCAATCCAGGCACATCCGTAAACGCCGAAACCACGCCACATGCTGTCACTAGTGTTTTTAATTTTTCTAAGCCAATCAGTGAAACTGCTTCTTGGATTGAACTCACTTCGCGACTACAACCAAAATATGCTGAATTTGAAAGCCTAAGCACTTTAGCGGACAACACTAAATCATGATTGATTTTATCTGCCAATGTTTTCACATCGACATTGTCTTTATTCAGCAACTCTGTCACCTCTTGCACAACTTTAGGCAACATTGGCATTGTCTCTGGATGATCAAAGAATTTATCGATTAAGTTCATGACGACCTCTGCATTAGGTTTAAGATATGCAGACAGAATAAACCGGAAACCATTAGTTTAATGCCTCGAATAAGCAGAAAAACAGAGGTTTAATTCCTCGATGAAAAACTAAATCAATAAAAATAAGCGTAGGCAAAGATAAATAGGCATAATAAACTTAATGAAAGTTTGACAACAAATGCCAAAACAAAACCCAGACCAGCTGCAACGCCAACACGTGTTGCATCGCCGGCATTTCGCATTGCAACAAGTTCACCAACCACAGCGCCAATTATTGGCCCAATGATTAAACCAACGACGCCCGCAAAGACACCCAACACCGCCCCTATCAATGTTCCCCACAATGCTAGTTTACTAGCACGTGCTTTTTTTGCCGTAAGATAGGACGCAAAAAAATCTAACACCCACGAAATCAATGCGATGACAGCAATAATGACCATCGTCAGTTCACTTACACGGCTAAAACCATCAACCCAAGCGCCCAATAGCAACCCAGAAAATATGAGCACTACCCCAGGCAGTATCGGGAGCGCTAGTCCAATCAATCCTAATATCACCAAAACAGCAGCCAACAACCAATACCAATCCATTTACATTCCTTTAGGGTATTTGAACTAAGCGCAGTCTTGCATTAATAGTTGCCGTGCGCCTGTTTAAATAACGAGTATTTCTATGCTGGTCATAATATCGTGGATTTGGCACCATCACAGCCAACTTTGCTGCCTCGTATGAAGTCAAACGATGCGCACCTTTATTGAAGTAGTGTCTAGCGGCAGCCTCTGCCCCAAATACACCATTACCCCACTCAATGACATTGAGGTAGATTTCATAAATCCTTTTCTTGCTTAACATTTTTTCAAGCATCAACGTAATAATCGCCTCTTCAAATTTACGAAAAAAGGAGCGCTTACTGGATAAAAATAAATTTTTAGCTAATTGTTGTGTAATGGTTGAGCCACCAGCAACTAACTTGCCTTTCTTCATATTCTTTTTAAATGCGTTTTCAATTCCTTCCCAATCAAAACCATGATGTTGCAAGAACTTAGTATCCTCACTGGCAATAACAGCTCGCTTTACATTCGTTGATATTTTTGAATAATCAACCCAATGATACTGTAACTTTGCCTTAGGGTTATCTTGCTGCATCGCCTTTAAGCGCACATCCATAAATGCTGTTGAGCTTGGATTAAACTTAATCCACCAACAAATTTGAATAAAAATCCAAAGAAAGAAAACAAAAAACCAAAGAATAATAAGCGCAAGTATACGGTTGAAGTAGCCCCCAACCGTTAATGGTTTAGCTTTAGGCTTAGCATTAAAAAACCAACGCAGTAACAAAGTTACGCTCTCATCTTCAACAAAACTGGGGCCGTATCTGGTCTCACATCCCGCCATAGATAAAAGGCTTCTGCCGCTTGCTCAACCAACATGCCCAGACCATCTGCAACCTGTGCCCTTGCTTCGCGGGCTTGTTTTAGAAAAGACGTTTCAAGTCCATACATCATATCGTAAGCCAGACTACCATCCGCATAAATCTCACTAGGTATTGGTAAAGAAGCATCACTCAAGCCTACTGAAGTAGCATTAATCACAATATCAAATTTTTGTCCTTTTAAATCATCAAAAGTCATCGCCTTTAAATGAATTGATTGATAATGAACTAACCCTTTAACTTTCTCGATCATTGCAGTAGCTTTGTCAGCACTCCGATTTGTAACAACTAATTGGCTGGGAGCTTGATCTAAAATTGGATGTAAAATACCTTCAGCAGCACCTCCAGCACCAATTATCAATACGCGCTTACTTAGAATTGGTTTATGAATATTTTTTTCTATATCCCGCACTAATCCAATACCATCGGTATTATCGCCAATAATACTATTTTCTTTAAAAATGAGTGTGTTGACTGCACCAGCTTGCTTTGCAGGCACTCTCAACTGATTGGCAAACTGATAAGCCTCAAATTTAAAAGGCACAGTTACGTTCACACCTTCATATCCTTCAGCAATCAACCGTTTCACTGTCATTGCAAATCCATCGATTGGCGCTAAAATAGCTTCGTAGTTTATTTCTTGATTGACCTGCTTTGCAAATTCAGCATGAATAGTGGGGGATTTGCTGTGAGCAATTGGATTCCCTATGACAGCGTACTTATGCTTCATAATAATTAATTACTCCATGGCAAGCCTGCATGACGCCAACCATTTATCATTGTTCGCTGTCTTTCTGCATTCGCTTCACCTTCAAAACCTTCCAGCATGTTAAACGCCTCAGCAAAGCCCAAGCTAGATGCTAAAGCAGCTGCATGATGAGATCGGCCGCCAGTTCTACACATAAAAATGACCAAAGCTTCTTTATCAACTTGCATTTCTAACTGAGATGCAAAATCTTGATTAGCATCCATACCAGGATAGAATGCCCATTCGATATGTAAAGCACCTGGGACTTTACCAACCAAATCTAATTCAGCGGTTGTACGAACATCAACCAAGACGGCATGTTCCGTTTTATGCATTACGTCATAAACTTCCATTGGCGTTAATGCGCCTGAATAAGGCAATTGATTAATTTGCGCACGTTTTTTTGCTGTATCAAGTATTGTTTGAATTGAATCCATATGCTCTCCTTTTCACTTGATGACATCTATGTCATCAGCTACACCTTTAAATCATTTTTACAAGTTAGTATAACGCTAATTCCAACCGCAAACATAAAATCAACATGCACTATATATGTGCATTTTTTTATGTTTCGCACACTATTGGTGCTAATAAAAAACATATGTTTGCTGTTCGATTGCATTTAGACCATTATTGCACTTTTTGTAATGGCATAAATCCTGCTAATATTCTGTATTGAATTTATTTCATATAATAAATATATAGTATTTCTTTTCAAATCATTCAATATTAGGAGATTGTAATGTCTGTAGCAAATGTAATGAAGCTAATAATAGATAATGACATTAAATTTGTCGATTTTCGTTTTACTGATACACGCGGTAAAGAACAACATACCACTGTACCAGTATCTGCTTTTAATGAGGACAAATTTACTGAAGGTCACGCATTTGATGGTTCATCCATCGCTGGCTGGAAAGGCATCCAAGCATCAGACATGCAATTAATGCCTGATCCTGCAAGTGCTAACATTGATCCTTTCATGGACGAACCAACACTCATTCTAACATGTGATGTTGTCGACCCAACTGATGGCAAAGGCTATGATCGTGATCCACGTTCGATTGCTCACCGTGCTGAAGCATACCTAAAATCAAGCGGTATCGGTGATACTGCTTATTTCGGCCCGGAGCCAGAATTCTTTATCTTTGATAGCGTTGCTTGGAATATTGGCATGGGTGGCAGCTCAGTTAAAATTAATTCTGAAGAAGCAGCTTGGCAATCAGGTGACACATTCGAAGGCGGCAATACAGGACACCGTCCAAGAGTGAAAGGCGGTTACTTTCCAGTACCGCCAGTAGACTCATTAATGGATGTTCGCTCTGCAATGTGTACAACATTAGAAGCAATGGGCGTTCCAGTTGAAGTACATCACCATGAAGTAGCAACTGCAGGTCAGTGTGAAATCGGTACTAAATTTGCAAGCTTAGTTCAACGTGC
>CAYGSH010000077.1:0-9468 GCA_964352515.1 uncultured Methylophilaceae bacterium | reverse complement strand
AAATTAGTAGCAATGCTACTAAGATTAGTGTTAAAGCAAAAAAATCTATCTTTATTTATGATAGCGCCACTGCAGATGAGATTGTGATGCAAACTAAACGTCTTTTAGGGTGAGCGTTTGATGCAAGTGTTGTAGTTGTCTGTTGTAAGAGCTGTTCGTTGTTCCGGTTGTATTCTCCTAAAACTCTAAAGCGCCTTAAAAGGCGCTTTTTTTTGCTACTCAATACCTTGGCTTGCTAGGTAATCTTCATAATTACCAGTAAAGTCAGTAATGCCATCTTCTTTTATTTCAAGAATTCGGGTTGCAATTGAGCTAACAAATTCTCTATCATGACTAACAAAGAAAAGGGTGCCATTGTATTTATCTAATGCTGTATTCAATGCTTCAATTGACTCCATGTCCATATGGTTTGTTGGTTCATCCATTAATAACACATTGGTTCTTCCAAGCATTAATTTGCCGTATAGCATGCGGCCTTTTTCACCACCAGAGAGTACATTCACAGATTTTTTGGTAGCTTCACTACCAAATAATAAACGGCCTAGCATACTGCGAACCACATTATCATCGTCCCCAGATTGTCTCCATTGAGACATCCATTCGTACAAGTCATCTCCGTTTTCAAATTCATATTCATGGTCTTGTGCAAAATAACCTATCTTAGCTTTTTCTGCCCATTTTACTTCGCCATGTTTTGGTTCCAAGTCGTTGGCAAGGCAGCGTAAAAAAGTGGTTTTACCAATACCGTTTTCACCAATAATGGCTACTTTTTCACCCGCCTCAAAAATAATTTCCACATCTTTAAATAAGTTCTTACCATCAAAGCCATGCCCAACTTTTTTAAGCTCAACTGCATTGCGATGTAATTTTTCTTTATCGTCATAATCAAAACGAATAAATGGGTATTGGCGGCTTGAAGGTTTAAATTCTTCAACTTTTATTTTATCAATTTGCTTAGCACGACTGGTTGCTTGCTTTGCTTTAGATGCATTCGCTGAAAAACGACGGACAAAGTCTTGTAGTTCTGCAATCTGTTGTTTTGCTTTGGCATTATCTCTTGCTTGCTGATTACGTGCGGCAATACTTGCTTCCATATAGTCATCATAATTACCTGGATACGATGTAATTTTTCCATAATCCATATCACAGGTATGGGTGCAAACTTGGTTTAAGAAATGTCGGTCATGCGAAATAATAACCATGGTGCAATCACGATTATTGACAACATCTTCAAGCCAACGAATGGTATTAATATCTAAGTTATTGGTTGGCTCATCAAGTAGTAATACATCTGGATTGGCAAATAGCGCTTGAACTAATAGCACGCGTAGTTTCCAACCTGGCGCAACCTCACTCATTGGACCGTTGTGTTGTTCAATAGGGATGCCTACGCCAAGCAACAGCTCACCAGCGCGTGCTTCTGCTGTATAGCCATCATATTCAGCAAATACACCTTCTAATTCAGCAGCCTTCATATAGTCATCTTCAGTAGCTTCTAAATTAGCATAAATTGCATCACGTTCTTGCATGGCGTTCCACATTTGGTCATGGCCCATCATTACTACATCAATGACGCGCTGATCTTCATAAGCAAATTGATCTTGCCTTAAAAATGCCATGCGTTCATTTGTGTCCAATGTGACGTTACCACTGGATGGTTCTAACTCGCCAGCTAGAATTTTCATAAAAGTTGACTTGCCACAGCCGTTTGCACCAATAAGGCCATAACGATTACCGTCGCCAAATTTGATTGAAACGTCTTCAAAAAGTGGCTTTGAGCCAAATTGCATCGTGATATTATTTGCGATTAACATAATTTCTCTAAATTAATTATTTCTAAATGTTATAACTGATTACTTAAATTTGTCATGAATGACGACTTCATCCATATGTAGTTGTCCCGCTCTTGGTTTTGCTGGCTCTAACGCTTTACCAACGACCACAAACATAGAAGGCATATGATCTTCTGGTAAGTTTAGTAATTTTGCAACGGCATCAAAATCAAAACCATCCATTGGGCATGTGTCATAACCCATTTCTTTGGCTGCTAGCATTAGTGTCATGGCAGCCATACCACAAGAGCGCATACCCTCATCACGTTGAACTGCTTCGTTGCCTTCGTAGTAATTACCAATAGCTGGTACTAAATAATCTTGTACTGCTTTTGGCGCATTGGCCCAATAGCGCTCTGGTTGTTTTTTCCATGCTTTGAGGTCAGCAGTGAGTACGATTAATATTGAAGCTTCTTCCACTTGCGCTTGATTCCAGCTCACTGCCCGTATTTGCTGGCGTAATACAGGGTCTGTGACCACAATAAATCGCCAGTTTTGGATATTAAATGCTGTTGGCGATAACATTGCTAAAGACATTAACTTTGCAATTTCTTGTTCCGTCATTTTATGATGTGGGTCATACGCTTTAATCGAACGACGTTCTACAATGGCTTCAGTTACATTCATCTATTGTGCTTTCAATAATTAATTTCAATAATTTCTATATCAATCTCGCCAGCAGGGCGCTTCCAACTAACGCTGTCACCCACTTTTCGTCCAAGTAACGCTTTGGCAATCGGTGAAACATAGCTTACTTTATGTGCTGCAATATCGGCTTCATCTTCACCGACTAAATGAAATTGTAGCATCTCACCTAATTCGTCTTCTACCGTAACCGTTGCTCCAAATAGAACAGTAGTCTGATCTTGTTTTGCTGGCTCTACTAATATCGCTTCTTTTAAACGTGTTGATAAATAACGCAAATCTCGGTCAATGACAGCCAATCTTTGTTTTGCTGTTTCATTATCTTTTTCTCTGAGTAACGTTAAACGTTCTTTATCTAAACTATTTGCTGCGTCTTCTAATTGTCTTAATCCTGCGGGCGTTACATAATTTGGATGCTCACTGACTGGGCGTTCAGGTAAGTCAGTCCCTGCGTGCTCTAAATCATCTTCTTTAACAAACCCGCGGCTCATTATTCCCACTCAATGGTTGCGGGTGGTTTGCCTGATACGTCATATACAACGCGATTAATGCCTTTTACCTCATTAATAATTCGGTTAGAAACTTTTCCTAAGAGGCTGTAAGGTAACTCTGCCCAATGCGCAGTCATAAAGTCACTGGTAACAACAGCCCGTAGCGCAACTACATAATCATATGTGCGACCATCACCCATTACCCCAACTGATTTAACCGGTAAGAAAACTGTAAAAGCTTGGCTGGTTAGGTCATACCATGACTTTCCAGTTAATTTGTCTGTGGTCTTGCGTAATTCTTCAATAAAGATCGCGTCAGCTTGTTGTAATAAAAGCGCATAGTCACGTTTAACTTCCCCTAGGATACGAACACCTAAGCCTGGTCCAGGGAAAGGATGGCGATATACCATTTCACGTGGAAGCCCTAAAGCCACACCAAGCTCACGCACTTCATCTTTAAATAAATCCCGCAGTGGTTCAAGTAACTTTAAACCTAATGTTTCTGGCAAGCCACCCACATTATGATGGCTTTTTATAGTGACCGCTTTTTTAGATTTAGCGCCACCCGACTCAATTACATCTGGATAAATTGTACCTTGTGCTAACCATTTGGCATTTGCACATTTTTTTGCTTCGACCTGAAATACTTCAACAAACTCACCACCGATAATTTTACGCTTTGCTTCTGGCTCGCTAACGCCGGCAAGTTTGCTCATGAATTGATCGGCAGCATCAACACGAATGACTTTAGCGTGAAGTTGCCCAGCAAACATGTCCATGACCATATCACCTTCATTCAAGCGCAATAAACCATGATCAACAAAAACACAAGTCAGTTGATCACCAATTGCGCGATGAATAAGGGCTGCTGCTACGCTTGAATCTACGCCGCCTGATAAACCTAGTATTACTTCTTCGTCACCAACTTGCGCTTTGATATTAGCAACTGCTTCCGCAATATAGTCACCCATCACCCAATCTGGCCGTGCTGCACAAATTTCTAATACAAATCTTTCAAGCATCGCTTGACCTTGTTTGGTATGAGTTACTTCCGGATGAAACTGTACACCATAGAATTTTCTATCTTCATCAGCCATAGCTGCAAATGGTGTTGTTTCATTACTACCAATCACTTTAAATCCTGGCGGCAGTACCGTTACTTTGTCACCATGGCTCATCCAGACATCTAGTAAGCCATGACCTTCATCATTCGTTTCATCTTGCATATCGCGGAAAAGAGTCGAGTGACCTCTTGCACGCATTTGTGCATAGCCAAACTCACGTTTGGTGCCAGCTTCTACTTTTCCGCCTAATTGCAGAGCCATCGTTTGCATGCCATAACAAATGCCAAGCACAGGTATGCCTAATTCAAACACAGCTTTTGGAGCGCGATCTGTTTCCTCTTCATAAGCACTGGCATGACTGCCTGAAAGAATAATACCTTCAGCACCAAATTGACGAACAAAATCATCTGACACATCACAAGGATGGATCTCGCAATAGACATGGGCTTCGCGCACACGACGTGCGATTAATTGAGTGACTTGTGAACCAAAGTCAAGAATAAGAATTTTTGAGTGCGTCATTTGAAGGTCATTAAAATGTTAGGCAAACAGTTAAGGTCAAAATAAACTGTTTGCCCAATTAAATATTGTTAAATTAGTTTACGCGGTAGTTAGGTGCTTCTTTAGTAATTTGTACATCGTGCACATGCGACTCTTGCATACCAGCACTGGTAATTTGTACAAACTCTGCTTTTTCACGCATTTCAGTGATGTTTTTAGCCCCAACGTAGCCCATAGAAGCACGTAAGCCGCCCATGAGTTGATGAATTACTGCAAGTACGCTTCCTTTGTAAGGAACGCGACCCTCAATTCCTTCTGGGACTAATTTATCTGCATTGCCGTTATTGTCTTGGAAATAACGATCGCTAGAACCTTTTTTCATAGCCCCAATCGAGCCCATGCCACGGTATGATTTATAAGAACGCCCCTGATAGAGTTCTACCTCACCTGGTGCTTCCTCAGTTCCCGCAAATAAACCACCTAACATAACACTGTATGCGCCAGCAGCAATGGCTTTGGCAATATCACCTGAAAAACGAATGCCTCCATCAGCAATAAATGGAACACCCGTACCCCGCAGCGCCTCTTCAACATTTGAAATAGCACTAATCTGCGGTACACCAACACCTGCAACAATTCTTGTTGTACAGATAGAGCCTGGACCTATGCCAACTTTAACGCAGTCAGCACCTGCATCAACCAAAGCTTTTGCTGCATCTGCAGTGGCAATATTGCCACCAATGACTTCTATATTAGGAAAATTCTTTTTAACCCAATTAACACGGTCTAACACGCCTTGTGAATGACCGTGAGCCGTGTCGACAACAATCACATCTACACCTGCGTTTGCCAGCGCAACCACGCGTTCTTCAGTACCTTCGCCAACACCGACTGCTGCACCCACACGTAAACGACCTTGACTATCTTTTGAAGCATTGGGGTGATCACTCGACATTTGAATGTCTTTTACGGTAATCAAACCTTTTAGCGTATCTTGATCATCAATCACTAATACACGTTCAAGCCTATATCGATGAAGTAACTCTATTGCTTCTTCACGCGGAGCGCCTTCTTTAACTGTGACTAAACGATCACGCGGCGTCATGATGTTTTTAATAGGTTGATCAAGATTTGTTTCAAAACGAAGATCGCGATTGGTTACTATTCCTACAACCTTGTCATTGTCAACTACGGGTAGGCCAGAAATTTTATGTAATTGCGTCAGCTCTAACACGTCACGCACTGTCATGTGGCTTTGAATGGTTACTGGATCATTCACAATACCTGATTCAAAACGCTTGACCCTAGATACATGGGCCGCTTGTTTAATAGCGGTCATGTTTTTATGAATAATGCCTAAGCCACCTTCTTGCGCTAGCGCAATGGCAAAGGGGGCTTCCGTCACAGTGTCCATCGCGGCGGAGACTAACGGAATATTTAATCGAATATTTCGGGTAAATTGAGTGCTTAAATCGACTTCACGCGGCATCACAAGTGAGTGAGCCGGCACCAATAAAACATCATCAAAAGTGAGAGCTTGTTGCAGCAAACGCATTAGTAATCCTTTATTTGCAAAACGCGATTATACAGAAATGTTTGCTAAGCTGCGAGTGTAAGATTACGTTTTTAACTGATTGTTTTACAACAAGGTCAACTTATGGCGCTATCAGCCGTTTAATTATATTGTCAAAACAGTTAAGCATGCTGTACTCTTGATTTATTGAATGAGTTTATGCATTGAAAAAAGGGTTTGTTATGAAGTTGCAACAGATGTTGTGTGTATGTTTAGTGATTGCATTGCCAATCTTTGCACATGCAGAAATTTATAAATGGAAAGAAAAAAATGGTACTGTGCGTTATTCAGACACACCTCCGCCTTCAACTAGCATAAAGGTGGACAGAATTGGCAATACAGGCAAAGATACTTTAGTGAAGCCAAGGCCATCAGCGGTTGAAGCTGAAGATGTTGCTCAACCAGTATCAAATCAAAATAAAGTTTTACCTAAAGAAATAAAAGATCCTGTCATTGACCCAGAAGTCGAGGCAGCGCGTGAACGTGCCAAAAAAGCAGAGTTTGATAAAAAAAATAACCAAGCTAAAGCAGAAGAGGAAAAAGTTAACCAGCAAAACTGTCAAGCAGCAAAATCACGTTATCAAACCTATTCTCAAGGCGGAAGAATTTTATCTGTCAATGAAAAAGGTGAGCGTGTGTTTTTAGGGGATGAAGAATTAGCTGCAAATAAGGCAAAGGCACAAGCAGAAGTTAATCAATATTGTAAGTAACATTAAAACTATTCAACAGGCGGTGCATCACCACCGCCTTTTTTCATAGCTTTTCCATCTGCAGCACGTTGTTTTCTAACTTCTTTTGGGTCTGCAATTAACGGTCGGTAAATCTCCACACGGTCCATATGTCTTAGTGGTGTATCCAGTTTTGTTAGCTTGCCAAAAATGCCTATTTGGTTTTTGGATAAATCAATTTCTGGAAATTTTCTCATAATGTGAGACGCTTGAATGGCTTGTTCAGCAGTGGTTTCAGCGGGAACTTGAATAGGGATAATCATTTGCTGATGTGGTAATGCATAAGCAACTTCCACTGTAATATTCTCATTACTAATCTGTTGGGCGTTCATCAAGTTTAGTCCTTTTTAAGTGCATACACTTTATCAGCTTGCGTAACAAAGCTATCTACAAATGTTGTTGCAATGTGATTAAACACAGGTGCAATTAACTTTTCAAGAAAGCTATTCGCAAATTCATAGTTGAGTCTAAATTCAATTTTACAAGCATCTGCTCTTAATTCAATAAAACGCCAATCACCTTCTAAATGTTTAAAAGGACCATCTTTAAGGCTAATGTCCATACTCTTAGGGAACACTTTACTATTGGACGTCGTGAAATTTTGCTTAATGCCATGGTAATTAATATGTAAAGTAGCGCTAGTGCTGGTATCTGTTCTTTCTAGTAAATCAACTCCACCACACCATGGTAAAAAGCTTGGATAGCCCTCTACTTGATCAACTAATTGAAACATTTCTTTAGCCGAGTGCATCACTAAAACTGTTTTTTCTACCTTATTCATTAAAGCCGTTCTATTTAAACTAGCGTAAAATACCAATTTTAAGCTATTTAGCGTTAACACATGAGCATTGCCCAAAATAAAAAAGCATTTTTTGATTACTTTATCGAAGAAAAATACGAGGCTGGAATCGTCTTAGAAGGCTGGGAAGTCAAAGCGATTCGTGATCACCGTATTAATTTAAAAGAAGCGTATGTGGTGATTATGCGCGGTGAAATCTACTTGATTGGTTGCCATATCACCCCTTTAGGAATGGCATCGACGCATGTGCGACCAGATGCAATTAGAACCCGTAAGTTATTGTTGCACAATGAAGAAATTGCTAAGCTGATTGGCAAGGTAGAGCGTGCAGGTTATACCTTAGTACCCTTAGATATGCATTTCAGTAAAGGGCGTATAAAAGTGCAAATAGGCTTAGGTAAAGGAAAAAAACAACACGATAAACGCGACACTATTAAACAGAGAGACTGGGAAAGAGATAAGGCTCGCATTATGCGTGCGCACAATAAATAAGCGTTTATTGTTTGCGTAGCTTATTAAGTACTTTAGGTAATAAATTGGGTAAATCTTCCGCAATTAAGCCTAAGCCAAATAATTTAGCGGCCTCGCCATGCATCCACGTAGCGGCGGCGGCGGCATAATATGTAGGCATGCCTTGAGCAATTAGACCAGAAATCATCCCCGCTAACACATCACCAGCACCGCCTGTCGCTAAAGTCGGCGGTGCATTAACACTAATCATTGTTTGACCATCAGGCGCAGCAATTACAGTTTCGTGCCCTTTTAATATAATTATTGCACCGCAAGCTTTAGCGGCATTTTGTGCACTGATGATACGGTCATTGCTTAGTTTAAATAACCTTTTAAACTCACCCTCATGCGGTGTGAGCACGCAATCTTGGGAAATGCTGCTTTTTAAAGATGCTAAATTATCTTGAAACACAGTGATTGCATCGGCATCCAACACTACAGGTGTGGTTGTTTTTAATAGCGCCAAAGCCTGATTTCGAGTGTCCTCATTCACGCCAGCCCCAGGGCCGATTAAAAAACAACTAATACGATCATCTTTAATGATTTGGTTAAAGGTTCTAATATCCCCAAATGACCGTACCATTATGCTAGTAAGGGCGCTAGCATAGATAGTAAAAGCAACTTCAGGTACAAGTAGAGTAGTGAGCCCACTGCCTACACGTGCTGCTGCATAAGCAGAAAGGCGCGATGCGCCAGTAATAGGATAACCACCAATAATCAAGGAGTGACCACGCGTATATTTATTACCATGCGCACTCAGCTTAGGTAGTAAGTCTAGCCAAAGCTTAGGCTGATTAATTATTGGCGAAGTCTTAGATTTAGTGATCATAACCTTATTTTAGTGCTAAACACTTGAAGATTCTAATAAAAGTACCATATAGATAATTAAGCGTATAATAATCGCTTGGGTACATTAAATATGGGTGTGCTCGTAATAACTGTAATGGTGTAAAAACTTTGGGGCTGACTAGGTTTCGACGTGGGTTACAAAGCATGCAGGGCATACCGAGGGTTTCAGGTTTCCTCGTAAATCCATCTGGAAAAAGTATAGTCGCAAACGACGAAACTTACTCTTTAGCAGCTTAGGCCGCTAAACGTTGCTCTGGGGGTTCTCTCGCCCAGGCTAGGAAACTAGCAAGCAACGTCATATAGAGGGAATCGCACTTTATTGGGTTACTTAATATCGTGTTAAAACTAAGGTGACTCGCGTTACATTCGCTTGCTCGTTGGTGGGTGTACCGTTAAATTTAAACAACACAGCTAAGTATGTAGAACTGTCTGTGGAGGGCTTGCGGACGCGGGTTCGATTCCCGCCTGCTCCACCA
>CAYGSH010000076.1:0-9482 GCA_964352515.1 uncultured Methylophilaceae bacterium | reverse complement strand
GAGATATAGCACCCCTAAGGATGTTTCTTGCCAGTAAACACCAATACCAGCAAACCATTGCAACCCGAGCAGTAGCATGAGCACTATTGGTACAATAATGATTGGCGCCCATATAAACCCTTTTTTTGCGGGCTTAAAAAATACCACTAATGATGAAACACCAAAGACAAAAGCTAACATTTGACTGTAGTAAGTTGACTCTGGCCATTTGTGGTAGGACACCATAAACGGCATGCTGAACATCAGAAATAAGCTGATTAAACTGATGAAAGAAAATATGTTTTTGTTTGTATTATTCATAGACTCAATGTAATACGCTATCTAACCATCAATAATGCCGTGCCGTATGGCAATACGCACCATTTCAATTGGGCTATTTGCCCCCAGTTTTTGTTTAATCATGGTGTAGTAGTTGGATACTGTTTTTTGACTAATCTTTAGTCTTTCTCCAACCTCTTCCGCACTGACCCCCTGGGTTAACAATCGAAATACTTCAAACTCACGCGCCGATAGCATTTTTAAAGGATTTTCTTCTCCACCCATACTTTCTAAGGCAATTTTTTGTGCTACTTCTGAGCTGAGATAGTTACGCCCATGGGCAACCTCTTGTATTGCTTTTAATAGATCACTATCCGAACCTGTTTTTGTGACGTAACCTTTTACACCTGTTTTTAGCACTTGCGCTGCAAAGGTCGCATTATCGTGCATAGAAAATATAATGATTTTTGCTGTGGCATACCTGCCGATAATCCGCCTGGCAGATTCAAGACCGCCCATACCAGGCATAGATAAATCCATGACAACAACATCAACTGGCTGCGCTGAGTAGAGTTGATAAGCTTGCTCACCATCAACTGCTTCTGCCACCACTTGTATGTTTGAATGGTTTTCTATCAACCGCCGTAAACCAGACCTGACCACCGCATGATCGTCGACCAACATCACTTTTATTGATGGAATATTCATCGTTACTTTTCTACTCTCAATCTAATATCGGCAATCTGACTACAATTCGCGTGCCAATACCGACATCACTATCCAACTCGAACTCGCCACTTAATCCTTCTATCCGTTCGCGCATGCCTTGCAAACCAAATCCTTTGGTTACTTTATCCTGCTTAAAACCCTTGCCATCATCTTCTATCATGAGCACTAATGTATTGGCTTCTTCAAACACACCAACAGACACTTTTTGCGCATTGGCATAGCGTGCAATATTGGTGAGGCTTTCTTGAACAATCCGATACGCAGTAATGGCAATTGTTTCTGGCAATGCTTTAAACTCACCTGCGATATTGATAGAACATACAGCACCATTGAGTTTAGTGCTCCATGATGAAACTAAGTCTTCAAGTGCTTCTTTAAGCCCTAACTTATCAATTGTCTCAGGTCGCAAACGATTTAAAATTTGATGCGTGATACCCATCATTTTTTTTGTCACCAAAACGATTGCTTGCGCACTGCTTCTTAACTTTTCGAAATTAAATGTATCGATGTCTTTAATATTCAAAATTGCTTGGGCATCCACATGATTTGCCGTGATGCTTTGTCCAATTTCATCATGCAATTCTGTTGCTAAAGTTTTACGCTCTGCTTCTTCTAGCCCAATAATCTGTCTGGACAGACCCAAGTTGCGCTTAATGCTTTGCTCTAGTGTTTCGGCCATGCCATTAAACTTATCGCCGATACTCGCCAACTCAGGTAACTCAAAACTCGGTAAGCGCGTATCCAACTTACCTTCTTCCAAATTAGTCAGCGCAACCAAAATTCTATTGACTGGTTTTAATGCACTTTCTATGGCCCAATAAACCATCACGTTGACTGCAATAAAAAAAACAAAAACCAATGCAAGCAAACCTTTTGTATCGTCCCAAATCTCTTCAATTTCATATGAAGGGTCAGGCGTGATAATTAACCGCCCTACAGGCTGACCTCCAAAAATTACTGTACGCGTCGTTTGCATCATCGGTGCGATATTGGTCATCACACGCACAAACCATTGTGGTGCAATGTGCGCACCATCCTTTGCACCTACTATTTGATTCGTATCACGCACTCGGCCAGACATATCAAAAAACTCAATTCTTAAATGGCGAATATGGCTTAGGCTGGCTAAGTTGAATGGCATTGCATTCGGGCCACCCATAGGCGTTTTGGCAAATGTTAATATTTCCCTATCAAGCAAATGTAAAGCCAAGCTTGCAGTAGACTCTATTTCTGCTCTTACATTGTCTCTAGCATTGAGCAACATAAAGCCTGAACCAATAATCAACACGATGATTAACAAACAAGTAATCATGATATTGAGTCTTAGTTTTAAACTAATTTTATTTAATTTCATTTTTTCGTTGTGATAGTAGTGCTTTATTAAGGATTAGTATTGGGAAAAATTCCCGAATGATGAGGTTTGATGTAGGATTTTATTGTGCTGGCTTTTCTGCATAATGTTGTCGACCCATTATTAGCAATCAAAATGCCAACAGTAAACTAATTTTTAATTTATTGATTTATATAAGCAATTGAATAGAACGTGAAATTTTTATGGTTATTTTTAACCGACATGGTGGCTGTTTAGAACAAATACCGCCACAAAAAACAAGCATGACTGCGATATGCACCAAACACTAGGTCATATTAAAAAGCCCTCAAAAGAGGGCTTGTGATATTTAATAATAAAGAGCGAACGGATTGATTTGGTTGTAAGTAGCAAGCTTTACATCTCGGATTAACTAAGCCTTTTTCACAAACTGAGATTTCAACTTCATTGCCCCAATCCCATCAATCTTGCAGTCAATATCATGATCGCCGCTTACCAATCTAATATTTTTGACTTTTGTCCCAACTTTAACCACAGATGATGAGCCTTTTACTTTTAAATCTTTAATAACAGTTACTGTGTCACCATCATTTAACTCATTACCATTGGCATCTTTAACCTTTGTCACTAAATCTGCTGCTTCCTCTCCTGCTTTCGGAGCCCATTCATAGGTACACTCTGGACATATATATAACTCTCTATCTAAATATGTATATTCAGACCCACATTGTGGACATTGAGGTGAAGCGCTCATTTGGTCATTCCTGCTTGGTTAAATATGGATTATAAATCATTAAGCTCACTCATCTGGCCATGCTTGATTAGAATATGCTATGTAGCTGTTTAAATTTCAGATTTCATGTGTACAATAGCTGTTAGTTGAGGTTAAAAAAATGAAAAGTTATTCTGAAATAGAAGTGTCTGAACTATCAAGCATAATGGAGCAAAATAAAGTCCTATTGGTTGATGTGCGTAACAAGGACGAAGTTGAACGTGGCATGATTGCAGGTGCCATGCATATTCAATTAGCAATGCTACCATTGCAATATGAAAAATTAAGTAAAGCAGATACAGTTATTTTTTACTGCCATAGCGGCATACGTTCTGCACATGCTGCAGACTTTGCAGTCGCAAAAGGCATAAAAGGTGTTCATAATTTAGTAGGTGGCGTTGTAGCCTGGACAAATGCTGGCTACAAGCTCAAAAACAAACAACCCATTTAATGAGAATAGAATGATGGAATTTGATAAAGAAGTCGATGCACGTAATCTTAATTGCCCATTGCCAATCCTTCGCTGTAAAAAAGGGCTTAGTGATATGGGGCCTGAGCAAACTTTGAAAATTATGGCAACTGACCCTGGCTCAGTAAAAGATTTTGAAGCCTTTTGTAAACAAACAGGTCATGAATTAATGCAACTTGATGAAGCAGATAGTGTATTTACGTTTTATATTAAAAAACACATTAGTGATTAATGGCTAAGAAATTAGCCCTGATTGCGTCAAAAGGCACATTAGATTGGGCCTATCCTCCCTTCATCTTGGCATCAACTGCTGCTGCATTAGATTATGAAGTACAGATATTTTTTACATTTTATGGCTTAACTTTGCTTAAAAAAAATGTTACTGATTTAAAAGTATCCCCAATTGGTAATCCAGCAATGCCAATGCCTATTCCCATACCAAACATAGCGCAAATGATACCAGGCATGGAAAGCATGGCGACCATGATGATGAAGCAAAAAATTAAGAATAAAGGCGTTGCAAGCATCGAGGAGTTACGTGAGGCTTGTTTAGAAAGCGGTGTTAAATTGATTGCTTGCCAAATGACGGTTGATTTATTCGACTTCAAAAAAGAAGACTTTATCGATGGGATTGAATTTGGCGGCGCGGCGACTTTCTTTGAGTTCGCAGGTGAGTCAGATGTGAATCTATTTATTTAAACCGCTTACCTTCTGTTCTGTTGCGGATTTGACCAAGAAAATCAAGGGTGAAGGGTAACATTAGCAAAACACCTAATACAATCATCACCCAACCTGTTTCATCCAATTGCAACGCTGGCGGAAGAATATCAACATTTGCAAATTTTTTGGCCATTCCAAGCGCAAACAAAGCACAACCAAGTCCATCTAACAATAAAAGATCAAACCTAATTTTAAAAGCAGAATTTTTATCCATAAAATAGTCCTTTTTAAACATTGAAATTTGCTAAAAAAAACATAACTAAATATCGATTTGGTTGCGGTTTTACTGATTCGATTTCCGAAAATTTAATAACCCATCTTTTAACCAATCACCTAAATTGACAGCATTACCTTCTAAACAAATCACAGTATAAAGTTGACCACTTATCTCACTTTTTGTGGCAGCAAGCCGGATAAAGTCATCAGTAGTTTTTATCTCTTTACGGAAATATTCTTCTTTTCGATTAATGTGTGTAATCGCTTCGCTACCCTTATATTCAACCCCATTTCTGATAAACACACATGAAGATGTGTTAATCATTGACTTCAAATAGGCAGTCTCTACCTGATAGGTATCCGCATTCGCCATATATGGATAAATGCTAGTGAATATGAACAATATTCCCGCAAGCGCCGATTTCATGGGTATGTTTATTTCAGCTTAGCTAACTGTTCTGTTAGTTTTTCTAAACTGACAGTAAACTCAGCCACGCGCGCCTTTTCTTGCTCAACAACGGCAGCGGGTGCACGTGCAACAAAGTTTTCATTGTTAAGCTTACCATTGGCTTTTGCTATCTCACTTTGTATACGCGCAAGCTCTTTACCCAAACGATCTTTTTCTGCAGCTACATCAATTTCAACTTCTAGCATCAGTTTAAAATCACCCGCTAGCATTACTGGCGCATCTGCTTCTGGAAGCTCTGTTGCCACTTTAACGCTTTCTAGCTTAGCCAATGCTTTTAAATAAGGGCTATAAGCAATGAGAGTTTCCCTATCACCAGCTGCAACTAAAGGTACTTTAGTAGATGGAGAAATACCCATTTCACCCCGCAAGCTACGGCATGCATCAACACAAACTTTAAGTTGTATCACCCACGCTTCAGCGCTTTCATCTATCTTTTTAGGCTGCGGTTGCGGATACGCTTCCAGCATAATACTTTCGCCAGTTCGCCCGCTCATTGGGCCAATCGTTTGCCAAATTTCTTCTGTTACAAATGGAATAATGGGATGTGCTAAACGTAAAATTGTTTCTAAGACACGTAGCAAAGTTCGGCGCGTTGCGCGCTGCTCAGCTTCTGACCCATTTTGTATTTGCACTTTAGCGATTTCTAAATACCAATCGCAATATTGATCCCATACATATTCGTAAATCGCTTTTGCAGCTAAATCGAAACGATAATCTTCAAAGGCTTTTTCAACGTCTGCTTCTGTTTTTTGTAAGATAGAAACTATCCAGCGATCAGCTTGTGAAAAGTATAAATAACCTTCTGGTCCACAATCCGTTTTGCAATCACTTAAGCCATTATCCTGACCTTCTGTATTCATCAGCACAAAACGGGTTGCATTCCATAATTTATTACAGAAATTGCGGTACCCATCGCAACGTTGTAAATCAAATTTTATATCGCGGCCAGGACTTGCTAAGGCAGCAAAAGTAAAGCGCAATGCATCTGTTCCATAAGCAGCAATACCTTCTGGAAATTCTTTTTTTGTGCGCTTTTCAATTTGCTGTGCCTGTTTTGGATTCATTAATCCCGTTGTACGCTTTTGGATTAGCTCGTCTAAAGCAATACCATCTATCAAGTCAATCGGGTCTAACACATTACCTTTTGATTTAGACATTTTCTGACCTTCTGCATCACGGATTAAGCCATGTACATAGACATGCTTAAATGGGATTTTTCCGGTAATGTGCTTGGTCATCATCACCATGCGCGCTACCCAGAAAAAGATAATGTCAAACCCAGTCACCAGCACAGAAGACGGCAAGTATTGTTGCAAAGCTTGATTCTGTGAGTCAATCACTTCATCACCGGTCCAGTCCAATGTTGAAAATGGCCATAAGGCAGAGGAATACCATGTATCTAACACATCATCATCACGCTTCAACTCACCGGTGTAACCCTCTTTAACCGCCAAGGATTTCGCTTCCTCTTCATCATGCGCTACATAGACCTGACCATTATCGCCATACCAAGCAGGAATTTGATGACCCCACCATAATTGGCGAGAGATACACCAGTCTTGAATATTGTTCAGCCATTGGTTGTAGGTGTTTACCCAATTCTCTGGATAAAACTTCACTTCGCCATTCGCAACCACTTCTAAAGCTTTTTCGGTAATACTCTTTCCATCTGCAGACGGTTTGCTCATGGCAACAAACCATTGATCGGTCAGCATCGGCTCAATGACCACACCTGTTCGGTCACCGCGTGGTACTTTGAGCTTGTGTTTTTCAACTTTAACTAAATAGCCTTGCTCTTCTAAATCAGCAACTACTTGCTTACGTGCATCAAAACGCTCTAAACCAACTAGATTTTTTGGCAAATCTATTGGCTGCTTAGCCGAACCATCTGATGCGTAAACTTCTGCAACTGAAGGGATAAAGCCTTCTAAACTCAGTATAACGATCTTTTCTAACCCATGACGAGCTCCGACAGCATTATCGTTAAAGTCATGGGCTGGCGTCACTTTTACACAACCCGTACCAAACGCTTTATCAACATAATCGTCAGCAATAATCGGAATCTCACGACCACATAGAGGTAAATTGACCGTTGTTCCAATCAAATGCGCATATCGTTCATCTTCAGGGTGCACCATCACAGCCACATCACCTAACATGGTTTCTGGTCGTGTGGTTGCAACTGTTAAATGACCAGAGCCATCAGTAAGTGGGTAGTTAATGTGCCACATTGACCCATCTTCTTCCTCTTGCACCACTTCTAAATCAGATACCGCTGTACCGAGCTTTACATCCCAGTTTACCAAACGTTTGCCACGGTAAATTAAACCCTCGTTATATAAACGCACAAAGGTTTCCGTTACCACTCTGTTCAATCCTTTGTCCATGGTGAAGCGTTCCCGCTCCCAATCTGGTGAAGTACCTAAACGACGCATTTGTTTAGTGATGCTACCGCCAGAAAACTCTTTCCATTCCCATACTTTTTCTAGAAATTTCTCTCGGCCTAAATCATGACGAGACACACCCTGTGCATCTAGCTGACGCTCCACCACAATTTGCGTTGCTATACCTGCATGATCAGTCCCTGGTTGCCATAAAGTATTATCGCCACGCATACGATGGTAACGGGTGAGCGCATCCATGAGTGTTTGATTAAAGCCATGCCCCATATGCAGCGTACCCGTTACATTAGGTGGTGGTAATAATATGCAAAAATTATCTTTTACGTCTGGATTTAAACCTGCTGCGTAATAGCCTTTACTTTCCCAATAGTCATACCATTTACTTTCAATGGCTTTGGGATCAAATGGTTTATCGAGCGTGCTTTCTGGGGTTTGTGTCGTTGTAGTCATATGCGCGTGATTTTACCACAGGCAGCGCTTTGCAATCATGCATTAAAAGATTCGGACTGCAATTAACAAGCTAGCCAAAACAGTTAGATGCGTCAGCACCCAATATCGATAACTCGCTCGTAAAAAGTCTGGCGACATGCCTGATAACAAATAGAGCTGCCCATTTGTTGGTGCATTGATTTCAAAATTACCAATATGTGCCTTATTCATATGCTGAAGCGTTACCTCTGATCTTGCTTGTGCACGTGCTTTTTCCCACTCATCTTGATCAATTTCACCGTTACGGTCTAAATCGAATCGAAATAACATTTTTGTTGGATTAGACTTCCAATCACTAATAAGAGAGCCCATGTGCTTTTTTATCGTCTCTTCACTTGTAAAATGATGACGCGTATCCAAATGACCAATCACATAAATTGGCTTGTCTGTTGGCAAATAAGCCTCTACATAGCGGTGATTATGTTTATGACTCGTTTTTTTAAGCATATGTATCACTTCAGCACCACTCGGATTAATCGAACAAGTACCAGAATCATCTGTTAACTGAAATATTTGATCGCTTTGTGAGTAGTCAACTAAGCGCCATAAGTTCTTGTGATCTTTGGCATATGCCCATGACTGATACCAAACACAAGGCAAACCATGAAGAGGAGTCAGCATTGGCGGCATGATACTAGCAACGCCATTAAACTCGACATAACCCTGCGCAGCGGCTGCTATACTCGAGACTGGAGCTGTTGCGATTGCTAAATATCGCCATAGATTAAAAGCAAAAGCTAATAGTGACAAAAGCGCCAAGGCCCATATGATTTTATGCACTATCAATGTTGTTAATATTGCATTAAAAAACAAGCCTGCTATTAGCAGGCCAAAATAAAGACCACATGTGATTAAATTCACATAATGGCTTGTCCATCGTTTAAACATTTAACTATTAAAACGCTGGTTAACATCAACATCTTTTAGCTCTGATGAAGCAAACTTTAGCAAGTTTAATTCATTAAAACCTGTTAACCTTGCTACAATCAAATCTGGAAATTGCTGGATGCGCACATTGTTCACATTAACACTATCGTTATAAAACTCTCTTCTATCTGCGATGGCATTTTCAAGCCCAGTAATACGACTTTGCAAGTTACTAAAGCTTTGATCTGCTTTTAATTCAGGATAGCTTTCAGCCAAAGCGAATAACCCACCTAAACTACCCTGCAAGGCTGATTCAGCAACCGCTAAACCAAGCACATCTTTATGCTCACGAGCACTATCAACACCTGAGCGCGCTTTAATGACTTTTTCCAAGGTTTCTTGTTCATGCTTCATGTATTGTTTACAGGTATCGATTAGTTTAGGTAACTCATCATGTCTCTGTTTAAGCAAAACATCGATATTTGACCAAGCTTTACTCACATTGTTTTTTATCGAGACTAAACTGTTATAAGTAAAAATAAAATAAATAATAATAACGGCGAGAACAATTAAAAATTCCATGTATTTTAGCTCCTAAGTTTCTTTGGGTTGAATTGTAATTTCATCCCCAAACATTTCTTGCCCAACCTTACTCCAATAACGAGAGAATCGCTTCATCCGTTTCTCACTAATCTCAGCATCTGTAAAGGCAAGCTCTGCCTGCCACTGTACTTTAAAAGGTTCTAGTAGACTTTTAATTT
>CAYGSH010000075.1:0-9608 GCA_964352515.1 uncultured Methylophilaceae bacterium | reverse complement strand
TTGAGGGTATCACAGAATCAGTCTCAGAAGTTCAACCAAGCAAAAGTGTAATTACTCAGCGCATCATGCCAGTTGCGCCAGTTTCAGCTGGTGATGGTAAAAAGATTGTGTTTAGATTAGACCGGCAATTAGATGCTAGTCGTATTGTTCAAAGTCAAGAAGCAGAGGCGGTTGTTAAATCAGATAGTTCAGTCACGCAAGATATGAAAGCAAGTGAAGAGACCTTACCCGAAAATGATAACCCAAGTTTTTTTGAGCGGATGCTTGAGAAAATTGGCTTCTAACTGTGAGGGCAGAAAATGAATAAAACAAAAATTGTCATTACTGGGGTCTCGGGACGGATGGGAGTAGCCCTGTTAGAAGGTGTTCTTGCTGATGAGGCACTCATTTTGCATGCTGCAATTGATCGCACAGAAAGTGCTTTGATTGGTCAAGATGCCGGTGCACACCTTGGTATAGTATCTGGGGTGAAAGTGACGAGTGATAGTCATGCTGCGCTGCAAGGCGCGGACGTCCTTATTGATTTCACTAGGCCTGAAGCAGCAATGCAATACTTGAGCGCTTGTCAGCAAGCAGGCGTAAAGATGGTGATCGGCACAACAGGTTTTTCTGATGATGAAAAGGCGAAAATTGAAGCTGCTTCAAAAAAGAATGCAGTTGTTTTTGCTCCTAACATGAGCGTAGGGGTTACTTTGTTAATCAATTTAGTTGAGCAAGCTGCGCAAGTGCTAAAAGAAAATTATGATATAGAAGTTGTTGAAATGCACCATCGTCATAAAGTTGATGCGCCATCAGGCACGGCATTACGCTTAGGAGAAGCTGCAGCAAAAGGTATTGGTCAAGATTTAAAAGATTGTGCTATTTATGCTCGCGAAGGTGTAACGGGTGAGCGAGAGTCAGGCAAAATTGGATTTGCTACCTTACGTGGTGGTGATGTCGTTGGGGATCATACCGTTATTTATGCAGGAACAGGTGAACGCGTAGAAATTACACATAAAGCAAGTAGTCGAGCAACTTTTGCTTTGGGTGCGCTTAGAGCTGCAAAATTCTTATCAGATAAAGCGGTTGGCCTTTTTGATATGCAAGATGTCCTTGGCTTTAGAAAGTAATCGCAAGTAAATTATTTTGGGTGCTCTACTGAAAAAACCAGATAATTATCTCCTGATTTTGTTTTTGATATTTATTGTTGCTTTTGTTTGGTCAGCAAATAGGCCACATGATTTATTAACTTGGTTTCTAGAAGTATTGCCAACTGTTATTGCATTACCAGTCCTTTTTTTGACAGGCAAAAAATTCCCGCTCACTGAACTTTTGTATGGTTTGATTTTATTGCATGCGCTTATTTTGCTTGTTGGGGGGCATTATACTTATGCCGAGGTCCCATTATTCAGTTGGTTACGAGATGTTTTAGATTTGGACCGTAATTATTACGACCGGCTGGGTCACTTTGCCCAAGGCTTTGTACCAGCCATGATTGCTCGTGAAGTATTAATTCGTAAACATGTTGTTTTGCAAAATAAATGGCTATTTTTTATTGTTTGTTGTATTTGTTTAAGCATCAGTGCTTTTTATGAGCTCATTGAATGGTGGGTTGCAGTTGGCTCAGGTACTGCAGCTGAAGCCTTCCTGGGGACACAGGGAGATATATGGGATACGCAATGGGATATGTTCACAGCTTTAATTGGTGCAGTTTGTGCTCAAGTTTTTTTAAAAACTTATCACAATCATCAGCTCTTGATGCTTGATAGAAAAGTCTAATCCCGATATAATTCGTCAATTCTTGAAACGGGAAGAGCATACCACTTTTCCCGTTTTGCATGTCTAGCGCCAGCAGTGAATATTCATTGCCGCAAAGAGCGCGAAAAAAAACGAAACTGTATAAATTTAAGGAGTCTCACTTGTCGCAAACGCGCCCTGAAAAACAGACACAAGCAATATTAGTGTTGGCAGATGGAACAGTGTTTAAAGGCACTTCAATTGGAGACTCAGGCCATACGGTTGGTGAAGTGGTATTTAACACTGCAATGACTGGTTATCAAGAGATTCTGACAGACCCATCTTATACTAAACAAATTGTTACTTTAACTTATCCGCACATAGGCAATACTGGGACAAACCAAGAGGATGTAGAGTCAGGTAATGTTTGTGCTGCTGGCTTGGTCATTAGAGATTTGCCTTTATTGGAAAGCAACTTCCGTAGCGATCAGACTTTATCGGACTACTTAAATGCAAATCAGATTGTAGCAATTGCTGATATCGATACACGTAAACTAACGCGAGTACTGCGTGAAAAGGGTGCCCAAGCAGGTTGTATCTATGTTGGTGATGATGTTGAAAAAGCGCTTGCCTTAGCTAAAGCATTTCCTGGTTTGACAGGAATGGATTTGGCCAAAGAAGTTACTTGTCAAACTGCATACGAGTATGAAGAGGGTGAGTGGCAGTTAGAGGATGGCTTTGTTGCGCCAATAAATAAGTCATTTCATGTCGTTGCTTTTGACTATGGTGTTAAACGCAATATTTTACGAATGTTAGTTTCGCGTGGTTGTAAAGTAACGGTGTTGCCAGCACAGGCGACTGCAGAAGATGCTTTGAGTTATCAACCTGATGGGATTTTCTTATCCAATGGGCCTGGTGACCCAGAACCATGCGACTATGCAATTCATGCAATTCAACAGTTATTGGAAAAAGACATTCCAATGTTTGGTATATGTTTAGGTCATCAATTATTGGCATTGGCAAGTGGTGCAAAGACAATGAAAATGAAATTTGGCCATCATGGTGCCAATCATCCCGTGCAAGATTTAGAAAATAAGCGTGTTTACATCACTAGCCAGAACCATGGATTTGCTGTTGATCAAAAAAGTCTTCCAGCTAATGTGAGAGCAACACATGTTTCATTATTTGATGGAAGCTTACAAGGTATTGCCTTGCAAGATAAACCAGCTTTTAGTTTCCAGGGTCACCCTGAAGCAAGTCCAGGGCCGATGGAAATGCGTTATTTGTTTGACCGCTTCATTAGCATGATGCAAGAAAGGAAGGCTGGCTAATGGCTAAGCGTACAGATATAAAATCTATTTTAATTATCGGTGCAGGACCAATTGTAATTGGACAAGCATGTGAGTTTGACTACTCTGGCGCGCAGGCCTGTAAAGCTTTGCGTGAAGAAGGTTATCGTGTCATTTTGGTGAACTCAAATCCTGCCACCATTATGACTGATCCAGAAATGGCCGATGCGACATATATCGAGCCAATTAACTGGAGAGTGGTTGAAAAGATTATTGCAAAAGAAAAGCCAGATGCTTTGTTACCAACAATGGGTGGTCAAACTGCATTGAATTGTGCTCTAGATTTAGATAGGCATGGGGTACTAAAAAAATACAATGTAGAAATGATTGGCGCCTCAAAAGAAGCAATTGACAAAGCTGAAGATCGTCAAAAATTCAAAGAGGCAATGACTAAAATTGGTCTTGGTTCTGCTAAGTCAGCAATCGCACACAGTATGGAAGAAGCCTTGCAAGTACAAGCTAATATTGGCTTTCCTGCCATTATCAGGCCATCATTTACTATGGGTGGAAGTGGTGGAGGCATTGCTTACAATAGAGAAGAGTTTGTTGCTATTTGTGAAAGAGGTTTAGAAGCCTCTCCTACTAATGAATTATTAATTGAAGAGTCCATGCTTGGTTGGAAAGAGTATGAGATGGAAGTGGTGCGAGACTCTGCTGATAATTGCATTATCATTTGTTCAATTGAAAATCTTGATCCAATGGGTGTCCACACAGGGGATTCAATTACAGTTGCACCGGCGCAAACGCTCACAGATAAAGAGTATCAAATCATGCGTAACGCATCATTAGCTGTTTTGCGTGAAATTGGTGTGGATACAGGTGGGTCAAACGTACAGTTTGCCATTAATCCTGAAAATGGACGAATGATCGTTATTGAAATGAATCCGCGTGTTTCACGTTCTTCTGCACTAGCTTCCAAGGCAACTGGTTTCCCTATTGCTAAAGTTGCAGCAAAACTTGCGGTTGGG
This sequence comes from uncultured Methylophilaceae bacterium, assembly GCA_964352515.1. GTDB lineage: Bacteria > Pseudomonadota > Gammaproteobacteria > Burkholderiales > Methylophilaceae. The sequence continues at coordinate 5,575 of CAYGSH010000075.1, read as the reverse complement.
TATACGCTTGATGAGTTAAAAAACGACATTACCGGGGGGCAAACTCCAGCTTCTTTTGAACCTTCAATTGATTATGTTGTTACAAAAATCCCAAGATTTGCTTTTGAAAAGTTTCCACAGGCGGATAGTCGCTTAACAACACAGATGAAGTCTGTTGGTGAAGTGATGGCTATAGGCAGAAACTTTCAAGAGTCTTTTCAAAAAGCACTTCGTGGTTTAGAGGTTGGCGTTGATGGTCTTGATCCATTAAGTAAAGATATTGATCTCATTACAAAAGAACTTGGTGTGCCAAGATCTGAACGTATTTGGTATGTGGGCGATGCCTTTAGGATGGGTTTGAGTGTAGAGCAAGTATTTAATATTAGTAAAATTGACCCTTGGTTCTTGGCCCAGATTAAAGACATTATAGATCGTGAAAAAGAACTTGCAGGGAAGCATATTGCTGATTTAGACAAGGAAGCAATGTATCAGCTAAAACGTGCTGGTTTTTCTGATAGAAGGTTAGCTATGTTATTAGATACTGACCAACATGCAGTTCGAGCATATCGCCAAGCACTCAATATTCGGCCGGTCTACAAACGCGTCGATACTTGTGCTGCTGAATTTGCATCTAATACAGCGTATATGTACTCTACCTATGAAGAGGAGTGTGAGTCACTTCCAAGCGACAAAGATAAAATCATGGTGCTTGGTGGTGGGCCAAACCGAATCGGACAAGGTATTGAGTTTGATTATTGTTGTGTTCATGCAGCATTTGCGATGCGTGAAGATGGTTATGAAACAATCATGGTGAATTGTAATCCTGAAACGGTTTCTACCGATTATGACACCTCCGATCGTTTATATTTTGAGCCAGTAACCCTAGAAGATGTGCTGGAAATTGTGCATTTAGAAAAACCTAAAGGTGTTATCGTACAATATGGTGGTCAAACCCCACTTAAACTTGCTCGTGCTTTAGAAAAGGCCGGTGTGCCAATTATTGGAACAACGCCAGATGCAATTGACCGCGCAGAAGATAGAGAGCGTTTCCAGAAATTGTTAAGTGATCTGGACTTAAAGCAGCCACCCAATAGAACAGCTCGTGCGCCAGAAGAGGCGATAAGACTTGCTGAGCAAATTGGATATCCACTGGTGGTTCGTCCTAGTTATGTGCTTGGTGGCCGTGCGATGGAAATTGTGCATGAACAAAGTCAGTTAGAGCGTTATATGCGTGAAGCGGTTAAAGTTTCTAATGATTCACCTGTCTTGCTTGATCGGTTTTTGAATGATGCCATCGAGGTTGATGTAGATGCTATTTGCGATGGTGAAGAAGTGCTTATAGGCGGTATTATGCAGCATGTCGAACAAGCTGGCGTTCACTCAGGAGATTCTGCATGTTCTTTGCCACCGTATAGTCTAAGTGCAGTAATGCAAGATGAACTACGTTTGCAGACAGTTAAAATGGCAAAGGCATTGGGCGTAAAAGGGTTGATGAATGTCCAGTTTGCTATTCAAGGTGAAACTGTTTATGTGTTAGAAGTGAATCCGCGTGCATCTCGCACTGTTCCATTTGTTTCTAAAGCATGTGGGTTGCAACTGGCTAAAATTGCGGCACGTTGTATGGTCGGTCAAACCTTGCAATCACAAGGTGTGACCAAAGAATCTATACCGCCATACTATTCTGTTAAAGAGGCTGTTTTCCCGTTTATTAAGTTTCCTGGCGTAGATACTATTCTAGGTCCGGAAATGAAATCCACTGGTGAGGTGATGGGAATTGGTAGTACTTTTGCAGAAGCATTTGTGAAATCTCAAATGGGGGCTTCTGTAAAACTACCTCAGTCTGGCAAGGCATTTATTAGTGTGCGTAACGAAGATCACCAAAATGTAGTTGAAATTGCGCAAGACTTAGCTAAGCTTGGCTTTGAGTTGGTTGCAACAAAGGGGACGGCAAGAACATTGGTAGAAAATGGATTGACTGTAAAGGCAGTTAATAAAGTCGCAGAAGGTCGTCCGCATGTGGTTGATATGATAAAAAACAGTGAAATTGATTTTATTGTTAATGTCACAGAAGATAAAAAAGCGGTTGCTGACTCTTATGAGATTAGGCATAGTGCATTACAAAATAAGGTGACATATTACACCACTCTTGCAGGTGCTAAGGCTGCATGTATTGGGATGGCGTATATGAAAGAGTTACATGTAGAGTCAATACAAGACTTGCACAAAAAGCTTTCGTAAAATAAACTAGTTCATTCAGGGTCATTTTTCAAAACCACGCTCAGGCGAGTGTGGTTTGTTTTTTATAAGGGTTCGCAGTATGGCAGTTAATCAAATTCCAGTAACTTTACTTGGTGCTGAATTACTTAAAAAAGAGCTACATCGATTAAGGTCTGAAGACAGACCTAATGTGATACAAGCAATTGCTGAAGCAAGAGCGCAGGGAGACTTGTCCGAGAATGCGGAATATGAGTCTGCAAAAGAAAAGCAGAGCTTTATCGAAGGCCGCATTGCAGAGTTGGAGGCAAAGCTTTCAAATATGCAAGTGATTGATCCTAAAACACTGAATGCAGAAGGCCGCGTAGTCTTTGGTGCGACTGTTCGTTATGAAGACTTAGAAACTGGGGATATTAAAACATATCAAATTGTTGGCGAGGATGAAGCGGATATCAAGCAAGGCAAGATTTCAGTCGCGTCACCAATTGCACGCGCATTTATTGGTAAATCCGAAGGAGACATTGCTGAAGCGGCAGCACCAGGCGGAATTAAAGAATACGAAGTGCTAGAGGTGTTATACATTTAGCGATGTGGCGCAAACTCTCTATTCTGGTCACAACATTTTGGGTTGGTTCGCTTTGGATGACAGGGATTAGCGCAAGCATTTTGTTTGAAACCATTAAAGATCGACAATTAGCGGGAACTGTTGCAGGACATCTGTTTACTTCAGTCAGTTACATTGGTATTGCTAGCGCTCTATTGTTGCTCACTCATCAGCTCAAATCGTTTGGGTTTACAAGTATAAAAAGCCAGTACTTTTGGATCGTCATGATAATGCTCATTCTCATTATCCTCGGTCATTTTGGTATTCAGGCTCATCTTGCACAATTAAAGTCAAATGCCTACCCAATGAATGTTATGGAAAGTCAGTATGCAAAAGAATTTGCTTCTTGGCATGGTGTTTCCGGCTTAATTTATTTAATGGAATGTTTTCTAGGGATTGCTCTGGTGTTAAGTAATAGCCGTATAGATTAGCGTTTCTGATTACATATTAGGGATGTGGATTTTGTTTTTTTCTTTAATAGTATTACTAGCACGGTAAATGACAAGTTGTTTGCCAATATGATGTACAGCAATGGCACTGGTTTTTTCGCAAATAGATGAATATAGGGCTTTACGTACATCACGATCATCGCCAGCAACTTTGATTTTAATCAGCTCATGCGCATTTAGGGCAGATTCAATCTCTTTTAATACGTTTTCAGTGAGCCCTTTCTCTGCAATCATGACTACTGAACTAAGATTATGAGCAAGGCCACGCAAATGGCCGATTTGTTTCGTGGATAAATTTTTCATTTGATTCCTTATTAAGTATATATTTTATCACGAAGCACTAGTTAGGATGTATTGGCTAATGGTGAATTTAGAAGTTGCTAATTTTAATTTTCTTAATATCTTAAATTGTACTAGAGTAATTTCTTGTAAGGGTATGTTAATAAAAGTGACTAATTGATGAGTTGATATATTTTTAAAGCTCATATTCTATCGTCACCAATTTATTTAAGGCACTTTAGTCATGTCGGTTATCTGGATTCAATCACTACGTGTCCAAATTGGCTTAGCTGTGTTTGTCATATTTTTATTACTTGCAGCATCATTAGGCTATACCTTATACGCACTTAACCTTCGTCAACATGACTATTTAATTCTTAATCTTACTGGCCAATTGCGCGTGCTGAGTCAAACAATGACAGAGCAATCAATTAACTATGCTCAACAGGCGCCAGATGATTTTGACAAGTACGATCGTGACTTGAAAAATTATTGGCCGAACTTACAAAAACAACTTAATTTATTCGAAAAAATTACACTTTCATTAGAATCAAGAGTGATTGATGCTGAATTAGGAGGTCATGGAAAGCATAGCAAGATTCAATGCACTTGGGACGATCGATCACGCTTACAAATGGATATTACAGGAGCTGATTGGAGGAAGTTTAAGAGAGGGCTCGATGAAAAAATTGGTAACAACCTTAAAGAGCCACAGCTTAATTATGCAGCAGAATACATAAGCCAAAATGGCAATAAGTTAATCAAATCATCTGAACGCTTAGCCATTGCATTTAAAGATATGATGGAAGAGAAGCTTGATTTTATTCGTTTATTTCAATGGATTTCGTTCGGCGTTGGCCTATTATTTTCAATGATGATTTTAGCTATCTTGTATCGATATATATTTAAACCGCTCAATACTACTATTATAGGGTTTAGTCAGGTTGCCAATGGTAACTTTGAGTATCAATTACCAGTAGAACAGAAAAATGAAATTGGTCAAATGACTCATGCATTCAATCGTTTAACTAAACGTTTAAGTAGTATGTTTAAATTGACTGAGCGAATTAATCAAGGCAAAAAACTAGAAGAAACGCTAGAATTTGTATATGAAGAATTTCAAAGTTTTGTCCCTTTTGACTGGGTAGGTGTTTTTTTTAGTAGTCCAGACAGTAAATATTTTTTACTTGAACGATGCTATACCCCACTTTCATTGAATCTAAGAGAGGGTGATAGCTTTAATGCACATATAGGCGGTTTTGGAAAAGCATATCAAAAACCAGTGGCATTGTCTTATGTCACAGATCATGTGGGCAAAGGTAGCATAGATGAAACTTTAGTAGATAATAACTTAAACGCAGCAGTTTTTCTGCCTCTTCTTATTCAGGGTAAAAGCCGTGCTGTCATGATTTTTGCCAGCAACAATCAAACATTTCAGCAAGCGCATGTAGAGTTTTTGGCAAATATTGGCAGTACAATCACGCATGTTTTAGAAAAAACGATTGTTGTAGAAAGCCTTGTGGCATCAGCAGTTGAGGGCTTGGCTAAACTTGCCGAGAGTCGTGATCCTGAAACGGGTGATCACTTATTACGTATGGCACATTATTCTGCTTTGATTGCAGAAGAGTTAGGTAGAAAAGGGCCTTATATACGAAATATAACCCCTGCCTATGTAAGAGATGTTTTTCGCTTTGCACCTATGCATGATATAGGAAAAGTGGGTGTTAGGGATGGTGTACTTCTAAAAGCAAACTTATTAAATGCTGATGAAAGGAAAGAGATAGAACTGCATCCAACTATTGGAGGTGAGGTGTTACGTCGATGCGAAGCGCAAATGGAAGCGCAAGGTCACAAAATCTTTCAGACAGCAATTGAAATAGCTGAATGTCATCATGAAAAATTTAATGGTAGTGGTTATCCTGCAGGATTAAAAGGGCAAGAAATTCCTTTATCTGCAAGAATAGTGACAGTAGCTGATGTATTTGATGCACTTACCTCAAAACGACCATATAAAGAGGCTTGGCCTATTGATAAAGCGATTGCTCATATG
>CAYGSH010000074.1:0-9838 GCA_964352515.1 uncultured Methylophilaceae bacterium | reverse complement strand
GATACAAATAGAGAGAGAAAATCTCATGCTAGCCCATCTGTGCGTAAATTTGCGCGTGAACTTGGCGTTGATCTCAAGCATGTGCAAGGTACTGGTCCGAAAAATAGAATTTTATCTTCAGACGTGCAAAGTTACGTTAAAGGTGAATTAGCCAAACCAAGATCAGATAACATGGGTGCGGGTGTTGGTGCCTTAGCAACATTAGCAATGCCTGTCATTGATTTTACGAAATTTGGTGAAATTGAGACAAAACCGTTATCGCGCATCAAAAAACTTTCTGGCGCTAACTTACATCGCAACTGGGTCACAGCACCACATGTTACCCAATTTGATGAAGCAGATATTACTGATTTAGAAGACTTTCGTAAATCAATGAAAGCTGAAGCTGAAAAACGTGGCGTCAAACTCACAATGCTAGCTTTTTTAATTAAAGCATCGGTAAACGCACTTAAAGCTTACCCAAGTTTTAATGCATCACTCTCTCCAGACGGTGATAATTTAATTCTTAAAAATTATTACAATATTGGTTTTGCCTGTGACACGCCTGACGGCCTTGTTGTCCCAGTAGTAAGAGATGTCCAGAAGAAAGATGTGCTTGATATCGCAACCGACTTAATGGAGCTCTCTGCCAAGGCACGTGAACGGAAATTAAAAGTCGAAGAGATGCAAGGTGGGTGTTTCACTATTTCAAGCCTAGGCGGCATTGGTGGCACAATGTTTACACCCATAATTAACTGCCCAGAAGTGGCGATTCTAGGGGTGTCTCGCTCAAGCATGAAGCCTATCTATGATGAAAAAAGTGGCGATTTTGAAGCCCGATTAATGCTCCCACTATCACTATCCTATGACCACCGCGTGATAGATGGAGCAGATGGTGCTCGTTTTACCAGCCATTTAAGAATGATGCTAAGTGATGTAAGAAGGTTACTTTTATAAGTGTTTAATAAAAGGCGCCTAAGCGCCTTTTTTCATCCCTATCAATAATTGCGTTCATTTAATTGCTTTGATAACAAGTTTTCCACCCATTACAACCCCAACTGCACAAGTCTTAATTTTAGGTAGCATGCCTGGACATGAATCACTAATAGCCAATCAATATTACGCATACGCTCGAAATGCATTTTGGCCAATCATGGGCAGCTTACTTGACTTTTCGCCAACTCTCTCATACCAAGCACGTGTTAATGCATTGCAAGTTGCAAATGTTGCGGTATGGGATGTACTGAAACATTGTGAACGTCAAGGCAGTTTAGATAGCGCCATTAAAGCAGGCTCGCGCATACCAAATGATTTCAAGACTTTTCTAAAAAGCCATAAACAGATTCGTTTAATTGCGTTTAATGGCGCTGAAGCAGAAAGAAGCTTTAAAAAACTCATACAAGCTACGCTGAACCTAACAGATATAGCACTTATACGATTGCCTTCTACTAGTCCAGCGCATACCATGCCTTTTGTACAGAAAGAATTAGCTTGGCATAGCTGTTTACAATCTATCTTCGATGATAGTACGATTTGTCGCGATATTTAATCTTTCTGTGAGATCAATTGGCAAGCAAGCGCACTAGCATATGGCATTGATTGCAAGGTTAATAAAGTCACCCATAATTGCGCATCACTATTTCCAAAACCTCTTGTGTGCAACATCGCAAAAGCAGACAAGAGCAAAGCCACTAAAATCAAAAATTCTTCCCTTATCGGATTAAGCACTTTCCATTTGCTTGCCGTTGCTTTGCCTTTGGCCGTTACGACAAAGACGCCTGCTTTTTTAGCTAAGCCCATCATCACCCCGCGGGCAATTGCGTGAGACAAACCTAAACTTGCAAGAGAAGCTCCCCAAATATCTACCCATTTACACTGCATGGTTTTACGATAGAGTACGGGGCCTAATGCTGCCTTAATCACCAAAAAGCAAAGAATAGGCACAATCATTATCGAAACAGGCAAACTAAACATCTTTGGAAAGAACAACATCAACAACGTCCATCCAATAGAACCAATGGTGAATATTAATTGAAGTGCATCCCCTACCCAACCAAACCAACCGGTTAAAAAGTGATAGCGTTGACTAAAGCTTAATGATGATTTTCCAATCAGTCTTGGCATATGTCTTTTTAAAATCTGCATTGCCCCAAATGCCCAGCGATAGCGCTGTGATTTTAATGCCCCAAAACTTGCTGGTGTCAGTCCTCGACCAAATGTCTCATCCACATAACGTAACTCATACTCTTCTTCTAATAAGCGCAGTCCCAACTCTGTATCTTCACAAATACACCATTCGGACCAGCCACCTAAGTCTTTTAATGCCTGATGTCTTATTAATGTCATGGTGCCATGTTGAATCAGCGCGTTACGTTCGTGACGATGATGCATGCCAATCCGGAAAAAACCTTCAAACTCCCAGTTGCACATGCGTTTAAAAAAATTGTTTTCCCACTCACGATGTGCTTGAGGCGCTTGCACAACCGCAACCTGCGATTCTACAAAATGAGGCACTAGAGTTGCTAGCCAATCTGGAGCAACCACATAGTCTGCATCTACAACCCCAATCACTGCTGAATCAAAATGTGTTTTGGACAGTGCAAAATTCAGTGCGCCCGCCTTGAATCCTGGCCAAGTGGGCAAATGGTAAAAATGGAAATTTTCCGGTAAAGTAGCCATATACGCTTCTATTGGCTTCCATTTAGCCTCATCCTTGGTATTGTTATCGACAACAATGACTTCATAGTTTGTATAGTCTAGCGCCTGTAAACTTTCAATGGTGGCAATAACCATCTCAGGTGGCTCGTTATAACAAGCTAAATGGATCGACACTAACAACTCTTCACTTGCTAGCAAGGGTGTTTTTCGATGATAAATTCGACGCCAATTTCGTTTAAACATTACCTCACTAAATTCAACCGCATAGATCATCAATACCAAGGAAGTCAGCGCCATGGCCATTATTAATCCAGCCAAAATAATAAAGTCTCTTAACGTATAGTAATAATCGCCTGGCAAATTCCATGCAATCACTAAGGTAGTTATACAAGCTTGTAACAACACGGCCATGGATACAACCCCACCTAGACCCCAACTTTGAAAGCGCCATGCAATAAATATAATGGGAATGAATGCCATTAAACTTGCCCAAAGTGCTTTTTCTGCCCAGCGATCATCTTTAGCCACATTGCCTTGTAAGGAGTACTTCTCAATTCGCTTGGCATCAAACATGCCCCAGTAAGCACCAGCCCAACCCTCAACATTCACCTTCCAAGGCTGGTCGATTGCTTCCATTAAATAATATTCATAATTTTCCGTCTCGTTTCTTGCAAGGAACTCTCGGATAAATCTAGCTTGATTTACATCACTTGCAACTGATGCGCCAATAGTTGGCCCACTACTTGGCCAGCCAACTTCGGTAATCACAATTCGTTTACGAGGATATGCTTGCATCAACTCCTGATATCGATCAATCGCATATTGTGGTGCTTTTTCGACAGGAAGCCCTTCATGGTAAGGCAATAAATGCACGGCAATATAATCAACATGTTTCACTAGCTCAGGATTTTTTAGCCAAACATGCCAAGGCTCTGCAGTGGAAACAGGTACATCAGTATCCTCCCGTACCACATCTAAATACGCAATCAAATCCGATACCGATAAATCATTACGCAGCAATACCTCATTACCCACAATCGCTGCTTCAATATTATCGTAGTAAAGCAACTTTTCTTTCAGCGCAGCAATCTCGCGCGAGTTTGCATAGCGATTATCATTAATCCAAGCGCCAGCAATGACAGAAAGTCCTTCTTTATCCGCCAAGGCAACAACTTCACTATTTTCGATAGAGGTGTATATACGAATACGATTGGTTAGTTTTTTTAGCAGTTTAAGGTCACGTGCTAACTCCGCCGTATTTGGATACCGTCGTTCTAAGGGACTTTGATCTGATTGATATCCACTATAGGCAAACCCATACACAGCTGGCTCAACATTGATCATGGGCAAAGCTTGGTTGGCAATTGCCCATAAGCCAAAATGGATGGCCGCAAATATAGTGGCAAATAAAATCGGAAAATAAATTCGCTTGATAAATTGCATTCGCAATGACTCTATTCTTGTTTTAATTAGTATTGTTTTTTGGATCGTGGCCAACTGGTGAATGCCAACAGTAAGGTTAGGCCTAACCAAGAAATTGCTGCGCTATTATTGGATTCTTTTATATAACACAAAACCGCAAACATCACTGCCAAACTCACAGGCAATGCGATGCCAAGCCAGTTCAATAATGTCTGCTTTGGCTTTTCTTTATCCATCAGCATAAGTAATACGGGTAAAGCAAATAACACGATTGGGAAATCACGATACCGCCCATCAAAATACAGTAAATAGCCTGTGACAAGTGCAGCGCAGACAATGATCAACTTTCCTATCTGCAAAATCTTTCGCAACACACGATTTGTCTTTGCCTGCGCAATGATATAAAGCAACAGCATCATTAAACCAATAACAGCCAAACCGCCTAAACCAATCCATTCCACCCAGGCTCGACTCACACTGATTACGTAAGCATAGTTTAAATAACTCATCATACTGCCAAATGCGCCTAAAAAACCGAGCCCTGCAAGCGAAATAGTGTGCTGCAAACCAAGGTAGTACGCAAAACCAGCAATTAACAACCCGCCAATCAGTCCAATCCATACAAATCGGTAATGGTCATGCCGCTCTGCAACTGGGCCTGTAAAAGCAAACTTTGGAACAAGATCAAACGTCATCAAGCCCCAATACCCACCAACAGTACCTTCTAATGATTTTTTCCAAGGCTGATCTATCGCTTCAATAATATTGTATTGCCATCCCTTATCATCTGCTTTATTAACAAATGCGCGAATATATTGGGCTTGATTCACTAAGCTTGGTGAAGAACCACTACGTTGCCTGCCCACAGATGGCCACCCTGTTTCACCAATTAAAATAGGTTTGTTAAAGATTGATTGCAGTTTTTGCATCACATGTTCCGCATGTTGGGTTGCATCTTCAATCGCCACAGGATTATCTTCCCAATAAGGCAATATATGTACGGTATGAAAATCAACATACTGCGCAAGACTTTTGTGCTTTATCCAAAACTCCCACACATCGGCATAAGTGATTGGAATATTCGTCAGTGATTTTGCCAATAAAAAATAATTGCGCATTGCCAACTCATCTTGCTCCCCACGCAGCAACACTTCATTGCCAACAATTAAGCCTTTTACTGTATTTGGGTAGGCATTTGCTGTTTCTGCGGCCAGCTTAATTTCCTTGATATTATCCGCGTCAGTCCACCCAACCCAAGCACCTAAATAAACGTTTAAACCTAATTTGGCAGCCGCTTCTGGCACATAGTCCATACCCTGACTTACCGAATAGGTTCGCACGCAGTGACTCATGCTAGATAATAACTGCAAATCATGTTCAATTTGCGCGGGTTCAATCCACATACCTTCTACAATAGGCGAATCACCTTTTTGATAGTATGGTGCATAAGACACACACTGTAATTTACTATCTTTTAATTGATGCGCCTCAGTGATTGCTACCGCTTGATTCTGTAAAAAGATGTAATAACTTAAGGCAAGCAATGCAATAAAAGCAAGCAATGCCGATAGCCGAAAATCTTGATTACTTTTTACTTGCATAAAACTCCAAAAAAGACTGAAAAAGCGAATTAAGAAAGGAACTGATTGAAATAAATTGAGTCTTACAATTGTGAAAAAAATTCATTAGATAAATGTATTATAAATTAGAATTTCACCTGTGTAATAGGCGTTACACTTTTTTACCTTTTATAGCTCACTTAACAGTTACAATCATCTTTTAAATAACAAAACAAACACATGATTAAGCAAGTATTCTGCCTTATTTTCCTATTAAACATTTCAATCTCATCATTGTTTGCAATGCCAGCCTTTATTGGAAATGACTACAGTGGCGAGTACACTTGTAAAGGTCATAATGCTAGCGTTGGCGATTATGAAGTGCGCGTAACTCTTAAGCTAAATAAGGTCACCAGTCACGATGTTTATGGTGTATATGACTTTAGTACCGAAACAAACAATCAGCCTACATACATAGGGCAAATAATGGCAAAAGGCCGTCAATTCTCCATGACATTCAAACTGCTTGGTAATCATAAAAACCAATTCAGCACAGGCATGGGTGATTTTAAGAAAAATGATCAAAATCGCTGGATATTTAATAGCACCTATTATGAACCAGATGGTCAGGGTGGAAACTTTGGTCATGATTACTGCGCATTGAATGAGCAACAAACGTTAAAAAAAGCAGCAACCAAGAAAACAAAACCAATAATTAACGACTCAGTTAAAAAACCAGACAATCTATCAATGAAATAATCTAAATCCGTCAAACAAGCCATATTGCAGAATATTTAACCACACTAAATACTTGTTATAAGCATGCAATAAACTGCTTTAATGCTAAAATTCAGCTATTAAAATAAATTAAACATAGCTTTTTAGGGAAATGCATGAGTAAGTTAGTAGAAGTACTTGTACCTGATATCGGTGACTTTGATAGCGTCGACGTAATCGAAGTTCTTGTCAACATAGGCGATACCATTGCTGAAGAAGATTCACTAATTACAGTTGAGTCTGACAAAGCCTCGATGGACATTCCATCATCGCATGCAGGTGTTGTCAAAGAAGTGAAAGTCAATGTCGGTGACAAAGTAGCAAAAGGTAGCCTAATTTTAATGGTAGAAGCCGCTGAAGCTGCCAAAGAAGAGCCAGCAACATTAGCCCCTACAGAAACAGAAGCCCCAGAAACAAAAGCAGCACCTGTTGCCACACCTGCACCAAAAACGGTGCCTGCTGCAGAAGATCACGACATCACCACACAATTGGTTGTCTTAGGCTCTGGCCCTGGTGGTTATACTGCCGCATTTAGAGCAGCTGACTTAGGATTACAAGTTGTCCTAATTGAACGTTATCCAACGCTTGGTGGCGTTTGCTTAAACGTTGGTTGCATTCCATCTAAAGCATTATTACATACAGCTAAAGTTATCACCGAAGCAGAAGAATCACAATCCCATGGATTAAGTTTTGGTCAACCAAATATTGATTTAGACAAATTGCGTGATTGGAAATCAAATGATGTGGTGGGAAAACTCACTGGCGGCTTAGCCCAAATGGCAAAAGGCCGTGGCGTCACCGTAGTACAAGGCGTAGGCAGCTTTACTAGCCCTAAACAAATTGCAGTCACAGCTGAAGATGGCAAAATCACCAAAATCGGATTTGAAAATGCCATTATCGCTGCAGGCTCACAAGCAACCAAATTCCCTGGCCTAGACGAAAAAACTGCCAATGATGAGCGCATTATGGACTCTACTGGCGCACTTGCCCTTGTCGACATTCCAAAACGCATGCTAGTGATTGGTGGCGGTATTATTGGCCTTGAAATGGGTACGGTCTATGATGCCTTAGGAACAAAAGTCAGCGTGGTTGAGTTTATGGATGGCTTAATAACTGGTTGCGATCGTGACCTAGTTCGACCGCTACAAAAACGGATGAGCAAACGCTTTGAAAGCATTATGTTGTCAACTAAAGTTGCCAAAATTGAAGCAAAAAAAGATGGTATTCATGTCAGCTTTGAAGGTGAAGATGCGCCTAAAGGCGTAGAGATTTATGACCGTGTATTAGTCTCAATTGGCCGCCGACCCAATGGCAAAAACATTGGTGCAGAACATGCTGGTGTAGCAGTTGATGACCGTGGCTTTATTGCTGTTGATAAACAAATGCGCACCAATGTATCGCATATCTTTGCTATTGGCGATATCGTTGGACAACCTATGTTAGCCCATAAAGCCACCCATGAAGCAAAAGTAGCGGCGGAAGTCATTGCTGGTCATAAAGTAGAATTTGTTGCGAGCGTGATACCTAGCGTGGCCTATACCGACCCAGAAGTTGCATGGGTTGGCGTAACGGAAACAGAAGCCAAAGAAAAAGGTATAGAAGTGGATAAAGCTTCATTCCCATGGGCGGCAAGCGGGCGCGCTATTTCTGTTGCACGAACGGAAGGGGCCACCAAACTTATTTTTGATAAAACCACGCATAGACTCATTGGCGCTGGCATTGTTGGCGTCAATGCTGGTGAGTTACTAGCAGAAGCCTGCCTTGCAATTGAAATGGGTGCTGATGCGCATGATTTAGGCTTAACCATTCATGCACACCCAACCCTTTCAGAAACTATATGCTTTGCTGCAGAATTAAAAGAAGGCACCATTACCGATATGATGCCACCAAAAAAGCGGTAAAATATTAATTGCAAGACCCATCATCCTGTTAATTACTTAACAGGATGATTTTTTTATATCAAAATTATCATGGAAAAATAAAAATGAACAATAAACTACGTCTCACTATATTTACATTAGCTGTAATAAACCTCTCTGGTTGTGCATCTATTACTAAAGATTCAAACCAAGCAGTTCAAATCGAAACTTACTCTACAAACAATGAAATTATTACAGGTGCATCATGTAGTGCCAAAAATGAGCGTGGTGAATGGTTTACCACATCAACAGGGACTGTCAATGTTCACAGATCAGGTAAAAACTTACTTATAAAGTGTGATAAAGAAGGTGAAAAGACAGGTCATGGCACAGCCATTTCTAGAGCAAATGGTAGTATGTTTGGTAACATTCTTTTTGGTGGTGGAATTGGCGCAATCATTGATCATAATAAAGGAACTGCATACAGCTACCCTGATTGGATTCGAGTTATATTAGGGGATAACTTAGTATTTGATCGTAAGAATAATAAAGACAATGAAGTAATGATTGGTCAAAAAGCCACAAAAGAACAGCTTGAAACTATAGAAAAAGATAAGATTGCTGAAGAAAAAGCGGCTGAAGAATTAAGTAAACAAAAAGAGGAAATGCAAAATAGAGATAATGATAAAATGAGTAAATCAGAATAATATTATAATATTTTCTAAAACTACTTTTAGAACTATGTACGTCTTTTATAAAAGAACGCTCACAGCGTTCTTTTTCATCTACAAACTATTGATTAAATTATCATAAACTATACGACCTAATTATACTGTCAATTTATATTGACAGTATATTTGGTCAATTTTAATTGACGAAATAGCTTAACATGTCCATATTTGTCAACTAAAGTTGATAAGTGAAATCAACAAAAGCACCGCCAAGTCCTAAGCACCCACCCTACCTGCGACTGTTTGAAGGATTACATTGTTGTCGGGTAAGAGGTTATCAAAAAAGGTAGTAACGGGTTCACCGATATAGGTATCTTCTCTTAATGGTAATGATAATGAAATAGGTAAAGCGTGCTCCCAGGCTAACCAATCTTGATCATAATTAAAATGAACTGCTCCACTTGATCTCCTGGTAAGCACACCAACTAATCACCGATTTAGAAAAACGCGTAAAAGCGAATTTCTTTGCATATCCGCCATTAAAAGATGTCCTCAATCCTTGTATCTGCACTTTGGCTACGCGGTTGAATCAGCAAGTCCAACTCTAGCGCAGCGAGGACATCACATAGGGTATTCAGCGCCGTTCCAGGTGCACCATTCTCTATTTCTGATATCTTTGCCTGCCTTAAGGAAAGTCGGCTACCGAGTTCTTTTTGTGTAATGCCACTTATTTTACGCAGCCGACGTATAGCAGCACCTATTTGCGCAGGTGTTCGAACAATCGTTGTTTTTGAATAATTTCTCATCAATAAAATATACGTTATTCCGAATAAATTGTCAATATACGATATATCGTATAATAAAAAAATATACGTTATTATGTATATTAAAACAAACCAATAGTACTATAAAC
>CAYGSH010000073.1:0-10038 GCA_964352515.1 uncultured Methylophilaceae bacterium | reverse complement strand
AGGCCAGCCCTGTTAATAAGATTAACAACAAGTGGGCTAGACGTAAGCGGAAAAAAAGCATGGGAAACCCTAGATGGTTATCAGTCAATGAGACGATTTTTTTAGTATTTAAGTTCAAACAATGGCTTATAAAGAAAAAATAACGTCAAACCTCATTTATTCTAATCTATAAAAGCTCTTCTACATGCCTTTTAATATTAACTGCCAAATTTTTGGTGGTTAAGCCACTATCATCATTGCCGAAAGGATCTTCGATTTCTTCGGCAATTAGCTCTAAGCTGGCTAACACGTAAAATGGAAAAACCACTATTGGAATATCGTAATCGCCTAAATTTCAGATAACCCAAACGGTAACGACATCACATAAAAGAAGATGCAGTTAATGGAACGAACTTCTATTTATTCATCGTATTTATTCATACTTCGTCGATATGATGATTCTGTTTTAAATATTAATATCGTCACTTATATATATTATCCAGAATTATATTTTTGTAAGAAAATAGCATTAAATTGTTATTAGGTGATGCAAAGAGTTGGAAAATAGAACGATGATTGGTATTCCACTTTTTTATCATTTTGCGAACGTCTTGCTAAAAGGATTTTTATTATGATGAGTGTTAAAAGAGTTGAGTTAGTGATTGAGGCGTCTGAAAAAGAGACAGTTATTTCTACATTAAAAAATATTAACATTCATGATTACACTTTTTATAAGCATGTGGGTGGGAATGGCCAAAGAGGTGAAAAAGGTAATTTGGCATTAGGTGATAACTTAGAAAATGTTACGTTTGTGATTGCATGCCCAGAAAACCAATTATTTGCATTGGTTGGGGCACTTAGACCGCTATTAAAAAGTTATGGCGGTATGTGTTTAGTGTCTGATGCGGAGTGGGTAATGCATTAATATAAGAATTGAGTTTACTCGAGCAAAACAGATGGATAAATTGAAGGAAGTTACAATCTTAAGATAATCAACCGATAGGAGTAAGGCCGCAAGAGTCTTCCCAACTTCGTTAACCGCTATACCCGTATAGGGCATTCCCAACCTTCCTAATTGCTAAAGTAATAACTCAATTGTCAAATCAACTCTTCCACATGCCTTTTAATATTAGCAGCCATTTTTTTGGTGGGTAAGTCATTATCATCATTACCAAAAGGATCTTCTATTTCTTCGGCAATCAGCTCTAAGCTTGCTAACACGTAAAATATAAACACCACTACTGGAATAACGTAATAGCCTAAATTAAAGACAAACCCAAACGGTAGAGTCATAACATAAAAGAAGATAAATTTTTTAATAAATGCACTGTAAGAGTATGGAATAGGTGTGTTTTTAATCCGCTCGCAAGCGCCACAAATATCGGTAAATGATTGAAGCTCGGCGTTAATAATATAAAACTGCTCACCTGTGATTTTGCCTGATGTATACAACTGGTTGGCATTTTGAAATAAGAGTTTTGCTACTTGGTTTGGGCTGTGTTTTTTATGGTCAATTTCTAAATCTAAGCCTGCAAATAGCATTTTACTGACTTCTTCATTGGCTAAATGTTCTGCCAGTACCGCAGCATAGGTGGGGATAGCTGTTTTAAAAAAGTGACGGTCGTTATCTTCTGTACAATAGGCTGAAATTTTAATGGCTAGGTTGCGGCTATTATTCACTAAAGCACCCCATAGTTTTCTGCCCTCCCACCAACGCTCGTAAGCAGTGTTGGTTCTGTATGCCAATAGTAGTGATAATACAAAACCGACTGTAGTGTGCAGTAACGGGATGTTTTTAACATGACTTTGCTGAGAAAGTTGCCAATACTCTATCTCTAGGTAAGCAATGCCGCCAGCATAGCAGCCAATCAAAATCATCATAGGGATGAGTTGCCTAAAGGTATCCGATTCGTGAAAACGGAAAATAAACGTAAGCCAGTCTTTTGGGTTGTATTGAACCATATGTTTGATGTATTTTTCTTTAATTAATGGAGATGCTATAGCTAGTTGTTATGCATGAATAGTATCAAATAATAGGCTATAAAAGATTAAAGATAGCTAGCACTCTTGAATAAACGCATCCAGTACTCATGATTTTATGGAGTACAAGTTCATGAACAGCCATAGGGTATTATTTTAGAATACATGGATAATAGAATCATACGAACAGGACATATTGTCGGTTCGAAATTAACCCAAGGAGAAATATTATGTGGACAACACCAGCAGCTACTGAAATGCGTTTTGGCTTTGAAGTAACAATGTACGTAATGAATAAATAATGCATTACAAAAGAACAACAGTGCAAGTTTTTTGGCCGTTTCATCAGCTAGGATGTACTTGCCCTATCTGCGCTAAATAGTAAATCTTAGATTTAATTATGTGCAGTATAAAAGCCCGCTTATTTAGCGGGCTTTTGTTTGTTTAATTGAGCCCAAGCTAACCGTTATTAGCTTATTCAGTTATCATCTGTGAATGCCATCAACTCCACCTAATGTACAACCCAATAATCCATTACATGGCATTACACTTAAGACGATGCTGACAGAGTTGGTTGAACATTTTGGTTGGCAGCAGTTGGCAAAATCCATCCCTATAAAATGTTTTAGCAACAACCCTAGTATTCAATCCAGTTTAATCTTTTTACGCAAAACGCCATGGGCGCGTAAGAAGGTTGAAGCGCTTTATTTAAACATGATCAGTAAAACTTAATCGCATCATATATACGTGCTCGACCGTACAGCTCCTTTAATGTTTAACTTGTATGATGAAACTCATGTAGGTCTAACTTTAAAGGAGTGAAGTAATGGTAACGAATAATGAAAAGTTGGTTAAAGACGTTAAAGCAGTCGTAGCCGATGCTGAAGCAATGTTGCGTGAAACGACTGGCAAAACAAGTAAAGAATTGACAGAGTTACGTGCTTCGATGTCAGAGCGGCTGGAAACAGCAAAAGCAAGATTGATTGAAGCCGAAGAGGCGATGGTGGATAAAGCAAAAGAAGCAGCTAAACGACTGATGAGTATGTGCATGAGAACCCTTGGCAGTCTGCCATTATTGCAGGGGGCGTTGGTTTTTTAATCGGGTTTTTAACATCATCTCGCCGACATTAATGATTACATTCGATGGGACTGATTAACTCAATTAAGACATTGACGGATACATTACTTGACCTTGCGCAAACAAGGTTAGAGTTACTTGCCGTTGATTTAGAAGAAGATCATTTAAGGATGATGAGGTTAGCTTTCTTGAGCTTCTTCATGCTGTTTTTCTTTTTTTTAGGCATGGTCTTATTAACCCTACTGGTTATCATTGCTTTTTGGGAGCAATATCAATTATTGACGATAGGTTTAATAGGGGCTCTGTATTTTATTATCGCCGGCACAATTGCAGTCTATTTGACGCGTCAGCTGAAGGGTAAATCAAGACCAAAATTATTTTCAGCCAGTTTGGCGGAAATAATGAAAGACAGAATTGCGTTAGGCGGCGGGAAATGAAAAAGCACCGGTTGGTAGCTAAGCGTCATGGATTAATTAAGCGCATTGAGCAGCAGCGGAATGACATCAAAATATTGGCTGATTCATTTGAAAAACCTATCAAATTGTTTGATAAATGCTATGCGGGAATTCAAAAAGTAAAGCAGCAACCTAAATTGATAATGATAGGCGCGCTTGTTATTGTCGTTGCTTTACGTAAGCCAATATTAAGAATGAATTTAGCTTTCCTAACAATCGCAAAGCTACTTTTACCGCTTAAGTAATAGCATTTATGATCTAGTCTTATCAATTTTTATTTCAATATAGATCATTCTCTTAAACTAAACATGGGAATTAAATTGAAATATCTATTTATTGTATTTGCAATGATAGTATCAACATACGCATTTGCAGAAGAGTCAGCAATATCAGATAGGTGGACGCGTGCGAAAGACTCCTTGTCTGAAACATGGGATTCGGAAAACTATGAGCTTTATATTCCTATCCATACTTGGCACAATCGGCAGTACTATAGTGCAGAAAAAATTGATTCCTATAATGAACAGCCATGGGGCTTAGGCCTTGGTAAATATCGATTCGATAATGATGGTGATTGGCATGCTTTGTACATTATTGCATTTCAAGATTCGCATAATGACGTAGAGCCAGTTGCAGGATACGCTTTTCAGAATATATGGCGACCGGCTGAGCATGTCAGATTAGGTGTTGGCATTACCGCTGGTGTGACGATACGAAAAGATGATGATTATTTGCCAATCCCAGTTATTGCACCTTTGGTGTCTATTGCTTATAAGCAAATAGCATTGAAATCTACTTATATTATTGGTGGCAATGGGTACGGTAATATTTTGTTTACATGGTTACGTTGGCAGCTAGATTAGTTAGACTGCCTTTATTTAATAAGGCTTATTTTATAAGGTGAGTATGTATTATATTGTTGAGACGAGTAAATCTTTTAATGAGGCAGTTGATGCACTCAAATCAACGGTGGTGCATAATGGTTTTGGGGTGTTACATGTGCATGATTTGGGCGCTACTTTGCGGAGTAAAGGCGTTGCGTTTGCTGAAGAGTGCCAAGTTTTTGAGGTATGTAATCCAGCTCAAGCAGCAAGAGTATTAGCTGCAGACATGCAATTGAATATGGCATTACCCTGCCGAATATCAGTTTATACAGAACAAGGGCATACCAATATTGGTTTTATTAAGCCACAAGCAATGCTTTCTTCTTTATCACAAGATCCTAGTTTAGTTGAGATAGGAAAAGAGGTGGAAGCAAAAATGGTTAAAATGATTGATGAAGCAAAATAAAATTCTATTAAGAACAATTCTGTGCTGAGGAGTTAGTCATGCAGGTAACAGAACATTCAAACCGTTATAGCCCAATCTCAATTGCAATGCATTGGTTAATGCTTCTATTAATCGTAGCTGTTTACGCCTGCATTGAGCTTAGAGAGTTTTACCCTAAGGGAAGTGACCCGCGAGAAGCATTAAAGATGTGGCATTTTATGCTTGGTCTTAGTGTATGGATTTTAATTTGGGTGCGTTTATTTTTTATTTTTAAAGGCCAAAGGCCACCAATTTTACCTACACCACCATCATGGCAACAGTTGTTGGCGAAAGCGGTTCATATCTTGCTATATCTGCTTATGATAGGTTTGCCAATACTTGGCTGGTTGATGCTTAGTGCTAAAGGCAAGGTAATTCCTTTTTTTGGTTTAGAGTTACCTGCATTAATAGGCAAGAATAAAGAGCTTAGTGATTTAATTAAAGAAATCCATGAAACAGGTGGCACGGTTGGTTATTATTTAATCGGGCTTCATGCTGTTGCTGGTTTATTTCATCATTATGTTATGCGCGATAATACGCTGATAAGAATGTTGCCTAAATGCAAGAAATAATACGTGGTTTTGGTGAATACCAAACTTAAATTAATGATCACACAAATCGATTCAGTAACACTTTATCAAGCGCTATTTTCATTCATTTGATGATGATTGAATAGTCTTTACTTTAATATTTAATAGGAGAAGTATCATGGGAAAAGGTCAGAAAAGTAATAAAGAAGTGAAGAAGCCAAAAAAAGAAAAGCTACCTGCGCCAGCTAAGTAATCCTTATTTTTTGGTGAAAATTATTTGCTTCACTAACTAAACCCAGCCTTGTAACCACATATTGGTTTCATTGAGTTGTTGCCAAGGTAAGGTTTGGGTGCGCTTGGAATAAACGGCTTCTAGTTCGATTAATTTAATGGCTTGATCCACGTCTTCTGGCGGTATTAGTTTTGTCACCATAAAGTGTTTCTCTTTATCGCTGGGTGTAACAGCAGTCCATTTACTGTTGATTAGCTTTTTTGGGTTCACGATACGCTTAGGGGTTTTCATGGTGTTTGCCATATAAATTTTTTTAAAAAGCGACTATGACTCAGGGTATTTGTGTTTAGCTAACTTCAACATAATTGGGCCAATTAGCTTGGAAATCTGGTGTCTAAACTTTGCAAAAAAAGGGTAAAACACAGCATAAAATTTTTGGAAGAGTTTAAATGAAAATAGCCATTTCATTAGCGTTAGGTCAGAGCGTTTATAGGCTTCTTCAAAAACTTTTGGACCTTTAATCACTTTACCACCAGCTAGTTGGGCATGAATCACTTCTAAGGCAAGATCACAATTAATAGTTTGGTCTACTGCATTTTCATCATGTACGTTTACAAAGGTGAGTAGCTGTTGATGATTATTATTTTTTAATACATGAATCTCCGCAAGACATAGCGGACAATTACCATCATAAAAAATACTAAGTGATTCTAGTTGCGTTTGTTCCATGATACTTACGACTGCATGTATGCTCAATAGTTGCCGGATTATACGCGATGGTGAATAAATTTCTGTTTATTTTCTGATGCTCCAATAAAATCTTCTGATGCAATTTTCCAAAACTTTGAAAAGCTCTTAATATCTTCTGATTTAAGCGCCTTGGTACAAACTTTTTGTTCGGGTTGCCATGTAACTGAGTAGCCTGCTACTAACTGTTTTAGTAGTTGATTTGGGGTTTCTTGGGTGATGATGTGTTGTGTTTTTAATTGTGCGATTACAGCACTTGTTTTACCTATCCAAACACTCACCATCGGCATTTCTATTAAGCAATCTGCAATAAACTGTAAGCGTAGGATTGACCAGTTTTGGTAATAATCAGGGTCAAAAATAAATAGTTTTTTGTATGGTAGTCGTAAAAGTGAGTGTTCACTATTTAGCATTTCATCATGAACCCAAACAATGGTTTGATTGCCTTGTCGCTTAGCAATATCTCTGTGATTATTTGGGATATATGCCCTTGCAAGTTGTTGCGTTGGTTTAAATAATTGTTGTTCTATCGCTGCATAACTGTCTCTGAACGGGCATTGTGCTTTACATGACTCACAGTATTGATTTTGGGTATATTTAGCTAAATTTTCTTGGTTAAAAAAGTAGGGCTTATGACTAAAGGTTGAGCTTACCCACTGCCAAGAAAGATGGTTACTGGCATAGTCACCATCCAGTAGTTGGTCGTGCATCCATTGTGCACCTTGTTGCCAATCAGTATAACGCCAATGCACAGTGTAGGCGGCTAACCACATACGAGCATGATTATGTAAATAGCCAACTTCTTGAAGTTGAGAGATAAAGCTGTCCACGCAGGGCAAGCCAGTTGATGCTGCTTGAATATCATCCGGTAGGTCATTAAAGCCTAAAGCAACTTTTGGCGCTTGCATATCATGCATGATGGCACTGCCATAGGTATACCATACAGTTCGCCAATATTCTCGCCATGCAAATTCATTCAGTAACTTTTCAGCGCGTTGTCCAAATTGTTCACGCACAAAATCAACCGCATCTTGGATGCTAATACAGCCATGTCTTAAATAAGGTGATAAGTGTGTTACATCACCATTTAAAAAGTTTCTTGTTTTACCGTAGGTCTCGCCATTAACTGCGTTAAGTTTAATCAGTGCTTGTTGCCGACCACCTCTAAAACTTGGAGATAATGTCTGTAATGTCTTGTTATCTGCTTGCGGAAACCATTGGTAGAGGTCTTTATCACGTGCTTTTGCTTCTTTAGGCATTTCCCACTTTGTGATGTTCATTGTGTTCATTTCATTTATCTAATCAAATAAAAGTTTAAAAAAGTGTGCTTTGTTGTGGTGATTTTATGACCTTTCCTTTGGCCTTATTATTATTTCTTGAATGGGTTCTTGAACCATGTTTAAGCAATACACTTTTTGTTTCATCTTGCTGATGATTATTGTTTCTGGCGAGTGAAATTTTTGATTTAGCTTGCTGCATAGCTTGTTGAATATTCACAAATGGTAGCGGATAGTCTTTTTCTAATATGCAGCCATATTGCACCTGCAGGTTGGTTGGCATCCGGTGCGGTTCAAATAACCAAGTATCTGGCACACGTCTTAATGCTGGAATCCATTTTCGGACAAACTGTCCACGAGGATCTTGATCGCGCGCCTGTTTGACAGGATTGTAGATTCTTAAGGTGTTAATACCCGTTGAACCAGATTGCATTTGTACTTGTGGCCAATGTATTCCTGGCTCGTAGTCAACAAACTCTCTTGCTAGATGTAGGCCTGTTTCTCGCCAATGAAGCCAGAGCAAATAGGAGGCTGAACTCATTAACATGGCGCGCATTCTAAAGTTTATCCAGCCTGTTTGCCGTAACATAGCTAAACATGCATCCACTAGAGGCCAACCTGTTTCACCTTTGCACCATGCAATTAATCGTCTTTGAGACTCAATATCTTGATAGTGCTCATCTCTTATACCATTATGCGCACTATGCATATGTTTATGTTCAAGTGTTGGTTCGCTTTCTAATTTTTGCATAAAATGGCAATGCCAATGTAGCCTACTTTCAAAACTTCTTAAGCCTAATATGAGAGGATGTTTAGTCTCTATGCCTTCAGTACGGCTATTAACAATGGTCGTGCGACATGCTTGGACCACCTCTCGCATTGAAATGCATCCCCAAGCAATATAAGGCGATAAGCGCGAGCTTGCTTCGCTGGCTTTGATTGGACTTGATATGCCGCCGCGATATCGACTTGAACGATGCGTAAGAAAGCTATTTAACAGATTAAGTGCATGCTGTCTGCCACCAGTTTGACGAAGCGGTTTATCTTCACCACGGGCTTTCGTCACTGGTTGTTTGGGTAGTTTTATAACTGGATGGCAGCCATTGATAGTGGTTAAAGTATGCTGGTTAGCACGCATATGAAGCTCCCAATGTGCATGCCACTCATCTCGGTTTTTAAGTCGCCGAATCACACCATTTTGAGCGTACTCATACCATTGTATGTGATGTGTATCACACCATTTTTTTACTGACTTATCGATTTTAAAGCTAATTAAGTTACCCGTTTCCTCATGGCTATGTATTGTTGCTATATTCTGTTTTTGTAAGAGAAACGTTAGTGTTTCAATGATTCCCATTGAAGAAATATGCAAAGTAATACCAAGTTGCTTTAAGGCGGTTCTTAATGATTTAAGACATTCACCTACAAATGCCTGTTGCGATAAAGAGGCATCTTCAGCTTGCCACATGGCAGGTTCCCAGCAATAAAGAGCTAGTATGGGCCCTCTTTTTAGCGCGTTTGAAATTGCTGCATGGTCATCAATACGCAAATCACGCTTAAACCAAACGATATTAATGGGAAGCATCTGTTTTAAAAAAGAATTAAAAAAATAGGATAGTTATATCAGCCCATGGTTCCAAAAAAGTGTAGTTAAAAAATTGAAGTGATAACAAATCGATTATTCAATTTAATTTAAATGCCCTAACTATTCACAAGAAATGACTTTATCTAGTACTCATGATTTTATGGAGTACAAGTTCATGAACAGCCATAGGGTATTATTTTAGAATACATGGATAATAGAATCATACGAACAGGACATATTGTCGGTTCGAAATTAACCCAAGGAGAAATATTATGTGGACAACACCAGCAGCTACTGAAATGCGTTTTGGCTTTGAAGTAACAATGTACGTAATGAACAAATAATACTTATTACCAAAATAATGGTACTCACTAATTGAAGTGAATTTTCAGTAAGTATTAAAGCAAAGCCCGCACAATTGCGGGCTTTTGTATGTCATAGTGGTATAGTAAAAAAACGGGCATAACCCCGATTTGATAAAGCGACCTTAGCCTTAAGTTTGGTTTTTACATGCAGTTTCAAAAACACGACGTTGTATAACAATGTTTTCAAGCTCGTTCCTAATATAAAAGCCTTCAGGGCAAGCGTTTAATGCTGCTTGCTTGCAATCATTCCAACTTTTTATTCCGCTACAAGTATGTTCTGTCCATGCGTATTCATTTATTGCTAATTGGCTTTGACTTGCGCATCCGCTAATGAGAAATCCAATTAGTATAATATACCGTTTCATATACACTCCTCTTTTTTCATAGTTTTAAGACATCGTCATCGTAAATTTAGTTCTAGTGCCCATTGATATAAAAGCATCAACAAAAAACGGGCTTATGCCCGTTTTAAGTAGTAGAACTATTAATCAAACTGATAGTT
>CAYGSH010000072.1:0-10638 GCA_964352515.1 uncultured Methylophilaceae bacterium | reverse complement strand
ATACTGTTTTTAGAATCCATTCTAAAGACATATATCTTATATAAGATATATTAATTTATCTGTTAGTAATAATACTATATAAATTCAATAAGTTAAAGGATATTAAAATAATAGAATCGATGAAAATATAAAATTTTCGATTGAGTTAACAAGAATCGATGTTTCGATGTGTTGCCGTTCAACCTAATTCATCAATATATGAATGCAATAAGTTGGGATGCAAACTATGATTTTTGATGAATCTAAAGTCTATTCACTTGGTTTTGATATCATTGAAGTCAGTTGTATAGATGAGTTAAACTTAGGTGTAGATTGAACAAAAGTATATGATCGATTTAAGTTTCAGTTTTATAGGGCAATGTTGGTTGTGGCAGAGTAAAGCTGCTGCATGGCATTTTATTCATTTGCCTCAAGATAAATCTGAGGAAATTAAGTTTTTTAATGAAAACCTAACTGCTAAAAAGCGTGGCTGGGGTGCTGTTCGTGTTCAAGTGACCATTGGTCAATCTGTTTGGGAGACTTCAATATTTCCACATAAAGAATCTAAGGCCTATATCTTGCCAATTAAATCGGCAGTGAGAAAAGCTGAGAATATTCAAATAGGAGATTCACTGGCAGTGAGTTTAGAAATAAAAATCTAAATGATGATGGAGATATTACAAATATCTCCATCATTAATCAGCATCAATAATTAAGCTGCTTTTTTTTCAAGTAATTTATTTATGTTTGATTCTATTTTAATTTTACGTGGTTTTAGTGCTTCAGGTACTTCACGCTCTAGTTCGATTTCTAAAAGTCCATTTTCAAGTTTTGCACTTATCACTTTAACATGGTCAGCTAATTGGAATTGATGTTCAAAATTTCTTGTCGCAATGCCTCGATGTAAAATAGTGACATCTTCTGACTCAGTCTCTTTTCGACCTGTTACTTTTAATTTTTGTTGCTCGGATTCGATGTCTAGCTCATCTTGAGAAAATCCAGCAACAGCCATGACAATGCGGTATTTATCTTCACTTAAGAGTTCAATATTATATGGGGGATAATTAGTTTCACTCTCAGAACGCTGTGCATCATCAAGCAATCTCGCTAAGCGGTCAAAACCAATTGCAGAACGGTATAGTGGACTAAAATCATAAGCTCTCATTTTCTTTATCCTTTCAATATTAAGCAATAAATATTAGCAAGCCTTATATTAAGCACCTGCTTAACCTTCATATATAGGCAAAACTATATTTTTCAAGAGTTAAAAATGCTCAATATATTCAGAAATGAATTTTAAAAAAAAGAGTGTAAGGTGATGAATGTTTAATGTTAAGTTTGCTCTTTTGCTTCGTAACGTTCATAAGCGTTAATAATTTTTTGCACTAGCGGGTGTCTTACAACATCCGCAGCTAAAAAATGTGTCATGGCGATGCCTTTAACATCTGTTAAAATCTTTTGCGCTTCAACTAAGCCACTTTTTTGACCACGTTGTAAGTCAATTTGTGTCACATCTCCAGTAATGACCGCTTTAGTGCCAAAGCCTATCCGAGTTAGAAACATTTTCATCTGTTCCGGTGTGGTGTTTTGAGCTTCATCTAAAATAATAAAGCTTTGATTCAAAGTGCGACCACGCATATATGCTAAGGGTGCGACTTCAATTGCGTTTCGTTCAAACATTTTATTGACGGTATCGTATCCCGCTAAATCGTACAACGCATCATAAAGTGGGCGTAAATAGGGATCAACTTTTTGATTTAAATCACCAGGTAAAAAACCCAAACGCTCACCAGCCTCTACCGCAGGGCGGACGAGAACAATCCGCTTAACGCGGTCACGGGTCATGGCATCAACGGCGCTTGCTACAGCTAAATAGGTTTTACCTGTGCCAGCTGGACCAATACCAAACGTAATATCGTAATCTTGAATTTGCTTTAAATACGCTACTTGCCTCGGAGTGCGCCCATGGAGGTCACCACGTCTCGTCATGAGTGTAGGCATGGCTGCGCTAACATCAACTTCATCAGGATCTAACTTATCAAGCTCCACTAAACCAAGTTGAATATCTTCTAGCTCTATAGGGTTTTTCTTAGCGCGTATATAAAAGTTTTCAATCAGTTGCGCCGCCATCCGCATGTTTTCTTGCTTGCCAGTAATACTAAAATGTCCGCCGCGTCGGTTGATGTTTACATCAAGCGCTGTTTCAATTTGCTTAATATTCTCGTCTAAAGGGCCACATAAATTTGCAAGGCGGGTGTTGTCTTCTGGGGTAAGTGTGATTTCCATGAACTAAACAATCTCCCCTTTCAGACGTTTTGGATTGTCGACATCGGTAACTTTTACATTAATAAACTGCCCGATTAAGGCTACATTTTTTTCAATCGTTACTATACGATTGTTATCAGTTTTACCAACTAAGACTGATTCATCTTTTTTAGAAATGCCTTCAACGAGCAATCGTTGGGTTGTACCTAACATTGCTCGGCTAATCGCATCACCTTGTGAATTATTGATTGCTTGTAGCTTGCTCAATCGATCTAACTTAACTTGATGTGGTGTGTTGTCTTCAATAAATGAAGCAGGAGTGCCAGGGCGAGGACTGTATAAAAAACTAAAACTGTAATCAAATCCAACATCAGTCATTAACTTAACAGTGGCCTCAAAGTCTTTTTCAGTCTCTCCAGGGAATCCAATGATGAAATCAGAAGTTATGGTTAAGTTTGGACTTGCTGATTTTAATTTTCGGATGGTGCTTTTATATTGTAAAACTGTATGATTGCGCTTCATTGCCATTAAAATACGATCGCTACCCGCTTGAACGGGTAAATGTAGTTGCACTGCTAATTTAGGGACATTGGCAAAACATTCAATAAGTCTATCGGACATTTCGTTAGGATGGCTTGTGGTAAATCGAATTCGCTCAATGGCTGGAATTTCGGCAATTGTCTCAATCAGCATGGCTAAGTCTGCATCAACATCTTCGTATAATGCTCGATATGCGTTTACATTTTGGCCCAGCAAGGTAATTTCTTTAACCCCTTGGTCTGCTAGCTGAACCGCTTCTGTTAAAATATCTTCAAATGGGCGAGAAACTTCCTCGCCGCGTGTGTAAGGCACAACGCAAAAACTACAGTATTTACTACAACCTTCCATAATACTCAAGAAAGCAGAAGAACCCTCAACTTTTGGTGGAGGTAAATGGTCGAACTTCTCAATTTCTGGAAATGAAATGTCAACTTGCGCTTTGCCTGAGGCTCTATGGACTTTAATCATGTCCGGTAAACGGTGTAAAGTTTGTGGTCCAAACACAAGATCAACTTGCGGGGAGCGCTTGATAATATTGTCACCTTCTTGCGAAGCAACACAACCACCTACACCAATAACTAAGTTAGGATTTTTTTCTTTTAAAGGTATATATCGACCAAGGTGGCTGAATACTTTATCTTCAGCTTTTTCCCGAATAGAGCATGTGTTAAGCAAAATAACATCGGCTTCTTCAGGTAAGTTTGTTTCTACCATTCCATCACTAGATTCAAGCATATCCTTCATACGGGATGAATCATAGGCGTTCATTTGACATCCAAAGGATTTAATGAATATTTTTTTAACAGTGCTCAAAATGGTTAGATACTCAATTTAAAACATTATTTTAACTTAGTTGTAAGAATTTTAAGATAGTATTTAACCGACTTACAATCATGCACATAGCTCAAATTGACTATCCAGTAAATATAAAAGTTGTTATATACTAGTATTTACAATTTTAAGGAATACATAGCATATGAATGAAAGCATGGTGGATATTGCGCGTTTATCCAAAGACGTTGTAAGCAAAGATCCATTCCCTCACTTTAGTTTTGATAACTTTTTGGATGAAGATTTTGCTAATGAAATTCACGATGCATTTCCTTCATATGAACATGCTTTATCTGTTGGTCGTCAATTTGCGGCGGTTAACGAAAAATATAAAGTTCAAATTACTGATACAAAACATTTCCCAAAACCTATTCTAGAACTGAACGAGCTATTAGCCTCTGATGCTTTTGTGGCAAAAGTCAGTGATATGCTCAATATACCAAATTTAATAGCAGATCCACATTTAAATGGTGGCGGTATTCATGAAACGAACTCAGGTGGTCATTTAGATGTCCATGTTGATTTTAATTATATTAAGCAAAAACAATGGCATAGACGAGTGAATATTCTTATTTACTTTAATAAAAATTGGAAAGAAGAATTTGGATGTTATTTTGTAATTTGGGATTATGAGGTAAAAAACAGAAAAGGTTATTACTCACCTGACTTTAATCGCGCCTGTGGGTTTTCTACTGGAGACTACAGTTGGCATGGTGTAACGCCTGTGACATCACCAGCAAATATTATCCGTAAATCATTTGCAGTTTATTACTACACAAAAGAAGCGCCAGAGGGTTGGGACGGTACAGAACATAGCACAATATTTAAAGCAAGACCTAAAGAATGGGTTAAAGGGAATGTTTCAATGCCAATGGTGAGCGCAATTGATAGTACTAAGCGTGCTTTTGAGAGTGTTAAATCTGGGATTAAATCGATTATAAAATAGATGACTCAGACAGTTTTTTTAATGGGTATCTAATTGATGCCCTTTTTTTATTGTTTTAGTTTTTATTAATCACAACACTCATTTGGAATAGATGTTCATGTCGCTCGATTAAAATAGATTTATCTGCTTTTAATTTTCTTGATGTAAGTCAAAACTGACCATAAGAAAGCGTTTTATGATTGCTTATTTATAAACGAGAGTTTTGTAAATGGAAGAAATCAACCAAGCAATTCATTTAGATAAATTAAACAATCAAAATGTAATTCAAGCCCCTTTTGCTCATTTTTGTATTGATAATATATTGGATGAGTCTTTTGCCAATGAGGTTTACAACGCATTTCCTTCTTATGAGGAAGCTAAGAGTCTTGGTCATGAATTTATTGCAATCAATGAAAAGCGTAAAATTCAAATTACAGATCATAAAAAATTTCCACAGCCTATTTTAGCCCTTCATCAAATCCTTGCTTCAAAAGCTTTTGTCTCTAAAGTTGAAAAAATGACCGGTATTCAGAATTTAATACCTGATCCAGATCTTGTTGGTGGAGGCATTCATGAAACAAATTCTGGAGGTCATTTAGATGTCCATATTGATTTTAATTATATTCCAGAAAAGAAATTGCATAGAAGAGTTAATATTTTGTTCTATTTTAATAAAGACTGGAAGGAAGAGTATGGTGGCTATTTAGATATATGGGATAAAAATGTAAAGAAACGATATGGTTATTTTGAACCTAAATTTAATCGAGCATGTGGTTTTGCAACTGGAGAATACAGCTGGCACGGTGTAACACCTTTAACATGTCCACAGAACGTCATGCGTAAATCTTTTGCTGTTTATTACTATACGAAAGAAGCGCCACCAGGTTGGGATGGAAAACAACATTCAACTATCTTTAAAGCTAGGCCAGAGGAGTGGGTGAAAGGTCACATAGCAATGCCTATTGATCATGCAGTACATGGCGTAAAAAATCTAATAAGCGGTATTAAGACTGAAATTAAATCGATGATAAACTATGATTAGTTATTGAAGTATTTTTTTAATTCCTTGAAAATGGTTAGCTAAAATTTAGGTAACCATTTTCATGCAAGCAATCCCCATTTTTTTTAACATTACCAACCGTCATTGTGTTGTTGTTGGCGGTGGTGAAGTTGCTACTCGCAAAGTCATTATGCTTTTAAAAGCAAATGCAGCAATTACGTTGGTATCTCCATTGGTTTGTGCTGAATTGCAAGTCATGGTTGATGCAAATCAGATTAAACACCTAAAAGCCAAATTTGAACCTTCACAGTTAGATGGCGCCTGCTTGATTATTGCTGCGACTGATGAAGAAGCGACCAATGAAGCCGTCTCTCTTGCTGCCAAGAAAATTAATGTTCCAGTGAATGTTGTGGATGCACCGGCGCTATGTACGTTTACGATGGGTTCGATTGTAGAACGAAGTCCTATTGTGATTGCAATTTCATCTGAAGGAAATGCGCCAGTTCTAGCTCGCTATATTCGTGCCAAAATTGAAACCATGCTCCCTGCAGCTTATGGAAGAATTGCCTCAATTGCGGGAGAGTTTAGAGAGAAAGTAAAAGCTAAATTTAAGACTACCCAAGCGCGACGGATTTTTTGGGAAGGTATCTTGCAGGGTCCCTTGGTAGAACGTGTATTGTCAGGGCAAGAGGAAGCAGCGAGAGTTTTTTTAAAAGCAGCAATAGAAAATACGGAAGCGACAACTAACAAAGGTGAAGTGTTTTTGGTTGGTGGCGGGCCAGGTGATCCTGATTTACTCACATTTCGTGCATTGAGATTGATGCAGCAATGTGATGTGTGTATATACGATAAATTAGTGAGTCCTGAGGTGATGGAGCTTGTAAGGCGAGATGCTGAATTAATTTATGTAGGAAAAGCACGTGATCAGCATACGATGCCACAAGAGCAAATAAACGAATTGTTGGCAAAGCTGGCACTTGAAGGAAAACGCGTATTACGATTAAAAGGCGGGGATCCTTTTATTTTTGGTAGAGGTGGAGAGGAAATTGAGACTTTAATGGAACGCGGAGTTCCTTTTCAAGTGGTGCCAGGGATCACCGCAGCAAGTGGGGTGGCTAGTTATGCAGGCATTCCGCTTACGCACCGCGATTATGCGCAAGCTTGTTTATTTGTGACGGGTCATTTAAAAGATGGATCAGTAGACTTAGATTGGGATGCGATGGTGAGGCCTAATCAAACATTGGTAATTTATATGGGATTAGTAGGTTTGGCTGAAATATGCAGACAATTGATTGCAAGAGGAATATCAGCTAACATGCCGATTGCCGTTATTCAGCAGGGCACGACACAGAAGCAACGTGTACTGACTGGAACGATATGCGATATAGCTGAAAAGGTTGAAGCTGCTCAAATGCGCGCGCCCTGTTTGATTATTATTGGCGAAGTGGTTTTATTGAGAGAGAAGTTAAATTGGTTTAATCCTTAGGTAAACAGGATTGTTAGATGGGTTCATTTATAAATGGTAGCCAGCAATATTCGTAAAACTGAAAGAGCCAATCATAGTGCGGCATCTCATATTTTGGTTTTAGAGCCAGATATCGAATTTGCTCAATCCTTAAAGTTTGATATTGAAAAACGGCTTGATGCAGAAGTTACTATAGTAAACTCAATTAGTATTGCACGTGCCATCCTTAGAAACTCCCCAAAAAAATTCTTTTTAAGTATTTCTAGTGTTGTTAATTTTGATTCAGAAAGCTTTCAAAAAATTGACTTGCTTGCCGAGTTTCAAATACCTGCCATTGTCATAGTTTCAAATTATGAAGATGAATTACGTGATCAGCTAATTAAACGGCATGTGATAGATTATGTCGTCAAAGATGCACGAGGCTCTGACACGCGTTATATTTGCGATTTAATTCAACGGATTTTAAAAAACATCAATATTAAAGTCCTTGTGGTTGATGACTCAAAAGTTGCTCAATTTGTTATTGCTAGGGAGTTATCTTTACAAAAGTTTGAAGTTTTACAAGTGGATAATGGACTAGAAGCAATTGAAATTCTTGAAAAAAATAATGATATCAAGTTGGTATTGGTTGATTATCAAATGAAGATGGTCGATGGGGTAACGTTTGTTAAAAAAGCAAGAGAACTGTATGCAAAAGATCAGTTGTCTATTATTGGTATTTCATCGTCTGCAGACCCACGACTTGCCGTTAAATTTTTAAAAGCAGGGGCAAATGATTTTATCTCAAAGCCATTTAATTATGAAATGATGTTTTGTCGAATTAATCAAAATTTAGATATGTTAGAAGCGGTTGATTATGCTAAACATTTGTCAAATCTAGATTATCTAAGCAATGTTTATAATCGGCGCTACTTTTTTGAGGAAGGACAAAAGCTTTTTAGAGGCTTAGGGCGTAAAGACGTTTTGACTGTCATGATGATTGACATTGATTTTTTTAAGAAAGTTAATGATGTTTATGGACATGATGTTGGTGATGAAGTGATCAAAAATATTGCTAAAAATCTAAAAGAACATTTTGAGGGAGACATTGTTGCCAGAATGGGTGGAGAGGAATTTGCTGTTCTTAGCTTGAACCCTAGGTATTTTGAAACTTTCGATTATATAAATGATTTTAAGAATAAAATAGCGAGCCAAGCTATTGAAATTAGAGGAAATACGATTCGGTTTACTTGTAGTATTGGTGTTTCGAATATTTTAGGAAACACTTTAGACGCTATGATGTTGCATGCAGATAGACTTTTGTACATCGCTAAGCAGAGTGGCCGTAATCGAGTCGAAGGAACGCCATTTGGAAAAAAACGTAATTTAATTAGTAATGCTGAATAGGCAATGACAACCTTGCCTCAAGACCACCCGTTCGTCGATTAATCAGTTCCAAACTGCCGCCATGTAATTTAGCGATTCGGTTACAAATAGCTAAACCTAAGCCACTTCCTCCCTCATTTTTAGTCCTTGCACTATTTAGCCTTTCAAAAGGCCTTAGTAATCTTTCTGCGTGTTCAGGGGGTATGCCCGGGCCATGGTCAAGCACACTAATAATAATTTTTTCAGCTGTGATTTTACTCTCAACAATAACCTTGTCTTTAGTGTAAGCATAAGCGTTCCCTACTAAATTATCTAATAATCGCTGCATTGCTAGAGGGCGTATCGGAATTAAGTATGTTGGGCCTAATCTAATCTCTAACTGCCTGCCTGAGCGGCTTTGTCGTTCTGCTAAAGACTTTAATAAGTCATTAATGTCCATCATTCTTGTTGTTTCACCTTCAACGCCACGGACAAAATCCAAAAACTGATGAATGATATTGTCCATATCAGCTATATCTTCAATCATCCCTGACTTCATTGTATTTGCTGCATCATCAGGTAGCATTTCAACAGCTAAACGAAGCCGAGCTAAGGGTGTTCGAATATCATGTGAAACTCCAGCAAGGAGCAATGTGCGTTCAGCATCTAATCTGACCAATGCTTCAGCCATTTCATTAAAGGTTTGATTGACTTCTCGTAACTCATCTAAATTGTCTTCAGGAAGCTTAGGAGCTTTCTCTCCCTTGCGCAGTCTATCTGCAGCATTTGCCAATAAATTGAGAGGTCGGTTAATACGAGCTGCTGTTATATACGCCCCAGCAAGAGAGAGCAACCCAATTAAAGCACCCCAACCTAGCCAATGAAGTGGAAAGGGACGATCCACTTGAATTTTAGGGATTACAACCCAAAAATCATCCAGCTCTACATTAAAGCTAATCCATAAGCCAGATATCCCATAGTGGTTAACGGTGATAATGGTCTCTTCACCAAGACGTTCACGAATTTTCTTGGCGATTAATTGAACAAAAGCGTCATTAGGCAGTTGTTCAATCTGTTCCATAAAATCAGCTGCATAGACTCTTACGCCTTCACGGCCAGATAATTCAGAAAGTAATGCACTTCTCCTATTTTCATGTGATGCAATTAATGATGCACGTGTGTAATTGACAATTGTCACTGCTTGCAAGGCGGCCATTTCAGCACGTGGTTCACGATCAAAATAATCAAAAATCTTTAACGACCCATAAATACTAATCGCCAATAAAATGGCAATCAGTAACATAAGCCTTGCTAGAATTGTGCGTGGAAGTAATCTCAACTTATCGTGTTGCTTTTAATGTAGTAGACATAAAAGTTAAACGTTAACTGTTGGATTCACCATCTGGAATAAAGACATACCCAAATCCCCACATTGTTTTTAAGAAACGAGGCTGTGCAGGGTTGGGTTCAATTAGCCGACGCAATCGAGAAACTTGGACATCGATACTTCTATCGAATACATCTAGTTCTCTTCCTCGCGCTAACTGCATAAGCCGATCTCTTGACAGTGGTTGTCTAGGATGCTCAGTAAAAACTTTTAATAATGCAAACTCGCCACTAGTTATGGTAATATTTTCACCACTTTTTGCTAAGCTTCTATTGGCAGCATCAAACAAAAATTCTCCAAATGCAAAAGTATCTGAAGTATTTGATTTAGACGCAGAAGGGCTTTGTTCGTGCCGTCTTAAGACGGCATTGATACGAGCAAGTAATTCCCTTGGGTTAAAAGGTTTTGGCAAATAATCGTCTGCGCCCATTTCAAGACCAATAATACGATCAACCTCATCACCTCTAGCGGTTAACATAATAATAGGTGTAATCACATTTTGTGCTCTTAAGCGTCTACATATTGCAAGACCATCTTCGCCAGGCATCATTAAATCAAGGACAAGCAAATCATATTGCTGTTTCTGAATTTCAACATCCATCTCTTTCGAGTCAGATACCGTTTTAATATCGAAACCTTGCTCTGTTAAATAGCGTTGTAATAACTCACGCATGCGTAAGTCATCGTCTACCATTAATATTTTTTTGTTATCTGACATGGTTGTTGCTCTTATATAAAGTTACAAAAATTTAAGTGTTATTTTAATAATAAATTAGTATAGGTCTTCATCATAGATAAATCTAGAATTCAAAAAACTTTTCTTAAAAATAGTTGTCAAAAATGCTATAAAAGAGAAATTTTTGATTGTTACAATTTATTACAATTGCAGCATAAAATGAAAC
>CAYGSH010000071.1:8874-10947 GCA_964352515.1 uncultured Methylophilaceae bacterium | reverse complement strand
TATATCTTATATAAGATATATGTCTTTAGAATAGATTCTAAAGACAGTATCGTTACGAAATACAATACGGGTAACAAATTTACTTTTTTATAAATAGATACAAACTATGCCTTTACATTTAACTTAAGAGAATACGATGGCACTTGTTTCATTACGTCAACTATTAGACCATGCCGCTGAAAACAGCTACGGGATTGCTGCATTCAATGTAAACAATATGGAGCAAGTGCATGCTATTATGCAAGCCGCCGAAGAGGTTAATAGCCCTGTGATATTACAAGCCTCAGCTGGTGCACGAAAGTATGCAGGTGAACCTTACTTAAGACACTTAGTATTAGCCGCCATTGAAACACATCCCAATATTCCAGTGGTCATGCATCAAGATCATGGACACTCTCCAGCAGTGTGCATCCAAGCAATGCGCTCTGGCTTTTCAAGCGTCATGATGGATGGATCACTGTTGGAAGACGCCAAGACGCCATCTAATTATGAATACAATGTAGAAACAACAAGAAAAGTCGTTGACTTAGCTCATGCAATAGGCGTATCAGTTGAAGGAGAATTAGGTGTCCTAGGTTCACTTGAGACAGGGAGAGCGGCTGATGAAGACGGCTCCGGTGCTGAAGGCATTCTTAATGAGTCACAATTGCTAACAGACCCGGAAGAAGCAGCAGACTTTGTTAAACGAACTGGCGTCGATGCATTAGCGATTGCGATAGGCACCTCTCATGGCGCTTATAAGTTTACACAGCCACCTACTGGCAAAACACTAGCCATCCAACGCATCAAAGAAATTCACGAACGCATCCCAAATACCCATTTAGTGATGCATGGATCTTCGTCTGTACCACAAGAGTGGCTCGAAATCATTAATGCGAATGGTGGTGATATGGGTACAACCTATGGTGTACCAGTTGAAGAAATTATCGAAGGGATTAAGCATGGCGTAAGGAAAATTAATATTGACACTGATTTGCGCATGGTAACCACTGGTGCATTAAGACGTTACTTAATACAACATCCAAAAGAATTTGACCCAAGAAAGTATTTAAGAGCCAGCACAATCGCAATGAGCGAGTTGTGTAAAGCTCGATTCCTTACTTTTGGTTCAGCTGAACAGGCTGGGAATATCAAGCCTATTAAATGTGAGTCAATGGCAGAACAATACAAATCTGGTCAATTAGATCCTATTATTAAGTAAGCCATGAGCACCGATACTTCAACAAGACGGAACTTGGTCGTTGGTAACTGGAAAATGCATGGTGACATGGAAAGTAACCAGCAATTATTAGAGGGCTTGATCAAAGGGTTGGCTGAGTTAAATGAAGCTGACTATGCCGTTTGTGTCCCAAGCCCCTACCTCTTTCAAGCCAGAGCACTACTACAGAACACTCATCTTAAATGGGGTGGACAAAATGCATTACAGTATGAATCAGGGGCTTTCACAGGCGCCATTGCTCCACACATGCTAAAAGACTTGGGGTGCACCTATGTTTTATTAGGCCACTCAGAAAGAAGACATATCTTTCATGAGACAAATCTCACTGCAGCCGCTCGTTTTGATGCTGCTATCAAAGCAAACTTAACGCCTATTTTTTGCGTAGGAGACAATAAGCAAGAACATGACGCCGGTATGTCTGAGGTTGTTGTCGCCAGTCAAATGGATGCCGTTATGGCAACATTAGATGACGCACACTTTGATAAAGCTGTGTCACTGGATATGGTATTTTCATACGAACCCTCATGGGCAATTGGCTCTGGAAATACAGCCGATCCTGAGCATGCACAATCAATACATGCTTTTATCCGTCATCGAATCGCTCGTCGCAATCCTGATGCTGCAAAAAAAGTAAGGATCATTTATGGTGGCAGTTTGAAAGCGCATAATGCAGAAAGAATGTTTGCGATGCCAGACATAGACGGGGGATTAGTAGGTGGCGCATCACTCATTGCAGAAGAGTTTGTTGCCATTTGCAAAGTGGCCAATAATCTAAAATATCGCAGTAGCAATCAATAGCTCACGAACTAGATTCTAGATTATATTTTTATTTTTTTATGGTAGGTATCTATGCG
>CAYGSH010000071.1:0-8864 GCA_964352515.1 uncultured Methylophilaceae bacterium | reverse complement strand
AATCTAAAATATCGCAGTAGCAATCAATAGCTAACGAACTAGATTATATTTTTATTTTTTTATGGTATGTATCTATGCGTTCCACTTCATTTTTACTGCCCATCATCACTGGAATACGCTGATGTATTTTTGAAGGCTTGATATCTAAAATACGTTGTTTTCCATTACTTGCAGCGCCGCCTGCTTGCTCAACTATCATGGCCATCGGGTTGGCTTCGTATAATAGACGTAATTTACCACCCATCTGTTTGATTTTACTGTCTATAGGATACATAAAGACCCCGCCACGAATCAAGATTCTATGAATTTCCGCTACCATAGATGCCACCCATCGCATATTAAAATTCTTGCTCCTAACACCTTCCACACCTTGCAAACATTCGTCGATATATTGTTGAACAGGCGCTTGCCAATAGCGATAGTTGGAGATATTAATTGCAAACTCCTCAGTGTCTGACGCAATTTGCATATTGGGATGTGTTAAATAAAACATGCCTAACTCTGGATCCAACGTAAAGCCATTTACACCATTCCCAGTTGTTAACACCAGCATATTCGATGTACCGTAAAGTGCATACCCTGCACATATTTGGCTGGATCCTTTTTGTAAATAATCAGATAAGCTCAATTGAGAACTATCATTTTGAAGAATAGAAAATATGGTTCCTACTGAAATATTAACATTGACATTAGAAGAGCCATCCAGCGGATCAAATAATAATAAATAATCATTCGGCAAATGATGCTTCTTTTTAACCGCAATAACATCAGGCACTTCTTCTGAAACCATTCCTGATAGATAGCCACTATTTTGTGTTGTTTCAACAAACAACTCATTTGCAATCACATCTAACGCTTTTTGTACCTCACCTTGCACATTCTCAGCGCTTAAATTGCCCATATTGCCAACTAAAGCGCCACTTTCAACGGCAATCGCAATTTTTTTACATGCTAATGCAATATCCTCAATAATCGCATGTAAAGGAACTGCATGCTTACCAGATAAATGTTGCTCAAGAAAGTTGCTTAATGTTTGTCTTTTATTCATTCAATTATTATATGCTGTTATCGCTGGCGGTTAAATGTAAATTAGGATGTGGGTATGCACTCATTAAATTGAATATATAATCACACATAGAAACAAATCAAATAAATTATGCCAAAACTTAGTCTATCAGTTCAATTTGCCTCTAATCTTGAAGGACTTCCAACTCGACATCAACTTCGAAGATGGGTCAACGCTAGTTTAAGAGTTGATGCTGAGATAACGATTAGAATAGTAGACGAAGAAGAAGCCCGTAATTTAAATTGCACCTATCGTGCTAAGAATTATGCCACCAATGTTCTTTCATTCGCACTTACTGAAGAACCTTTTTTAATGGGAGACATCATCATTTGTGCCCCTGTGGTAACCAAAGAAGCACATGAGCAAAATAAATCAATTGAAGCTCATTTTGCGCATCTCACCGTGCATGGCACGCTCCATTTACATGGTTATGACCATTTAACAGAAGAACAAGCAGGATTAATGGAATCTATTGAGGTGACAACTTTAATGAATTTAGGGTATCCTAATCCCTATCTCATAACATAGGGTGCCAATACATGGCTTCCGACTCGGAAAAATCAAGTAACAAACCTAGTTTATTAGAACGTCTTAGCCATCTTTTGCTGCGTGAACCAGAAGATCGTGAACAACTCGTTGAGCTATTGCATAACGCATATGAAAACCATTTAATGGATGGTGATTCGCTTGCCATGATTGAAGGCGTACTTCAAGTGAGTGAAATGCAAGTTCGCGATATCATGATTCCAAGATCGCAAATGGATGTCATCGACATTACAGACCCTCCAGAAACATTCATTCCGCATGTCATAGAAACAGCGCATAGTCGATTCCCAGTAATTGAAGACGATAAAAATGATGTCATTGGCGTTTTACTAGCCAAAGATTTGCTCAGATATTATGCGGGGGAGGACTTTGAAGTACGCGATATGCTGCGCCCTGCTGTATTTATTCCCGAATCTAAACGCCTTAATGTGTTACTAAAAGAGTTTAGGAGTAACCGAAACCATATTGCGATTGTTGTTGATGAATATGGTGGTGTCGCAGGGATGGTTACCATTGAAGATGTGCTCGAGCAGATTGTTGGAGACATTGAAGATGAATATGATTACGACGAAGATGAAGACAATATCATCAAACAAGCTGAAAACCGCTATCGCGTTAAAGCACTGACAGAAATCGAAGACTTTAATGAAATTATCGGCACGCAGTTTAGTGATGAGGAGTTCTCTACAATAGGGGGATTAATTGTTAATAAGTTTGGGCATCTGCCAAAACGTGGCGACCATATAGTGATAGACAATCTGAGCATCAAAGTTGTTCGTGCAGATAGTAGGCGCTTACATTCAGTGACCATTGAAGTATTGAAACCTCTTGAACCAGTTACAACTGAGTCTTAAAACTGCATTAGAAACTGAACTATATTGAATTATCAAAATCTCTCTACATCATATCTCTGAGGAATTGAAAATGAAAAGACTAGTCACTGTTTTAACCATAGCAGCACTTACCACTGCATGCT
The DNA here is from genome assembly GCA_964352515.1 of uncultured Methylophilaceae bacterium. Classification (GTDB taxonomy): domain Bacteria; phylum Pseudomonadota; class Gammaproteobacteria; order Burkholderiales; family Methylophilaceae. The sequence continues at coordinate 6,276 of CAYGSH010000071.1, read as the reverse complement.
CTTCTATCAACAGTACTGCTAAAAAGACAGAGGCGGCGCCTCAAGAAACAACTAAAAAAAGCAACACACTCCCTACTGAAGAAAAAGCTTTTGTTGCTGTCATTAAGCAATATGATAAAAAAGCTATTATTGAAAACTTAGGCGAGCCAGCAAAAGCGGATGATGTCAAACTAAAAGGAACAGATAAAGTTGTGGCTTCTATTTGGGAGTATCACTTCATTAATACGGATGAAAATGGGGAGTACTTTCCGATAACAGAACTAGACTTTATTGATGACAAAGTTGTACAAGTTGTTTTTATCAATAAGGCTGAGGCAGAAACCGATAAAGACGATCAAGTTTATAAATTTCCTGAAAACAAACCTACAGAATAATTTAAATAACATTAAAAAAGGGCGATTAAATCGCCCTTTTTTATTTCAATTATTCTTCATTATTTTTTTAGCGAATCACGAATCTCACGTAATAACACAACATCCTCAGCAGGGCCCGCTGGTGCAGCTGGTTCTGGAGGATTCATTCTGTTTACCATTTTTACCATTTGGAAAATAATAAATGCCAAAATTAAGAAGTTTAATGCGATGGTAATAAAATGACCATAAGCCAACACTGCGCCACCTTTTTGCGCCTCTGCTAAAACCATTCCTGCTTCTTGGCCGTTGAGAGGAATATATAAATTACTGAAATCTAAACCACCAAATATTTTACCAACGATAGGCATAATAATGTCCCCGACAAGCGAATCTACAATTTTGCCAAATGCACCACCGATGATCACACCGACAGCCAAATCCATGACATTACCCTTGCTGATAAAATCTTTAAATTCTGACATCATGCTCATTACTGTTCTCCCAATAGTTTATTAATTTGTTAGTTTGTATTGCATTGAACGCTTATAGTCTACTTTTCCCTTTTTTTTGTCAAGCAAACGCTATTTAACATGTTTGTTATTTACATTTTTTAATATTTGCGCGCTTTAACATATACTGTGCCATCTTTAATGTAATTTGTATCAAGATCAATTCATGTTAAGACAATACTACTCATCTTTATTTGCGCTAGCACTTGGCGCTTTAGCGGTACTTGGTTTCGCGCCTTATTACATTTTCCCAGCTACAATCGCATCACTCATTGGTATTATTTATCTTTGGGCCAAAGCCCCTTCTGCGTTAGTAAGCTTCAAGCTTGGATTTATATTTGGCTTAGGTTTCTATATTGTTGGTATCTATTGGATATACATTAGTTTGCATGACTTTGGTGGCATGCCTTGGTGGTTTGCAGGCTTTTGTACGTTCTGTTTATGCAGCTTTATGGCTTTTTTCCCTGCATTTGTTGGGTATCTTAGTAAAAGGTTAGGCTTTTTATGCTTAAGCGCGCCTATATTGTGGGCATTGTCTGACTGGGTCAGAAGTTGGATTTTCACAGGATTTCCTTGGCTGACGATTGGCTATAGCCAAACGCCTGGTAGTCCTTTTGCTGGCTACCTACCCATTGTGGGCGTTTATGGAGTCTCGTTGCTAACCACACTTGCTGCTGCTTGCATCGCAGTATGGTTAGCCAATAAAAATCATGTTAACGCTAATTGGAAGCGTAATGTTATTGCAACAATTACCTTATTAATCGCATTGGGATTCGTATTAAAAGCTGTTGAATGGACTAAGCCAATTGGTGCTGCTTTTGACGTTAGTTTGATACAAGGCAATATTGCACAAGCGATTAAATGGTCACCTGACGCTGCCGAAAGTACGATGCAGCAATATGTTTAGATGACGCAAGCAAGCCAATCGCAACTCATCGTGCTACCTGAGACTGCGCTTCCTGTCATTGCCAGCCAATTAGACTCAAATGTAAAACAAGCACTCACTCAACATGCTATTCAAAATAATGGGAATTTGATTGTGGGCATGGTGGATTACAATCCCGATACGCAAGAGTATTTTAATAGCGCTTTTAGCTTTGGAGTGAACCCATCACAATCGTATAGTAAAAACCACCTTGTCCCTTTTGGTGAGTTTATTCCGTTAAAAAACCTGCTTGGCTGGATTTACCGTGACTGGCTTAATATCCCATTAAGTGACTTGTCACGCGGTGGAACACACCAAAAACCGATGCAGCTCAATGATCAAAAAATAGCGGTTAATATTTGTTATGAGGATGTATTTGGCGAAGAGATTATTCATCAACTTCCAGAAGCGACTCTATTGGTGAATATTAGTAACGATGCATGGTATGGACAATCCTATGCGGCTGATCAGCATATGCAATTTTCACAAACACGTGCAATTGAAACCGGTCGAATGGTTTTACGTTCAACCAACACTGGTGCAACCGCCATAATCAACCAACACGGTTATGTGCTTGCACATGCACCGCATGATATAAAAACCACCCTCAACGTCACCGCACAGGGTTATCATGGCAGCACCCCATACGTGCGTTGGGGGAATTGGCCGTTTATTTTAATCAGTATTGGCTTGTTAATTGGCTTAATTATTAAACAGAGATGAATCCCATCAGCGAAATTCAACCACTCTGAAGAAGTCTTTTATAACGATGTAATAGTTAAGTAGCTTAAGTTATCGCTATTTAATCAATGCAACGGACTTCACCTGCATCCATACTGAGTCATCAATATCTATACCAAGTGTTGCTAAAGATCGCCTAGTCACGCGGGATAACAACATCACATTACCCACCTGCACACGCACTAAGGCTAAACTTGGATGATTATCATCAACAATTGCATCAACACGACCTTTCAACAAATTTTGAATGCTAGTTTTGCTTGGTCTTTCTTTTGCTAAACTCACATCTCTTGCCAGCACTTGCACTCTCAGAGGGTGATTAACAGAAAATCCATGATCATTCACCCACAAGTCTCCTCCATCAAAAGTTACACGAACCAAATGCCATTCTTTATCTACCTCAGCTACTTTTGCATTCAGCACTGCCCCAGCATCTTGTCCCAAACGAACAGGCAAATCGATACGTGTGAGCATTTCCGATAAGCTGCCATTTGCTATCACATGGCCATTTTCCATCACTACAAGGTGATCAGCTAACCGCGCCACCTCGTCTGCAGAATGCGTAACATAGATCATGGGAATTTTTAAAGATTCATGTAGACGTTCAAGGTAAGGAATAATTTCTTGTTTACGTTTAAAATCTAATGCAGCTAAAGGCTCATCCATCAATAGTATACTTGGATTGGCTGCCAACGCTCTTGCAATACTGATTCTGCTTCGTTCTCCACCAGATAGTCGATCTGGCTTTCTGTCCAGTAAATGTTCAATTCCTAAGAGCTCTATAGCTAAGTCTAAGCTTACTTTTTGGTCATTTGATACGCCTCTTCTGCCGTAAAGCAAATTTCCCATTACTGTAAGATGACTAAATAAACTTGGCTCTTGGAATACATATCCTAATTCACGCTTATGGGTAGGTAGCCAATGCTGTGCATCCTGCCAGATTTTACCATTTACAATTAGATGGCCTGTCGGTGCTTTTTCTAGCCCAGCAATGCAGCGCAGTAATGTTGTTTTTCCAGAGCCAGAACTACCAAATAAAGCTGTAACACCTTGTGCTGGCAATTGCAAATCAACATCGAGCTTAAAGTCAGGCCAATCTAGTTGGAAACGTGCTTGGATGCCGAACATGCTAGCCAACTTTCTTTGTATCTGACTGCCATGTATACACGAACAGCAGCACAACAAAAGAGAATATCAACATGACTATAGATAGGCTGTGTGCCTGCATGTATTCCAAAGCCTCTACATGGTCATAAATTTGCACCGATGCTACACGTGTTACACCAGGAATATTTCCGCCTATCATCAACACCACACCAAACTCACCAACAGTATGAGCAAAAGTTAGAATTGAGGCGGTAATAAAGCCTGGTTTCGACATGGGGATGGCCACTGTAAAAAATACATCTAACGGGGAGGCTCGCAAGGTAGCAGCCACCTCTAACTGGCGTTCTCCTATCGCTTCAAAAGCATTTTGCAAAGGCTGCACCATAAATGGTAGCGAGTAAAAAACAGAGGCAATCACTAGACCCCAAAAAGTAAAGGGTAAGAGCCCAACACCAAGTGCCTGAGTAAGTTGTCCAACGAAACCATTAGGCCCCATTGCTAAAAGCAAATAAAAACCAAGTACCGATGGCGGCAATACCAACGGGAGTGCTACAACTGCAGCTATCGGCCCTTTCCACCATACTTTAGTTCGCGCCAACCACCATGCAATAGGTGTTCCTATTAGCAATAGGATCAGCGTGACAAATCCTGCTAACTTTATCGTTAGCCATATAGCCAGAAAGTCACTATCGCTTAGATATATCATTTTTTATTAGAAACAAATTTAGTTTGGGAATACAAAGCCATATTTTGTCATGATTTCACGCGCGGTGCTGCTGGTCATATAGCCAGCAAATTTTTTAGCGAGACCGTTTCCCTCTGCACGATTGGTGATGATAAAACCTTGTTCTAGCGGCAAGTGAAAATCATCAGGAATTAACCAATAATTACCCTTATTAGCTAACTCAGGATTTAAGACCAAGGACAAAGCAATTATGCCTATTTGCGCATTACCCGTTTCTACAAACTGTGCAGTTTGAGTAATATTCTCACCATAAACTAGTTTAGCTTTAATTTTATCCCATAAGCCATTAGCACGAAGTGCTTCTTTAGCACGCTTGCCGTAAGGGGCATGCTTTGGATTAGCTATGGCAATACGGCTTATGTTAGGGTTTTTGAGGCTTTCTAACGTCATTTTGGTGGCATCTAATGTTGTGCTCCAAAGGACGATACGTCCAAGCGCATAAAGCGCCACTTCAGAAGCGGCAAAGCCATTCTTTGCCAACTCACGAGGAAACTCAACATCAGCAGAAAAAAATAAATCATAAGGTGCGCCCTGTTGAATTTGTGTATGAAGCTTGCCAGAAGAGCCATAAATTACCTCGACTTTATCTTTAGGATTGACTTGTTTAAACTTCTCCACAATTTCATTCATGGCAAATTTAAAATTCGCTGCCACAGCGATATTAATCTGCTCTGCCGAGGCTAAAGATGAAAAAGTGAAAGCCATTATCAGGAGCAAAATATATGGATAGCTCATATAGTCAGATTTTATTACGCTCATTGATACTCTTGTCATATTTTAAGTCGCAATTTTTATATTCTGTAAGTCTTCGTAGCGCTTAGCGTTGTTGTCAAATTATTTCAATCACAAAGCCTGCAAACGGTTAATCTTCTCAACTATGCTAGAAAATAGACGCCAAAATATTGCCTACTCACGCTTAATAATAGCATACGCTATATTTAATAGGGAATAACGGTTCACAAGACTTTATACTGCAATTACTTTTACCAATGAAATTACTTGGGCGCTTTTAAGTGAGCGCTAATAAATTCAAGCTCTTTGTTACAGGCGTTTTGGGAAATGAATAAAACTTTGTGATAATTTTCTAATACTTGACGACCTAAATCAGTCAGTTGAGCGCCACCTCCATGAATGCCGCCAACAGAACTCAAGACCAGTGGTTGATCAAAACACTGATTCATCACATCAACTAACTGCCAAGCGCGACGGTATGACATCTTCATTTGCTTAGCAGCTGCAGAAATTGATCCGCGTTCATGAATTAGATTAAGCAATTCAGCCTTGCCTGGACCTAATGCGACATAGTCGCCTGAAGTGATTCGGATTTTGAAATTATCTTTAGACATATATCTTTTTATTATAGCGCTAACTAGGAATATCGGAAGATGTACAAACTCTCTTCTTCCCTGCCAAAATATAAAAATCGTATTGCCCCAATGCAGCCATCTCTCACATCAATAAGTTTATCCTCAATATTAAAGTGAAGATTTAGAATGTATTTTGAAGGTTATTTAAGTCACATAAAATTATTTATAATGTTATTGTAGATTGAGTTATATAAACTCAACCATTTAGTTACCCAAAATGAATAAGCGCAAATCAAATCCTAAGCAACTCGAAAGACTATCTAAGTTATTAGAAGAGTCGCAGCGTATTGCTAAATTGGGTGGCTGGGAATTGGATGTGGCTAGCGGAGAACTAGTCTGGACTGACGAAACCTATCGCATACATGACACCACACCAGAAGAATTTAATCCGACGGTTGACGCTGGTGTAAGTTATTTTTTACCAGAGTCGAGAGAAATTATTTTAGCAGCTTTGGATGAGGCTATAACAAATGGTAAAAACTACGATCTAGAGTTACAAACCCTCACAACAAAGGGCCGCCAAATTGAT
>CAYGSH010000070.1:0-11063 GCA_964352515.1 uncultured Methylophilaceae bacterium | reverse complement strand
TCATCACGCTAGCATCAGGTAAAAATATTCTTATCGATACTGGCCCTGATTTACGCAATCAAACCTTAAGAGAGGGCATCAATAATGTTGATGCTGTATTGTACACACACACCCATGCAGATCATTTGCATGGCATTGATGATTTACGCGGCTTTTGCCAGTTAAACCGCCAACAAATCCCCCTATATGCCTATAAAGAAGCTGCAGAGCATATTAAATCAAAGTTTGGCTATACGCTAAGAGAGCCATGTGATTTTTGGGATTTACCCGTATTAGCAATCAATGAGATTGATGAACCATTTCAACTTTTTGGCATCAAGATTACGCCAATACCTGTGATGCATGGCAGAATACAAATATATGGCTACCGCATTGGAAATATTGCCTATATGACGGATGTATCATTAATTCCAGAAAGCTCTTTCGCCTTACTTGAAGGATTGGATTTATTATTAATTGACTGCCTTCGAATAAAATCTCATCCAACTCATATCAATATGGAACAAAGTTTAACTTACGTGGGTCAGATAAAAGCAAAACAAAGTGTTTTGATTCACATGACACATGAATTAGAATACGAATCCACGTCAAAATTGCTGCCTAATCATGTTTTCGTTGGGTATGATGGAATGAAAGTTGTTGTAAACGACTAATGTCAACGAAATTGCAGCAAAATCGTTTAACAAGAAATAATATAGGAAAATACAATGAATTTTAACGCATTTAAAAAGCTTGCCCTAGGCCTAACTATTGCCATCTTTACTTTTTCAAGCCTAGCTAACGCTGCAGACAAAAAGTTTACTGAAAATGAATTTTTAAACAACTTTAGTGGTAAATCTAAAAAGGTTGTAATGGATAAACTTGGCAATCCGGTTAAAAAACAAGTTGCAGTTAAACCAACGAATGCAGAAAAAGTAACGGGTAAATCATTAAAAGGTGACGATAAGTCAAATCCAGTTAAAGTTGAGATGTGGTATTACAATGATATTGTGAACTATGATCCAACACATACGTATAAAGAAGTAGAAATTACGTTTGTTAATGACCGCGTTGGCAATATCGCTTTTTTTAATAATCGTTAATTTATTTTTAGTATGTTTAACTAAAGCCGTCATTGACGGCTTTTTTATTATTATTTACCTAAGAGTGTATTGATGAATATATTTATATAACTTCGCATAATGTATATTATGTTAAATAGATTGTATTAATAATTATGGATAAGTAAACTTATATTATTTAGAACGCTCTATTCAGTTTAAAATAAAATTCTACGGAATATGGACTATAACGAATCATGAAAAATCCAGTACTTAAAAGTAACACACAAAATGCCGCACATCTTGTGAATATATTGTCTTGGTTAATATTTTTTATCATTGGAGTCATGATTGCTTCAGTGTTGGTCGTTGATTTTATGGCGGTTGATTATGAATCACCTAATTCCAGTTTTTGGCCTATTATGGCGGCATGTGTGATGTTTGGTATTGTTTTGTTGATTACTGCAGCAGGACTTAAAAAACATTTACAATGGGCAAGATATCTTGCAGCTGTAATTGCCATTCTGTCTCTTATTGCTTTCCCAGTTGGTACAGTTATGGGGTTATTTATTCTTAGTTATTTACGTAAAGGCTGGAATGAAGCTTAATTTAGCTGCTATAGCAGCAAATACATTCAAAAACCTTTAAAATAACGCAATGTTAAAATTGCATAGGTTGGCATGTCATCATCAACGCTAAACAATAGTCTAAGCGTCATAGATTTAGGTTGTATCCGTGGTGATAAAATATTGTTTAAACAGTTATCATTTACGCTAGACAGTGGAAAATTACTCTTTGTTCAGGGTGAAAATGGTAGTGGGAAAACGACATTATTGCGAACGCTATGCGGCCTATCCATACCTGCTGCTGGCGCTATTAAATGGAATCAACAAAAAATTAAGGAGCTGGCTGAAGAATATTATAGCCAACTACTTTATATCGGACACTTACCTGCGATTAAAGATGATTTAACTGCAATTGAAAATATTTTATTTTCACTCAGCTTATCTGGTTACACCGCTAATAGACAACAAGCAATTGTAGCTTTAGATGCACTGGGCATTGCCCGTTGTGCAAACCTCCCATCACGTGCGTTATCACAAGGTCAAAAAAGACGTGTGGCGCTGGCGCAACTTTGGTTACATGACAATCCTGAACAAACACCCTTATGGATATTGGATGAACCCTTTGCCTCACTTGATATAACTATGATTAATAATCTTACACAACACATTGAAAAATATGTAAAAAATGGTGGGGCAGTTATCTTTACATCACATCAAACACCAACGTTTGATGCGCAACTCGTGCAGCCTTTACATCTAAGTTAGCATGCTTAAACAACCAATAGGGTCACTCTCTTTAATGGGCCGTATTTTTATACGGGATATTACTTTAGCCTGGCGCAGACGCTCTGATGTGTTTAGTATTTTCTTTTTCTTTATTATCGCTGCTAGTCTTTTCCCGCTTGGGTTAGGTGCTGATCCAAAGCTATTACATGCTATCGCACCAAGTGTTTTATGGGTATGCGCCCTACTTTCTTGCATGTTGTCATTACCACGCATGTTTGCAGCAGATTATATTGATGGCACTTTAGAACAGCTTATAATATCGAATCAGCCAATTTTGTTGATTGCATTCATGAAAATTTTTGCACATTGGGTTGTTTCTGGCCTGCCATTAGTTCTTGTTGCACCATTAATTGGTTTGCAATTCAATTTAACTGTGCATGAGTTACAAGTACTCGCTTTTTCTTTATTGTTGGGTACACCAACCTTAAGTTTAATAGGCAGTATTGGAGCAGCTTTAACTCTCGGCTTGCGTGGCGGAGGTGTTTTAATTGCATTACTCGTATTACCTTTATATATACCAGTACTTGTCTTTGGTGCAGGGGCTGTAAATGCTGTTTCTATTGGGATGAATGCTAATGGAGGCATTTCTTTATTAGGTGCAATGCTTGCGTTGTCGTTAGCATTTGCGCCACTGATGGCTAGTCATGCTTTAAAAATAGCTGTTGAATAATTTAAATGTAAAAACGATTCATCTGGATTCATTAGGAAACGTTGTAATTTTATGAATTTATTTAAGTACGCATCACCCCAGACTTTTTATCCTGTTGCGGGTAAACTCATTCCTTGGTTTGCAATTGGCGCAAGCTTATTAATTGTATACGGCCTCTATATTGGTTTATTGCTTGCACCAACTGATTTTCAACAAGGCGACTCTTATCGCATTATTTATGTTCATGTTCCAGCTGCATGGTTTTCGATGTTTCTTTATGTCGTGATGGCTGGTTATGCTATTTTGGGATTAACATTAAATGCGAAACTTTCTTATATGATGGCTAAAAGCATTGCACCGACTGGTGCAATGTTCACTTTGGTCGCATTAATAACAGGTTCTTTTTGGGGAAAACCAACTTGGGGCGCTTGGTGGGTATGGGATGCGCGATTAACTTCTGAACTTATTCTTTTATTTTTGTACATAGGATATATGTCATTACAAGCGGCAATCGATGATACAAGGCGCTCTGATCGAGCTAGTGCAATTTTAGCGATTGTTGGAGTGATTAATGTCCCAATCATTTATTTCTCAGTTAAGTGGTGGAATACGCTACATCAAGGTTCATCTATTAATTTAACAACTGCACCATCAATGGCAGCCATAATGCTGAAAGGGATGTTAGTGATGGCACTTGGGTTTTGGTTGTATAGTGCAGCCGTTATTTTGATTCGCGTTAGAAGAGAAATTGAAGATAGAGCGCGAAAAACTGCATGGTTAAACGAAAATAAGGAATAGTGCATGTATTGGAACAGTATGCGTGATTTTTTTAATATGGGTGGGTATGGTCTGTATGTTTGGGTATCATTTGGCGTCACTTTTGGGTGTATGGCAATAGAGCTATTTATTTTACGCGCAGGGAAGATGGCTAATAAAAAAATAAAGGATTTGTTGTAAATGAAATCACGACATAAACGTATTGCCATTATTGTGGCCGGTGTAGCATTGCTAGCAATTGCCGCGACTTTATTGTTGCAATCATTTCAAAGTAATTTAGTTTTCTTCTTCTCTCCAACAGAAGTCGCAGAAGGTAAAGCGCCCAAACAAGGTAACTTTCGTATTGGTGGCCTAGTTGAGACTGGCAGTATCCAAAGAAATGGCACCCAAGTTAAGTTTAAGGTGACGGATACAGCAAAATCGATGGATGTTATTTATACTGGTATTTTGCCTGATTTATTTAAAGAAGGAAAAGGAGTCGTTGCCCAAGGCATGCTAGGATCGGATGATATTTTTGTTGCTGATCAAGTGTTAGCAAAGCATGATGAAAACTATATGCCACCAGAAGCAGCTGATGCTTTAGAAAAAGCAAAAAAATACAATCAAACACTAGTAGAAGGTGAGACTGAATGATTCCTGATATTGGCCATTACGCCCTCATCCTTGCCTTATTACTCGCTGCAATTCAAGGAATATTACCTTTAGCAGGGCTATCAAAAAATAATGAAAAACTCTTCGCGTTTGCAACTCCCATGGCGCGTGCGCAGTCGATTCTCGTGATCTTATCTTTCTTAATCTTAGATTATGCATTTTATGCCAATGACTTTTCTGTTCTGTATGTTGCATCGACTTCAAACTCGCATTTACCACTTATATTTAGATTAGCTGCTATATGGGGTGGCCATGAAGGCTCCATGCTCTTCTGGGTGACTATTTTAGCCATATGGACATTATCAGTGTCCTATTTTGCTAAAGAACTGCCACTCCGCTTTAGAAGTAGCCTACTTGCTGTCATGGGCTTAGTTTCAGTTGGCTTTATTATGTTTATTTTATTTACATCAAACCCATTTGAACGTATTTTCCCAGCACCCTTTGATGGTCGTGATTTAAACCCATTGTTGCAAGACCCAGGTATGGTCTTCCACCCTCCTCTGCTTTATATGGGTTATGTTGGATTTTCTGTTGCATTTTCTTTTGCCATCGCTGCTTTACTAGACGGACGTTTAGATGTGACATGGGCGCGTTGGACTCGGCCTTGGACAACGGCAGCTTGGGTATTTTTAACTCTAGGTATTGCCTTAGGCAGTCGTTGGGCCTATTACGAACTAGGTTGGGGTGGTTGGTGGTTTTGGGATGCGGTAGAAAATGCTTCGTTTATGCCATGGCTGATTGGCACGGCATTGATTCATTCGCTTGCCGTGACTGAAAAACGTGATGCGTTTAAAGCATGGACAGTATTGCTTTCTATATGCGCATTTTCACTGAGCTTATTAGGTACCTTTTTAGTTCGCTCTGGCGTTTTAACCTCTGTCCATGCATTTGCTACTGACCCTAGCCGTGGATTGTTTATTTTACTATTCCTTGTTGTGGTTATCGGTGGCGCATTAATTTTGTTTGCGTTGCGCGCCCCAACGGTTGGTCTTGGTGAAAAATTTGACCTTATTTCACGAGAGACACTATTGCTAGCAAACAACGTAGTGCTTTTTACAGCAACAGGGTCAGTATTGCTAGGGACTTTGTATCCATTAGTAATTGATGCGCTAGGCGCAGGCAAAATATCGGTTGGCCCTCCTTATTTTGATACTGTATTTGTTGCCATTATGGTGCCAGGTATCTTTTTAATGGGCATTGGACCAATGGCCAATTGGAAAAAGGCATCCGTACCTGATTTAGCAAGCAAACTGAAATGGGCATTAGGTACTAGCATATTTAGTGCGCTACTTGTTCCAAATATAATGGGGCGTTTAAGTCCGATGATTTTTGTTGGGCTATTAATGGCATTTTGGGTTATAAGCTCTGTTGTAGTTTCCATCAAGAGTCGTTTGAACTCGGTTCCATCTGGTACATTAAAACAAAAGCTTAAAACATTTGGCCCTGCCTTTAATGGGATGCTGCTTGCTCACTTTGGGTTGGCGATATTTATTATTGGGGTAACCATGGTAAAAGGCTATGAACGTGAGCATGACATCACCATGATAGATGGTGAAACAACTGTTATCAACGATTATGATTTTCGATTTGACGGAATAAAACCTCTTAAAGGTCCTAACTATATAGCTAAACAAGGCCAGTTTTATGTAAGCAAGGATGGGAAAGAAGTTGCCATGTTAACACCAGAAAAACGCTACTATCCTGTTCAAGGTGCAGTGATGACTGAAGCTTCAATTTCAATTAACCCTGTACGTGATATCTACATTTCATTGGGTGAGGAGTTAGAGGAAGGTGGCTGGAGTATTCGTGTTTACTTTAAACCATTTGTTCAATGGATTTGGTTAGGGTGTTTGCTTATGGGGTTAGGGGGTATTTTAACCATGACGGATAAGCGATATCGCCTGAATAAAAAAGTGGTAAATAAAAAGGAAGTTAAGGCATGAAGTTAAAATTCATCCTTCCTTTAGTTTTATTTTTAGTCTTGGTTGGCTTTTTAGGAAAAGGTTTATTTTTAAACCCAAAAGAAGTGCCCTCGCCACTCATTGGCAAGCCGGCACCTGCTTTCAAAGCACCTGTATTAGGTGATCCAACTCAAACATTTTCATCAGAAGATATGATTGGTAAAGTTTGGCTATTAAATACCTGGGCCTCTTGGTGCGCCGCATGTAGAGATGAGCATCCATTGCTTGTAGAAATGCTTAACCATAAGATTCCATTATATGGCCTTGCCTATAAAGACGAAGAAGCAGACGCGCTTGAAGTGCTAAAAGAAATGGGCAATCCATACATAATTACTGCAAATGATGCAGATGGTACGATAGGGATTGATTATGGTGTATATGGCGTACCAGAGACTTACATCATCGATAAAAAAGGCATCATCAGATACAAACAAATTGGTCCGATTACACCTCAAGCATTACGTGATAATATTTTACCTATACTTAAAGAGCTAATGTCATGAAATTAGTCATCAAATTTTTACTGACTTGCCTAATAACATTCAGTACCATTAGTTTTTCCGCGACCAATACTTCAGAACAAACAGTTGAAACGCGCTTAAAAAACCTCTCGAATGAGTTACGCTGTCTTGTTTGCCAGAATAGTACCTTGGCAGATTCAGATGCGCCACTTGCGCAAGATTTACGTAAAGAGATTCGTAGTCAGTTGGAAAATGGTAAATCTGATGAGGAAGTTGTAGCTTATTTAGTTGCACGATATGGCAATTTTGTCACATTCAGACCCCCAGTAAACACAAGTACTGCTTTGCTTTGGTTTGGTCCTTTTTTCATGCTAATTATTGGTGCGATTACTTTGGTGATTGTATTAAAAAAACGCTCTAAATTATTAGATGAAACAGAATGATAAATTTAAGAGATTTATTTCTAATTAACTGGTTATTGAAAAAGCCCAGATATTCTGGGCTTTTTTCTTTTTTGATTATTTTTTGATTTTGTAAAATTTACTGGCAAAGTGATCAACGCTTAACCGCCCTGCGCCGCCAAAAAATAAAGGTAATAACATAATTAGCAGTAGCAAAGGTAATTTGTAATTGCCATAGCCTTTATTAGTAATTGCATAGCCTTTCCAAAGCTCAGCTAATGTTTGCCAGCTTTCAGGCCAATGCACAGCTGCAATTGCAACAATTGTTAGTACAATAAGTGAGATTGAAAAGAAACGTGTTGCTAAGCCTAGAGCCAATGCAAATGCACCGACAATTTCAAAAAATGTGGATAAATGCCAACTAAACTCTGGCGATACTAAACTGAAAGGAAATGGGAAGGTGATATTGCTAAACCAGTTTGTACCATGAAGCTTTTCAAAGCCAGCTTCGCCAAACTCCCATGCTAGAATAAATCTCAAAACTAACTGAGGCAACCATGTATTAATTGAATCAAGAATAGACATGGCCCAATGATATCCTTTGCATAAAACTTCACATTTCATTTTATGTTTCTCCCTTTTAAAACGTTTTTGATAATTATTTGTCGTTGTTAGGCGCTATTCATTACAACTTTTTTTTGGCATAGTAAATTCTTATACCAAACAATATTGCTAATACAAAAGCGTAATAAATTGGTTCTGTGAGGTCTTTTTTAACCAATAATAAAAAGTGTAATACTGCGAGTATAGACACTGCATATACGGATTTATGTAATGTTTTCCAATTTGATTTTAATTTTTTCATCATGTAACTATTGGATGTTGCTGCGAGCGGAATAGTTAATAGGAAAGCAGCAAAACCGACTAAAATGCGAGGATGCTTAAATACATCTTTTACCATCTCGTCAAATAGAAAATTAAAATCTAACCATACATATGTCGTCACATGCAAGCTAGCATAGAAAAACATCCAAAGCCCTAATAATCTTCTAAGCTGAATGAGCCATACCTGACCTGTGATTAGTCGAATAGGTGTTATAGATAAGCTTGTAAGCAAAAATACCAAAGCCCAAATGCCAGTAGAATGTTCAACAAACTCTATTGGATTAGCACCTAAATCATTGACAATACCTAGGTAAAAAAGACGTGTAATAGGGATAAGTGCCAAAAACCAAATAATGACCTTGGCATAAATAATATGTTTTTTATTGATCATGTCAGAAAGCTAAAAGTTCTTTTTTAAATCCATTCCAGCATAGATCTGACCGACTTCAGACTCATAACCATTAAACATTTTCGTTTTAATGCGCCCTCCAAATAATCCACCACCGATTGGTCTTTCAGTAGATTGTGACCATCTCGGGTGGTCAACTCGAGGATTAACGTTTGCATAAAAACCATATTCTCTTGGTCCAGCTTTTGCCCATGTAGTCATTGGCATTTTTTCTAGAAATCGAATTTTGACAATAGATTTTCCACCTTTAAAACCATACTTCCATGGAACAACTAGCCTTACAGGCGCACCATTTTGATTGGGTAATAGCTCCCCATACAATCCAACAGCAAGTAAAGTTAAAGGGTTCATTGCCTCATCCATTCGCAAACCCTCTCTATAGGGCCAGTCCAGAATATTGGAGTTAACGCCGGGCATATTTTCTGCATCGTTTGCGGTTACAAACTCTACGAATTTTGCATTACCTGTCGGTTCTGCCCAGTTAATAAAACTGGCCAAAGGTAAACCAACCCAAGGGATCACCATAGACCAAGCTTCAACACAACGCATTCGATAGATACGTTCTTCTAGTGTTGTAAGCTTCATTAATGACTCAACACTAATGGTTTTTGGTTTTTTTATTTCACCTTCAATGCTAATTGTCCATGGGTTCGGTTGGAATGTTCTCGCTTGGACAGCAGGATCAGACTTGCTTGTTCCAAACTCATAATAATTATTATAAGTTGTAACATCTTCATATTTGTCAATTTTCAAATCCTGACCATAGTCTGTTTTTTTAATACCATTTATTTTTTGACGCGGGTTATATATTTCACCTTTTTTAAGTGGTTTAATTGGCTCTGAAGGTGCATTGGCCCTACCAATTAGCCTTGCATCGCCTGATGTGACGCCGCCAGCAATATTGGCAGCTTTTGCTTTTAAGCCAAATAGAGATGCGCTTGCTATTAAGCCTGTACTTGCAGCAGCCTTAATAAAATGACGTCGATTCTCAAACACAGTTTTAGACGTGATTTCTGAAGATCTAATATCACTTGGATTTAATTTTGATTTATTAATTATGATCATAAAACGCCTTTTACGGTATGGTTAATCATTAGTCTTTGTAAATGACAAACCCTTACAAAAATATTCTTAAATATTAAGCTTTTTCTGCGTGTCTGAAATTTCATTAACTAAATCTTTCGCACCTATTTTTTTGGCTAAGTTACTAGCATCAGACAGTAAAATTTTTGCACCCTCTTTATCCCCATTAGCATACATGGCTTCAGCTAAGTGATAATTAGCTTTGGCTTCATAATATGCGCCACCATTATCTTTGGCGAATTTGACAAGTTTTTTATAATGTCTTTCTGCATGGGAATACTCTTTTGCATCATAAAAGTACTGGCCTAATAATAAAGATGAGTCTGCGTACGCGGTTAATGAACCAGCTTGTTTCTGCATCACGACAGCTTTCAACTGAAATTCAATTGCTTTGTCGTGGTTACCAAGGGCATTATAAATTTTTGCTAAATTTTCGAAACTTTCAGCTCGTTCATTATCATTGTGTGCAACGCTTAAACCAGCACTATATCCATCAAGTGCTGCATTAAAATCATTGGCTTTAGCATGTGCATCGCCAATCAAGTTATAGTTGATAAATGTATATCTTTGATTGCCTTTTTCTACACAAATTTCAAGGCTTTGGGTATAACTGGCAATAGCCTTATCTTTTTGATTGTTCTGTTGGTGTAAATTACCAATCAAAATGTAAGAGATCGTTTTAGCAAATGCATCGCCGGTTGAATTGACTGCTAACTCCATGGCGGAAAGTGCTTCAGTGTAATTGCCTTGAATGGCAAGTGCCCTACCTTTACATAGCAAGCCTTCATAGTCTTTAGCATTATTTTTTAAAATAGCTTCTGACTGCACCAAAGCAGCGTCAGCATTGCCTTTGTTAACGGCATCGTTACAGGCTGCAACTTCTTTCGAAACTTCGGCTGAATTTGAATTTATACTAAATAATATCAATAATATAAAAGTTAATTTTAAAGTACTTTCTAGTTTAATTTTCATGCTAAAACAAATCCTTTTGTAGTTTATTTACTTTATTAATACTTTCAGACCCCATGTTAACTGCATTAGTTGCAGAACCCTCTACTTTGTTATCAGTTGAGTTTAACAGTACCGAAAAAGCATTTTCATCTAATACTGGCACACCTAAACTGATTGCTTTTTCTAACTTACTACCCGCTTCACTGCCAGCAATCACATAATCAGTTTTTTTTGAAACACTCCCGCTAACTTTGCCACCAGAAAGTTCAATCAATGCTTTTGCTTCATCTCGTGTCATTGTGGTTAAAGTACCTGTTAATACCAATACTTTGCCAATTAAAATGCCATTTTTATCTTGATTACCTTCATTTTCAGGCCAAGATACGCCGGTATCAATCATGGTATCGATTGTTTCAACATTATGCGGCTCTTTAAAAAACTGC
>CAYGSH010000069.1:3645-11088 GCA_964352515.1 uncultured Methylophilaceae bacterium | reverse complement strand
ACTGAATCATCTCTAAGTAAAGTATTGAAAGTACCACCGCCTCCACCGCCAAAAGAACAACCAAAAGAGGTGAAGGAAAAGCCGAAAGAAGTAAAGGTAGAGCAGCCTAAACCGCAAGAGTCGCCACCACAAGAGCAATTGAAAATGGAAGGTGCTGCTGGTGATGGACCAAGCCCTTTTGCCGCTGGTGAAGTGGTTAACGAAAATAATTTTGCCAGTATTGGAAATGACAATGGCAGTCAGTTCGCGTGGTATGCAGGTTTAGTGAAAAGTAGTATTGAAGATGCTTTAGCGAGGGACGAGCGACTTACAGAGGGGGAGTACAACCTCACGGTCAATGTTTGGATTAACCCTAATGGTGAAATTCAAAAAGTAAGTTTGATTAATTCAAATGCAAACAGTGAAAAATCTGAGTTAATCAAGTCAGCATTAAAAAGCTTGCCAGCATTGCGTGAACCTTTACCAGAAGGTATGCCAATGCCTATTAAATTGAGAATTGCAGCCCGCAAGATGGGATAAAAATTATGACACTACATTTAGTGAAGTTTAGGAATGAAGAGATTAACATGATTAGCACGATAAATGACAAAGTCAAACCTGAGTTTAAGTTGAAAACATTAGTGACATGTTTAGGTCTGGTCATGTCAACCAGTACCTTAAGCTTTGCTGATGAACGGGAGTCTTTGGAGCAATTAAAAGAAACAACGACAAGCCTAATTCAGTTGCTCGTGGATGAAGGGGTACTATCGCAAAACAAAGCTGAAGCCATGTTGACTCAGGCAGAGGCTAAAGGAAAAAGTAAGGCTAGAGCTGCGATTGCAAGAGAGAAGAAGGAGCTCGCAGGCGAGGTTGCACCAAAAGATAATGCGGTACGCGTGCAGTATGTACCTGAACACGTAAAGAAAAAATTACGTGATGAGATAAAGCAAGAGGTGATGACACAAGCTAAAACTGAAGGTTGGGCCGCACCTAATGAAATTCCAGAATGGACAAACCGTATTGCATTTAATGGCGATATGCGCTTACGTTATGAGCATAACGGTTTTTCGAGTGAAAATTTTCTGCCAGTTGATTTTGCTAACAGCCCTAATCGGTTTACTGATATTAACAATACGACTGAAGATCGTGACAGAACTAGAGTGCGAGCAAGAATTGGCGTAAAAGTAAAAGTTAATGATTGGTTGGAAGGTGGCTTACGCTTAACGACAGGGCCATTGACCACGCCAGTGAGTCAAAATGAGACAGCTAATGTATCAAGAGGAAAGTATACCTTAGGACTGGATCGGGTTTTTTTGAAGGCTCAACCTTACTCATGGTTGACATTAGAAGCCGGACGATTTACGAATCCTTGGCTATATTCAGAGTTGGTATGGGATAGAGATTTGGCGTTTGATGGCGCTGCTGCCATCTTTAATTATCCATTCAATAATCAATGGAGTACTTTTGGGACCGTAGGCGTATTTCCAATTGAGGACATTGAGACTTCTGATACTAATCTTGCAGAAAGTAAGTGGCTTTATGGTGCGCAAGCTGGTTTCAAATGGACTTCGGCTAATAAATCGAGTGTAAAAGTAGGTATTGCATATTATGACTTTACCAATGTAGAAGGTAAAGAGAATCCGGTTACCAATACCACTGCATATGACGCAACTGTGCCTGCATTTAGGCAAAAAGGTAATAATACATTTGATATTAATCAAAATAATACGGCAGATCCTTTATACGCCTTAGCATCAGAATTTAAACTCATTAATTTAACAACTCAATTAGATTTAGTGACATTTAATCCAGTGCACGTTACTTTAACTGGCGATTATGTTCGTAATGTTGGGTTTGATCGCGGTGAAATTTTAAGACGTACAGGAGCTGATTTTAAAGAAGAAAATGAAGGGTATTCTCTAAGATTAGATGTGGGTAAGCCCGCATTTATTGCACTCGCTGATGTACCAAGTGGGCCAATTGAGAAAAATGATTGGCAAGTGGCCTTAGGGTATCAGTATATAGAAGCAGATGCTGTACTAGACGGCTTTAATAACTCTAATTTTCATTTGGGCGGCACTGATGCTAAAGGCTGGTTGTTAGAAGGTAATTATGGCGTTGCTAAAAACACTTGGGTTAATGTGCGTTATTTTAGCACAGATGAAATAAGTGGACTTCCGTTGGGTATTGATGTGCTTTTATTAGATTTAAATGCTAAGTTTTAATTGGGTAAATAATGAATATACATAGTTCGCGTTTATTGTTTCATGTGATTATTTATTTTGCTTTAACCAGTTTGCTCTGCACTTCTAGCAGTTATGCGGATGAAAGATCTGACCAATTGATGAAGCAAATGAAACGGCAAAATGCATTGCTTAAAGCTGAGATGGATAAGCAAAGAGTCGAAATGCAAAATCAGTTAACAATAAAAGACACTGAAATTGAAACTTTGCAATCCAGTTTGACTGAACAAGAAGAGAAAAATAAAAAGCTACAAGCTCAGCTTGCAAAGGAAAAAAGAGAAAAGGCTGTGTTAGCCGAGAAGCTTGCAAAAACGGAAAGTACTTTAGCAGCCACTGAACAAAATTTGACTCAAATGATTGCTAACTATAATCAAGCACAGGAAGATTTGAGTATAAATGACAGGCAACGTAAAACACAACTCACGAACTTGGCTAATGCAAATCAAGCCCTACTTGCGAGTGAAGCTAAAAATGAAAAGCTTTATCAATATGGCTTAGAGTTGATTAAAGTTTATGCAGAACCAGAGGCTTTCGATCGTATGATGAGAGAAGAGATTGTGACACAGCTAAAGCGTGTTGAACTTGAAAATATTTTGCAAGAATATAACGACAAAATAGATGCTGAACGGTTATCGGTTAAAAAAAGAAACTAAGCTATTGAATTGACATGGTAATCATTGTTTAACTTTTTATCTAAATATAAAATTACATATTTCTGTCACATTGCCACAGTAATATAGCTAGTCCTTACTAGGCCCGCTGCTATGTTCGATCCTTCTATTATATTCAGAGCCTTACCCTTTTTTGTATACATTTCATTTCTGGCATTAAATGATTTGATTTTGCAAATGCTGGCGCATGCTTCAGTGGATGCTAGGTGGCTTTATGCTTTTAGAGTTTCAGCCGTTGCTATGTTACTAGCTTTTTTTTGGCAACAATATGCTGAACTTCATAAAACCAAACCCTTAAAATTAAACGCCTGTATTGTCAGTATCTTAATTGGTATCTTTGTATTTTTATTATGGATTTTGCCTTACCCATCTTGGGCTTTAACAACTGATGCGATTGGGTTTGTTCCTACACATAAAAATAGCGACAAATTAGATTTTACATTTATCATCATTCGCCTTGTTGGTGCAGCGCTGATTGTGCCTATTATGGAAGAGTTGTTTTGGCGCTCTTTTATTATGCGTTGGATTCAGAATCCTAATTTTCTCCAAGTGAATCCTGCGTTGGTAGGTCATTTTGCTTTTATCACGACGGCTATATTGTTTGCGGTTGAACATCACTTATGGCTTGCTGGTTTAATGGCGGGCTTAGCTTATGGGTGGCTTTATCGGCGAGAAGGTAACTTATGGATGCCAATCATTGCACATATGGTGACTAATGCAATGTTAGGTACTTGGATTATCTTTACAAAAAATTGGCAGTATTGGTGATGACTGCTCTTTTTACTCGAAAACTACTTGTGGCAGCTTTATTTTGTTCTGTAACCAGTAATCTATGCGCAGAAGGCATTGTCAATTTTAGGCCCACTATTGGAGTTGATACTACTTATGACGACAATGTATATCGCTTTTCTAACCCAGCGCAGGCAGAGGCAATCATTGGGACATCATCAACTTCAGATACGATATTACGTACTGAACTTGGTTTAGCTGTTGATCTACGCTTAAGCCGGCAATTGATTTCAGTTACAGGCAACATTAGCAAGAGTCAATATAATCGATTTGACCAATTGAATAATGATGTCAAGTCACTTGGCTTAGTTTGGGATTGGCAGCTAGGTAATTATTTTTTTGGAGAAGTTGGTTTTTCAGACGCTGAGGTCTTTTCTGGATTTAATGAATTACGAACAGCTTCTATCAATATCAGAAATGATAAACAAAGGTATGCAACTGCAAACTGGCAGCTTCATCCAAATTGGATAGCCAATATCAATGCTAGCTATTCATCATCTGAAAACAGCTTAGCCGTTTTTGATTTTTTTAATAATGAATATGATGCGTTACAGGCTGGAGTTCAATACGCAAACCTCAGGGGTACACAATTAGGTTTAGCTTATCGAAACTCTACAAGATATTATAAAAATAATGGTATTGATAGGCTGGTTTTTTTTGGAGATGAAAATAATAAAAAAGAACTAATACTCAATGCAGCTTGGGTGCCAACACCAAAGTTTCGAATTAGCACTCGTTTCTCTAAAGTTGATTTGGAATATAACAATTTGGAATTTAGTAATATTTTACCAAAACGTTCATTTAGTGGCTTGAATAAAAGAATAAGAGTTGATTATTTGACATCAGCAAAAACAAGTATTGGTTTTACTGTGTATGACGAAATATTTGAAGTGGAAGAGTTAAGTTCTACTTTTCTTAAATATAAAGGAATTGCAATTAATCCCTCATGGAAACCGACCGATAAATTGAATTTAACAGCTAGCTGGGAAATAATCAATCGGGATTTTTTAGGGGACTCTGGAATCTCTTCAGTTAACTCCTTATTATTATTAAATCGAGATGATAAGACTGACAGCAAAAGTATCAGCCTAACTTATTTACCTACACGTAAAAGTTTGATTAGTTTAACTTATACAGGTGCAGATAGAAAATCCAATGTGGATGCATTTAGTTACGAATTTAATATGTTAAACCTTGCCTTAAGATATTTCTTTTAAAGATAACAAAGAGAATATAGGTTGTTTAATGTATTTGTAATATTAATGAAATATAAATGCCATATAAATGTCATGCGCAGCCTTTAGACTAGACCCTTATGTAATTGTGATACCTAAATATTCATTAAGTTAACAAAAGAAGGTTCCCATGAGTTTCCAAAAAACATCTTTAAATAAGTGGCTTTTACCATTGATAGTATCTTTACTTTTAACTGCTTGTGGGGATGAAAAAGAAACAGGAAAAAAACCAAGTTCACAAGTGGTTGCAAAAGTAAATGGGGATGAGATTTCTATCCATCAAGTAAATTTAATGTTAAATCGTTTAGGGCCCTTAACTGAAGAAGAAAGCAAAGCTGCTGCAAATAAAATACTAGCAAAATTAGTTGATTTGCAACTACTAAAACAAAAGGCAATTGAAAACAAGCTTGACCGAGACCCGACGGTGGTGCAAACAATCGAGGCAACAAAAAACCAAATTTTAGCGCAAGCTTATATTGAACGTGAAATGGCTAAGGTCTCTAAAGCAACTGCTTCAGAAATTGATGTATTTTATGACGAGCATCCTGAGCTGTTTAAAGAACGAAAGGTATTTAATTTACAAGAGTTGGCCATAGAGGATAGTTTGGATAAGTTGCCAGAGTTTGAGCAATTGATTGCTGAAAATAAAAACATTGGTGAAATTGCTCAATGGTTAAAGAATAATAATTATAAGTTTGCACTTAATGCAAATGTTCGCGCTGCAGAACAGTTACCTTCGGCCATACTAGAAAAGTTACAAACATTAAATAATGGTGATATTTTTGCTGTTCCCAATGGACAAGCTGTCAACATTGTCAGTGTTGCTGCCTCACAAAGTCAGCCCATTACTAAAGAAAAGGCGACGCCTGTGATTGAGAATTACTTTATGAATAAAAATAAAAAAGAAGCAGTTGAATTGCAAATGACTAGTTTAAAAAAGGCGGCTAATATTGAATTTATCGGCCCTTTCTCAGATATAGAATTAGAGAAAGATTTAACAGTAGAAGTTAATAATTCTGATAATAAAGAAACATTAGAGATTAAACCAAAAGCTAATGCGCCCATGGAAAATAATGAGGAAAAATCTAGCTTAGACAAAGGCCTAGCAGGCTTTTAACTTACTTAGAAATCAATTGCTCATTGTGTTCAATAAACAGATTAGGTTTTTTCATGCATAGATTAATCATTTTATTATGTCTCTTTTTTTCAGCATTAATTCAAGCAGAGACACTTGTCTATAAGATTAATCCTGATCATCTCGATGAGGCATATGTGTTAGGTGCCGGTGATATGCTGAAGATTACAGTTTATGGAAGCCCAGACTTAAATACTGAGACGAGAGTTTCTGAGATAGGCTCAATCAACTTTCCATTGTTAGGAGAAGTTGAATTAAGCGGTTTAAGCCCAAAGCAAGCTGAAAAAAGAATATCAGATGGTTTAGAAAAAGGGGGCTTTGTTAAACAGCCACATGTCAATTTAGTGGTTTTACAATATCTGAGTCAGTTTGTATCCGTCCTTGGTGATGTTTATAAGCCAGGAAGATTTCCGCTAGATCGTTCTACTTCACTTTCTGATGCGCTGGCACTAGCTGGCGGCGTTACGCCAAACGGATCTGATATTGTTACTCTGAGCAGAAAAGAAGATGGACAGATAATAAAGCAAGAATATGATTTGCTAGAAATATTGGCAAAAGGAGACGCTGATCACAATCCAACTGTACATAGCGGCGATATTATTTTTGTCCCCAAAGCACCTGTATTTTATATTTATGGAGAAGTGCAACGGCCTGGCTCTTTTAGATTGGAGCGGGATATGACTGTCGCGCAAGCTTTATCTACGGGCGGAGGCTTAACGGCAAGAGGAACAGAGCGTGGAATTGAAGTTAAGAGAACTGACAGAAATGGTAATTTAAATACGTTTGATGCAAGTTTAGGCGACAAGCTTCAAGAGAATGATGTTGTCGTTATCAGCGAAAGCTGGTTCTAATGGGGACTTTATGAGCTTTACACAATTAATGGCAATTCTAAAGGCACGTAAGTTACTTGCGTTTTCTGTATTTTTAATTACTGTCTTAGGGACATTAGTGACTACGTTGTTACTGCCTAAAACATATACCTCAACGGCCACCTTAATTATTAATACTAAAGGTGCAGACCCAATCACAGGGTACACCATGCAGGCAATGATGTTGCCTGGATATATGGCAACACAAGTTGATATATTAGAGAGTAACAATGTTGCACTTAAGGTAGTAAAGGCACTTAAAATAGAAGAAAATATAAGTGCAGTAGAGAAGTTTACAGATGCCACAAATGGTAAAGGTGATATTAACCTTTGGTTTGCTGATCTATTTTCAAAAAATTTAGAAGTTGAACCATCAAAAGAAAGTAATACAATTAATGTAAGCTATAGTCATGCTGACCCTAACTTTGCTGCAGAAATGGCAAATGCATATGCTTCTGCCTATTTAAATACAAGCTCACAATTAAAGTCAGATCCAGCAAAACAAGCAAGCTCGTTTTTTGA
>CAYGSH010000069.1:2135-3545 GCA_964352515.1 uncultured Methylophilaceae bacterium | reverse complement strand
CGACTTGGCACTAACCATCCACAATATCAATCTGCCTTACAAGATGTCGAAAGTATCAGTGATTCACTCCAGAAAGAAATTGCAAAAACTGGCAGTAGTGTGGGGCAAATGGCACGCGTATCTCAACAGAAAGAAGCAGAGATTTCAGCTGCTCTTGCTGCTCAAAAAGAACGAGTGCTTCGACTCAAAAGTGAACAAGATGAGATGGCAGCATTAGCCCGTGAGTTTGAAAGTGCCCAACGTATATATGACAATGCTTTGCTAAGGCTTGGTCAAACCAATATGGAAAGTCAGTCAGATCAGACAGATATTGCCATTCTTAATGCAGCAACCCCTCCATTAGAGCCTTCAAGTCCTAAGGTAATACTTAATATGTTTGTGTCAGTATTTTTAGGAGCAATGTTGGCCTTAGTGTTTGCGATGTTTAGAGAGTTGATTGATAGAAAAGTGAGAAGCGCAGATGATATTGTCACAAATTTAGATGTGGCTGTTCTTGCAGATTTGACTCAAATTAAAAATGAAAAATCGAATGGTTGGATAAAGAAATTATTAAAACAAAAAAAAGAACCCCCATTTAATTCTAAATATCAATTTTCTACAAAGTAAATTATGAACTCTTTACCAGAGAAACAAGAGCAAGCAAGCGTTGAGTATGATTTGAATAGGATTGGTGACGCGCTAATTGCACATGCAAAGCTCAAGGAGCAAGATATTGAACGTATCTTGGAGCGCCAAAAAGAAAAAAATATATTATTTGGTGAAGCAGCTAAAGAACTTGGCTTGATAGCAGATAAGGATTTAAAGAAAGTATTGTCAGAACAGTTTGGCTACTCTTATATTCATGATGTTAACGATCACTTTAATAAAAGCTTAGTTGCTGCACATGCGCCATTTAGCAAAACGGTAGAAAGTTTAAGAAGCCTAAGAGAGCAATTGTTAATCAGATGGTTTAATCAAGGCAATAAATCCTTAGCCATTACTTCTGTTAGCAAAGCGGATGGTGCGAGCGAGTTGTTAGCAAATTTAGCTATCTTATTTTCACAACTGAACAAAAAAACACTATTAATCGATGCAGACTTACGTCAGCCTAGCCATCAAAAGCTATTTGGTATTGAGCGAAAAGTTGGTCTGGCAAATATATTAGCAAATAGGCAAGGGAAGTATGAAATAGTCCGTGAAAAACTATTGCCGAATTTATCTATTCTATCAGCAGGTACACAGGCACCTAATCCGCAAGAGCTTCTTAATAGAGATGCATTTCCAAAACTATTAAGCGATTTAGAAAATGTCTATGACATTATATTAATTGACACATCCCCCGCTGATATTGGTTTAGATTATTTAGCTGTTTTATCAAAAGTAAAAGCTGCCATTATCGTTGCTAGAAAAGATAAAACAATGCTAGCTGAT
>CAYGSH010000069.1:0-2035 GCA_964352515.1 uncultured Methylophilaceae bacterium | reverse complement strand
ATGGTTGTTATTTATCTGTTTTGGCAAAATAGAGACCATTTTAAACAGTCACAAACATCACTGACTTCCGTTGTTGTTGGCTGGCTAGCTTTTATTTTCGGCTTGCTTTGTTATATTTTAGGGCGATCACAAGACATATACATTGTCGATATATTGTCTCAGGTGTTAGTGCTTGCAGGATTGATATTAATTATTTTTGGTTATACAGCGCTAAAAGCTTCATGGTTCCCACTGTTTTTCCTTGTGTTTATGGTTCCATTGCCTAGCGTAATTGTAGATGCCATTACATTGCCAATGAAAGTAGCTGTTTCGATTGTGACTGAGAATGTCTTGTACTATTTCAATTATCCAATTGCACGAGAAGGGGTTATTTTACATATTGGACAATATCAACTGCTCGTGGCTGATGCATGCGCGGGCATGCATACATTGATTTCATTAGAAGCGCTAGGGCTTTTATATTTAAATCTTGTAAAACATGACTCTGCGATAAGAAACATTTCGCTAGCATTGTTGATTATCCCAATTTCTTTTACCGCCAATGTAATACGGGTAATTTCACTGACATTAATTACCTATTATTTTGGTGATGAAGTAGGACAAGGGTTTGTGCATGGATTTGCTGGCATGCTACTGTTTATCGTCGCATTAGTTTTGATTATGTCTGTAGACTCAATGATACAGTGGTTTGTCAATAGGCGTGAAAACGCTCTAAAGAGTATTAAGGTCGCGAATTGATAGATGAAAAATAACTTATATCGCAACCTTATTATTGCACTGCTGATGTTTGCAGCATCAGGTATTGCAATGGCTTTAAGACCAACGCAACTTTTAGCAGAGATTGGTCCATCGTTAAGTTTAGACGAAGTCGTACCTAGAGCCTTTGGCGATTGGCAAGAATTAAAGCAAGCTGGGCAGATTGTAAATCCTCAACGCCAAAGCGCTTTAGATAAATTTTATGCTCAGGTACTATCAAGATTGTATGTAAATAATGAAGGCGAAACGATTATGCTTTCTATTGCATACGGTAAAGATCAAAGTGATGAAAAACAAGTTCACTATCCTGAAGTTTGTTACCCAGCACAAGGCTTTAAGGTTTTATCTATTGAAAATGGGTCAGCAAAAACTGACTTTGGAGATATTCGTGTTAAAAGATTATTAACTGAATTGGGGGTTCGAAAAGAGCCAATTACCTATTGGGCAACTGTAGGTGAAAAAGTGGTTTTAAGTGGATATGAAGCAAAAAAAGTTCAACTTTCCTACGGATTTACTGGATATATCCCAGATGGTTTGATTTTTAGAGTGTCATCAGTGGATAAAGATGCAAAAAATGCATTTAATCTACAACAAACTTTTATTTCTGATTTGATAAAAAATATTAGCCCTATCGATCGACTCAGGTTAGCTGGTATTCAAAACAAAAATTAAATGTCCGCCCTAACAAGCATATTTTTTATGGGCTCAAGTACATTGCTACGTATTTCTAGCGGCCTTCTAACATTTGCTTTTGTAGCAAGAATGTTAGGACCAGAAAGTTTTGGTCAATTCATGCTGTGGTTTTCGGTTGCTACGCTATTAGGTTTAGTGGCTAATTATGGACTTACTCCTTACATGTTGCGTGAGATTACGATTCAAGAAGGGCGGACTTCGCAGTTAATCGGTGATGTATTAATGGCTAAGCTGCTTCTTGCATTGATTTTAATCGCAATTGTTTTACCTTCTGGTTTTTTAATTGATACTGGTTTTAGGTATGTATTTTTTGCATTGTTTGTCGCAACATTATTCGATTCATTTACTGAGTTTTTTAATACTGGTTATAGGGCTACAAACCGGTATTCATCAGAAACTAAAATAGCTACTTATACTTCCGTTTTTCAGTTCTTATTTATTGTATTAGCGGTATATTTTTCGCCAACAGTTTTATCAGCATCTTTAGCAACGATGGTGTCTCGCATCTTAGTTAGCTTGATTACATGGAGAGATCAAAATCAATTCTTGAATGGTATTTCTTTAGGTAGTATTGAGTCTGGTATTC
>CAYGSH010000068.1:0-11165 GCA_964352515.1 uncultured Methylophilaceae bacterium | reverse complement strand
TCCACCAAATGCCGATTGGCTATCAACCTACCTTAGATGAAGCGCTTGCATTCTACACGCCAGAGTCAATAACGATTATTAAAAAAACGGTTGAAAACGCCATAAAAACGGGTGATTCATGGGACTTGGAATTACAAATAACGCCTGTAGGAAAAAATCCAATCTGGGTACGCACTGTTGGGTTTGCTGAGTATGACCATGAAAAAAATAGAACCGTTAAACTCTATGGCGCTTTTCAGGATATCGACAGTATTGTTCATAACAGAAAATCCTTAGAACGCTCAAACCTGCGTGTTAAGCTTGCGAATAAAAGCGCAAAGATTGGTATTTGGGAATGGGATGTTACGACAAATAGATTAGACTGGGACGCTCAGATGTATATTTTGTACGGCATTGATCCATTCTCAGTGCCAAGCAGTTATGATTTATGGCGAAACGCCATTCACCATGATGACCGTGAAAAAGCAGAGCATGCATTAAAAGTAGCGCTAGATGGTGGAGATGATTTTGATATTGAATTCCGCATCGTACAACCTGATAACACCGTAAAATATATTCACGGTACTGCGGAAATTTATTATAACGAACAAGGTGTGCTTGAGAGTGCCATTGGTGCCAATATCGATGTAACAGAAAGACGGCACTTAACCAATAAGCTTGCTGAACAGTATGAATCAATGCGTGTGACACTCAACTCAATTGCAGATGCAGTGATTACCACTGATCTTAGTGGTAACGTTACCTGGCTTAATCCTGTCGCTGAGCGCATGACTGGTTGGCTTAATGAAGAAGCCGAATCTAAGTCTATCAAACAGATTTTTAATATATTGCACCAAGAAACTAGAAAGCCAGTAACTAACCCTGTGCTTGATTGTATTGAAAACAAAACTGTTTCAGGATTAGTAAAAAAATCCGTTTTAATTTCTAAAGATGGGACTGAATATGGTATTGAAGATTCAGTAGCACCTATTCGTGATAAAAACAACCAAATTACTGGCACTGTACTCGTCTTCCATGATGTTACTCAACAGCGATTAATAACTGAAGAGATTACATACAAAGCTAGTCATGACCAACTTACAGGGCTAATTAATAGAAGTGAGTTTGAAGTTAAATTAGCTAAAATTCTTGAAAATTCAAGGGAAATAGTCAATCAGCACTCTCTTATGTTTATTGACCTTGACCAATTTAAATTAGTAAATGATGCTTGTGGCCATGCTGCTGGCGACTTGGTACTGAAACAAGTCACAAAGATTTTATTAGAAACAGCCAGAACAACAGATACGATTGGTAGATTAGGTGGTGATGAGTTTGCCATTATTTTGGAAGGCTGCTCAACTGACCAAGCTCAGCGTGTTGCTCAATCGATTTGTGACAAAATCGACGAATATCGATTTATTCATGATAGTAAGCGATTTAGAATTGGCGCCAGCATTGGTTTAACTCCATTAGATAATCGTTGGAATAATATCAGTAGCGCCTTACAAGCAGCTGATGCATCTTGTTATACCGCCAAAGAAAGTGGTCGCAACCGTGTACATACATGGGTGGAAACCGATCTTAAAATCAAACAACGACAAGGAGATATGCATTGGGCTGCGCGAATCGAAAATGCAATGGAAGAGAACCAATTTACATTGTATGCGCAGCAGATCGTGTCCAATCATGAACAGAATGGCATCCGTGCTGAAGTATTATTAAGACTCATTGACTCAGACGGGAAAATGATTATGCCAAATGTCTTTATCCCTGCTGCTGAACGCTATCATTTGGCCGCTAGGTTAGATACTTGGGTGCTTAAAAAAACGATTGGCTGGCTTTCTACTCAAGGCAACCTATCCAATATTGCGTTAATAACTGTCAATATTTCTGGCGAGTCTATTGGTGATCGCGCATTTCATATAGAAGCAGCCAAACTCTTTCAGCAAGCAGGGCAGCGTTTATGCAATAAGCTCTGTATAGAGATTACAGAAACTATTGCAGTGGCAAATATTGCAGATGCCTCTGTTTTTATTGAGCAGTTGCATGAATTAGGCGTTAAGGTCGCACTAGATGACTTTGGTGCTGGAGCCTCTTCATTCGGTTATCTTAAATCAATGAAAGTGGATATCCTTAAAATAGATGGTCAATACATTAAAAATATGATTTCGGATAAGTTAGATGATTCTGCGGTTCGTTGTTTTATTGATGTTGCTAAGATTTTAAATATGGAAACAGTAGCAGAGTTTGTAGAAAACGAAGCAATTCTTAATCATGTTAAATCACTTGGTATTGATTACTCTCAAGGTTATTTAATCCACAAGCCAGAACCGATTGATCACTTACTCATATTTGATTACCAACCTTCAAGTAGTATTTAGGATAACCTTATTCTCCTTACTTTAATCAGCCCATTTTAATATTAGCAAATGTTAAAATGCTGAAACTGATTAATCATAATAGGAAAACCATTGAAACTAGCTACTTGGAATGTCAACTCTCTAAATGTGCGCTTACCCCATGTTTTGGATTGGCTAAAAGAAAACCCAATTGAAGTGCTGTGTTTACAAGAAACCAAGCAAGAAGATTCTAAGTTTCCATATGAAGATTTAAAAGCAGCAGGCTATAACGCTGTGCATAGTGGGCAAAAAACTTATAATGGTGTGGCGATTTTGAGCACGCATGAAATCTTAGATGTTGAACATGGTATTGCGGGTTTTGAAGATGAACAAAAGCGTGTGATTAGTGCCACCATCAATGGGATAAGAGTCATTTGCGTATACGTAGTGAATGGGCAGGCGGTTGACTCTGAAAAGTTTGCCTATAAAATGCGCTGGCTTGATGCACTGCGTAACTGGTTGGCAGACGAAATGAAAAAGTATTCGAAAGTTGCTGTTTTAGGAGACTATAACATTGCGCCAGATGATAGAGATTGCCATGACCCTGTTGCATGGGAAGGTGATATTTTAGTAAGCCCCGCTGAACGGAATGCATTTGAAACACTACTTGCGCTAGGGTTACACGACAGCTTTAGAATATTCGAAACTGATGGCGGTCATTACAGTTGGTGGGACTATCGCATGATGGGTTTCAGGCGCAACCGCGGCTTACGTATCGATCATATTTTAATTAGTACAGCTTTAAAAGAAAAAAGCATTGGCTGTAGTATTGATAAAGCACCAAGAAAATTAGAACGCCCTAGCGACCACACCCCTGTGATACTTGATTTAGCACCCTAAGAATTAACTGATTGCTAACCCTTGATATTGACGCCAAGTTGTTTAAGCTTACGATATAAGTGAGTCCGCTCTAAACCTGATATATCGGCTAACTTACTCATATTATTATTGACTAATTTCATATGATATTTGAAGTAATAGCGTTCAAACTCATCTCTTGCACTTCGCAATGGTTGATTCAAATCGATGGGTAATGCAATACCGCTTCCATCAGCAGGGATGTCATTGAACTCATCCAAGACTCTAGATACATCATCTAATGTTACCTTTTCTCCAAGACTTGTTAACATCAAATTTTGGACAACAGCCTCAAGCTGTTTTAAATCACCAGCCCATTCAGCATTGCGTAAGGCATTTAAGGCGGCCACATCAAAACTTTTATAAGTAATGTCTTTTGACTCAGCAAGCAAAGCTGTCATTGCTACGACTAAATCTGGTATATCCTCAGGATGATCATTTAAGCAAGGTACTCTTAAATTAGTATTACTCAGCGATTGAAATAGAGATGGTTCCAACTGCTGATTTTCTGCCAATGATGGCAAACTATGTGTTGTTGCACAAATCACTCGTGTGTCGTATTTACTAGCATTTGATATCAGCAAACTAAGACCTTTTTGTTCAGCTTTGCTCAAGGTTGTAAGCTCTTCAATAAAAACAACACCCTCTCGTGCTTGCTCTAAAACTTCCAATGGTGCCGTAGCAAGTTTTTCATACTCTTTCAAACCAACCCATGGTGTGTCTGGTAAATGTAAGAAACGGGCACATAACTCAACACTACCACCTTTTTTGCCAATGAATAACAATGGCATTTTAGTACGAGAAAGTTGTTCTAACCGCTGCTTTAGCTCGTTTATAACCTGACTTTTACCAAGACTAGCTAGATTCATTTCTGTTTTTGGTAAAGTGTCTGCATGCGAAAGTGCTTCAGTCACTGTCTTCAAAAGCTTTTGTAATGCGATGGGTTTTTCTAAAAAATCAAAAGCACCTATTCTTGTTGCTTCTACTGCAGTATCAATGGTGCCATGACCTGACATCATCACAACAGGCATATTCAAAAGACCTGCGTTCCCCCACTCCTTGAGAAGACTAATACCATCACAGTCTGGCATCCAAATATCTAATAAAACTAAGTCAGGCCGTTTTGCCAGACGCATTTGACGTGCTACTTGCGCATTTTCTGCGGTCGTCACCCGATGCCCTTCATCTTGCAAAATATCACTCAATAATTCGCGAATCCCCACTTCATCGTCTACCACCAAGATATTTCTAGAAGCCATGTTTACCTTAACCTTTTCTCTTTCATTCTATTTGCTACCAAAACTAACTTTATCATGCTTGCTATGAGCTAATTAATCATAATGGATTGACGTCCAACAAGCATTATCATAATAACTTATACCGCATTTTCAATGGGCAACTGTATAGTAATACAAGCACCAGCCAAATGGTTATTTTCTATAACAATTTGACCAAAATGTTCTTCAACCATTTTCTTGACAATGGCTAACCCTAAACCTGTCCCATGCGCTTTAGTCGTCACGTAGGGTTCATATGCGTGCGTTAGGACATCTTCTGGAAACCCTTGACCGTTATCACTAACAATCAAAAAAACGGATTTTTCATCATAGCGAGTTTTAACTATAATTTCTGGTGAATCCTGCTCTATAAGAGCATCCTGTGCATTCTGCATTAAGTTATGCAACACTTGTCTTAACATGGTTGGATCTCCCATCAATTCAGGCACGCCAGATTCCAGTTCGTAAGTTATTTTTGCTTGTGAGTTTTCATACAAACCCGAAACGTCTTTAATCAGTTGATTAATATTGATTTTAACTAAGTTAGCTGATGGCGCTCGTGCATATTCACTAAACTCATTCACCATTGCTTTCATTGCACCAACTTGATTGACGATAGTGCTGGTCGCCCGTTTTAACATATTCGCATCATCTTTTTCCAGTTTGTCAGCTAATTTATGCTGCATGCGCTCTGCAGATAGTTGAATTGGTGTTAACGGGTTTTTAATTTCATGCGCTAAGCGGCGTGCAACTTCGCTCCAAGCTGCATCACGTTGCGCTTGCACCATTGTCGTCACGTCATCAAAGACCACCACGAACCCGCTATTCGCATTTTCTGGCAGCCTCGGCGCTCTCAGTAAAAACGTTTGCTTTCCATGTGGCCCTAAAATCTCAAGTTGACGACTTAGTTCAGCTTTAGTCTGATCGGCATGTAGTGTGAGCTCAAAATGGGTTTGAATGACTTTTACAAACTCAGCAAGAAAATGATTTTCTGTCGCAATTTTTGAAAAATTTTGGTTTTCATAGGGATTAAGATTTACACCAAGAATACTGGATGCAGCAAGATTAAACGTACGCAATTCACCATTTCGGTTAATGGCTAGCACTCCTGATGATAAATGCGCCAGAATTGTTTCTAAATAACCGCGAGCCGCCTCTAATCTTACTCGATTTTGCTCAGTGGCTTTGTTTGCATCTTGCAATTGCCTAGTCATACTGTTAAAAGATTTCACTAATACACCTAATTCGTCTTTTCCGTGCTCTGGCAACATTTTGTTATAGTTCCCATCCGCAATTGTTCTAGTCCCTTCTGCAAGCACAGTGAGCGGTTGAGATAACCGTCGACTTAAAATAAAAGCAATGGCTAATGCAGAAAGCATAGCCAACATCAATACAAGCGTTAATGTCAATTTAAATATCTCTTTAAGAGAGTTTCGACTATATGAAAGCTCTTGATAATCACGATAAACATCTTGCACAGCTTCTGCTGTATTTGACAAGCTTTTTGGTACTGGCTGTAAAAGCTGAAGAATGAACGTTTCTCCTGTGAGCTCTTGTGAGTTCACAGGCAACAAAATGCGCAAATATAACCCTTTATCAGGAATAGGCTCTATTTTTCCAACCAACTGATAAGTGGCCTGTCTTAGCTGTGATAAGCTTGGCAATTCTGGCAAAAAACTAGACGAGTCTCCGCTTGAAACCGCCATAATACGCCCACTTGTTGACAACAAAGTCGCATCTTGTATACCAGACTTTTCACGCAAATCATTCAAAATTCGATACTGAGCGCGTTGTGGTTGCAGTGATAAAGAGGTAGCCATACCCTCTGCTTTTAATTCCATATCTGCCAGCAACGCATCGAGAGCACGCTGGCCCAAACTTAAACCACCATCCAAAGCAGATTCTACTTTAACATTAAACCAAGATTCGATCGATTGCGAGAGAAAATTAACCGAAACAGCATATACAATCACGCCAGGAATAATTGACATCATGGCAAAGGCGATTACCATTCGTAAATTTAATCTACTACCGACAACATGGTTCTTTATGTTTATATAAAGACTTTTAAATTGAATCGTAATCAGGAGAAAGAGCACTGATGCAAGTGCAATATTCATATAGAGAAGTATTTTATAATAATTACCTGAAACAGCTGTATTTGCACTTGCAAGCGATAGCAAGTAAAGTAGAACTAAGCCTAAGGCAACACTAAAAAATACAATATATCGCATACTTAAGGATTCAAGCTTTTTGGTATCCATTCATACTGCTTAGCCACCAACTTCCAGTCTTCAGTACCTATATTTTCAACCTGTATGACTTTTGGTAGTTTTGTTTGATCTAATTTAACATCTAACGTTGCTAAATAAGTTTCGCCAGACTCAACATTTGCCTTTTCTAACACTTTCCAATCATATAGCTGAACAAGTTCAATCATTGCTTCACTCAGGATTTCATGCGAAGTCTGTCGACCACTTTGACTGACTAAATACTGTCGACTTAAAGCGTGATAACTGACAGTAATACTTGTACTGACCTTGGTTATTTCTTTATCAAACCAGAATGAGCGAGATTTAAAGAGAGCAAACTCATATAAAAAGGTAACACTAACGCCTTTACTTATTGCTTCTTCTATTTGTTCATCCAGCTTAATTTCAAGGTCTGCATTT
Organism: uncultured Methylophilaceae bacterium; assembly: GCA_964352515.1. GTDB lineage: Bacteria > Pseudomonadota > Gammaproteobacteria > Burkholderiales > Methylophilaceae. The sequence goes on along the minus strand of CAYGSH010000068.1, from coordinate 3,980 downwards.
AGTTTGTAAGCATCGCCTTGAAGCGATAAATCAGCGTTTTTGATCACGATACTACCTGATCCGGCAACAGCCTGTAAACAAAGCATTAACAAGGCTAAAAAAAGGCTAACTTTTTTGCAATAACGCATAAAAGAGACCATCATGTGCTTTTGAAGGAATAAGTTGACCATGTTGAATGTTTACTTCCTTAATTCTGTCATCAGTCAAGTCAATTGGCAATTGAGTAGCATCAGCATTTTGTTTTAAAAAATGGTCAATCTGTTGCTGATTTTCTTCAGCAAATATTGAGCAAGTGACATAAAGCAATTTACCGCCTTTTGACAATAAACGCCACAAATTAGCCAGAATTTTGGCCTGCTGTTGCGTAAAAGAGACAATATCGCTCGGTCGCCGTAACCATTTGATATCAACATGACGTCGTACAATGCCAGATGCCGAACATGGGACGTCTGCCAAAATGCGATCAAACAGCTCTTTAGATTGCCATTGACCAGCATCACCAAGCTGCAAGTTAGCTTGCAAACCCAATCGATTTAAATTATCTTCAACGCGTTTTAATCGATTCGCATCATTATCAATCGCTGTTAAATTTATATCAGCGAGCTCTAATAAATGCCCACTCTTACCACCGGGCGCACTGCATGCATCGAGAACACGCATGTTTGATTTAATATCCAGAAAATGAGCTGCAAGCTGAGCGCCATAATCTTGAACTGAAACAATCCCATCAATAAAGCCAGGCACTTTTTCAACTGACAGTGGGTTAGATAGCATAACTCCCTCCCCACCAAGTTGGATTGCACCTACATCTTGACGAGCCAAATAAGTCATATATTCTTTTAATGATGACTTTCTAATATTAACGCGCAAAGTCATTGGCGGATGAGTATTACCAACCGTTAATATCGATTCCCATACATTTGCATATTGTTGCTTTAGCTTATCTATCCACCATTGCGGATAAGAGTAAAGTGCTACTTCGTTTTGTTTTATTGTTGTTTGCAGGGCATCTTTTTGGCGAAGGAAATTACGTAACACACCATTTACCAATCCCTTTGCCCACCTTGGCTTTGCTTGACCTGCAGCTTTAACAGCTTGATTAACAATTGTAAATGATTCCGCTTTATCATAAAGCAATTGATAAATCGCCACTAACAACAATGCATGAATATCTTTATTACTTAATGGTTTCTCTAGCAGCTTTATTAAATATTCATTCACCTCACCGTAAAATCGCAAGGTGCCATAACTCAAGTCAGCACCACCACCTTTTTGTTGTGACGTTGCATTTGGAAAAACACTAAGGGAGTCAGGTAAGGCTAAAGTCAAATTTCGACCTGCCAACACATCCGAAACTGCCATAGCAGCGATTTGTTGAGATATATACAAATTGGCTTTCTAATTTTTAAATGAGTTTAATTGGTATGCAGTTTATATTAACCTTCATGAAGTACAAACAAAAAAGGACGATAATGAATCGCCCTTGAAATTATTGATGATAATTTTAATATTGATTTGCCATGGCTAGCAATCTTCTAACGCGTTCCCCTGTCTGTGGGTGCGTGCTAAAAAGGCCTTTTAAATTTTTACCTGACAATGGATTGATAATCATCATTTGTCCTGTTTCAGGATGCATTTCAGCAGTTTGATTTGGAATCTGATGCGCATAGTTATGAATCTTCTCTAAAGCAGCCGCTAAAGCTTTAGGGTCCCTACTAATTTCAGCGCCACCTCTATCTGCTTCATATTCTCTCGCTCTAGAAATAGCCATTTGTATTAATCCTGCAGCCATTGGTGCAAGAAACATCATCAATAAACCTATAATCGGATTTGGCCTATCATCACCCTGACCTCCACCAAAAAACATCCCAAATTGTGCAATCGCGGATATTGCACCTGCAACGGTTGCAGATATCGTAGAAATCAATGTATCTCTATGCTTAACATGTGCAAGCTCATGCGCCATTACACCACGTAACTCTCGCTCACTTAAAATTTGCATAATACCTGCCGTCGCTGCTACAGCAGCATGCTCAGGGTTGCGCCCAGTAGCAAAAGCATTAGGTTGTTGTTCATTAATGACATAGACCTTAGGCATTGGTAGCTGTGCATTTTCAGCTAACTCTTTTACCATATTATAGTAACTACTAAACTGCCTATTGTCCGGCTTGACTTCCACAGCCTTATACATTTTAAGTACGGCCTTATCTGAAAACCAATAAGCATAAACATTCATTGCTCCAGCAAAAACGAGTGCAATGATCATTCCACTAAATCCGCCAAATGCTGCGCCTATAGAACCAAAAAGGGCAGTAATTGCCGCCATCAATACAAACGTTTTAATCCAATTCCCTAGCATAGATAAATTCCTTTCAAATCAAATTAAATCAAAGTTCTCATGTCGTTAATATGCAGTCTTATTACGTACACTTCAAGCCACTTAAGAAAACATTTCACCAATTTTTACATGATGGCCCTGAATAAATTGCTGTGCGCTTTGCCGTTTACCCCCTGGCATTTGTATTTCATGTATCTCCAGCAAGCCTTTACTGCAAGCAACTTTGATATATGAACTCACATCCATTATCTGGCCCTTTTCTCCCTGACCATCTACCGCTTTTGCAAACCAGATACGACAGGTTTCTTCTCTAAAAATTGCTGTTGCCACAGGAAAAGGATTAAAGGCACGCACTTGGCGAGACAGTGCCTCTGCTGATTGACCCCAGTCAATCGCTGATTCTGATTTTTCGACCTTATGCGCATATGTCACTAAACTTTCATCTTGCGGTTCTGCAGTCAACTGGCCAGCAGACTGTAAACGCTGCATGGCTTCAACCATCAGATTTGCGCCGAGCTGACTAATCGCATCATGCAAACTTTGCGTCGTATCAATGTCTAAAATCGGAATAACGCCTTTGCTGATCATGGCCCCCGCATCTAACTTTGGCACGACTTCCATAATCGTGACGCCCGTTTCTTTATCACCCGCTAGTATCGCTCTATGAATAGGCGCAGCACCCCGCCATCTGGGTAAAAGTGACCCATGGATGTTATAACAGCCTTTTTTTGGCATATTTAAAATACTGGTCGGAATAATCAAACCATAAGCAGCAACAATCATCACATCGCATTGAACTGCATCAATGCGCGCCTGTACTTCTGGTGACTTTAAAGACTCAGGTTGATACACCGTTAAGTGATGCTGTATCGCTAATTCTTTTACAGGACTAGCGCGCAATTTCATACCTCTTCCAGCTGGCCGATCAGGTTGTGTCAAAACCATTGATATGTTATGTCCAGCCATTATTAACGACTCTAACGCTGGAACAGCAAATATTGGCGTGCCTGCAAAAATAATATTCATATGGGCATTAAGTCAGTAAGTATTTCTCGTAATTTCACGCGCATGTTTCATTAATTTTGTTTTTATGCGGTTACGTTTTAGTGGTGACAAATACTCAACAAATACTTTTCCAAGCAAGTGATCCATTTCATGTTGTATACAAATTGCTAACAAGCCATCTGCATCCATTTTGAATTTGTTACCATTACGATCAAGTGCTTCAACCGTTATTTTTTCTGCTCTAGTGACGTTTTCATAAACGCCAGGCACTGACAAACAGCCCTCTTCGTGTTCAATTAGTCCACTTTTTACAACAATGTTGGGATTTATCAACACAAGCAAATCATCTTGCTCTTTACTGATATCAATCACAATTAATTGAATGTGTCTATCGACCTGTGTTGCCGCCAATCCTATACCTGGCGCGGCATACATCGTTTCAGCCATATCATCAATTAATTGACGTATCTTATCATCCACCTCCAAAACAGGTTTTGCTACCTTATGTAAGCGTGGATCAGGGTAATTTAATATAGTTAAGGTTGTCATAAACTCGCTAATTTTGCCAAAAATACTTGATTTCTTAATGAATTACATGATAAATTTAATCTAACTTCGCGGATATATTCCGCTTATT
>CAYGSH010000067.1:0-11179 GCA_964352515.1 uncultured Methylophilaceae bacterium | reverse complement strand
TAATTTATATAATTATATAAAATATAGAAATAGTTAAATTTACAAATTTGTTGCGTATTTATTGAAAAGTGTCATAAAAAAAACCCCAGTTAATATCACTGGGGCTTTTAATGTTAAAAAATTTAAAACTATTCTTTAGACGCTCTTTTACGTTCGTGCTCTAATAAGAAACGTTTGCGGATACGAATTGTTTTAGGTGTAATTTCAACCAACTCATCATCATCAATAAACTCAACGGCACTTTCTAAGGTCATTGCTATTGGTGTGATTAATCGTACCGCTTCATCAGTTCCAGAGGAACGGACATTCGTTAATTGTTTACCTTTAATTGGGTTAACAACCAAGTCATTATCACGACTATGGATACCAATCACCATGCCCTCATACAGTTTATCACCCGGGCTAGAAAACATTTTACCGCGGTCTTGGAGCTTCCATAATGCATAAGCAACAGCCTCGCCTTTTTCAGATGAAATCAATACACCATTTCGGCGGCCTGGCATATCAGGTTTAGTTGGTGCATATTCATCAAAAATATGTGCCATTAAACCAGTTCCTCTAGTTAAGGTTAAAAACTCACCTTGAAAGCCAATTAAACCACGTGCTGGAATCTTGTATTCTAAACGCGTACGACCATTGCCATCTGACTCCATGTTTTGCATTTCACCTTTACGGCGACCCAACTCTTCCATAACAGGACCTTGGTTGTCATCTTCCACATCGACTGTTAGGATTTCATAAGGCTCACATTTTACGCCATCAATTTCACGAAAAACCACTTTTGGCTTACCAACGGCAATTTCAAAGCCTTCACGACGCATATTCTCTAAAAGTATGGTCAAATGCAATTCACCACGACCAGATACACGGAAAATATCAGCATCTTCTGTATCTTCCACACGTAAAGCTACGTTTACCAATAGCTCTTTTTGTAAACGATCACGAATTTGACGTGAGGTAATAAATTTACCTTCTGTACCTGCTAATGGCGATGTATTGACCATAAAGTCCATGGTCAAAGTCGGTTCATCCACACCTAAATGAGGCAAACCAACAGGTTTATCACGATCACAAATGGTATAACCAATACCAATTTGGTCTAGTCCCGCAATGATAATAATATCACCCGCTTCCGCTTCTGCCACTTCAACGCGCTCTAAACCCTCAAAGCCAAGCACTTGACTTATTTTACCGGTTGAAACCTGCTCATCGCCATGCATTACTGCTACAGCTTGACCTGTTTTTACTCGTCCATTGAGTACACGGCCAATTCCTAAACGACCCGTATAAGTTGAGTAATCTAGTGCTGACACTTGCATTTGTAATGGTGCATTCGAATCACCCTTTGGTGGTTCTACATGTTTAAGAATTGTTTCGAAAACGGCGCGCATATTATCAGTTTTTTCATTTTCATCTAACATGGCAAAACCATTTAAGGCTGATGCATAAACAATCGGGAAATCTAATTGATCATCAGTAGCGCCCAAGTTATCAAACAAGTCAAATGTTTGATTAATAACCCAATCGGTTCTTGCACTTGGACGATCAACCTTATTAATTACAACAATTGGTTTCAAACCTAACGCTAAGGCTTTCTTTGTCACAAAACGTGTTTGAGGCATCGGGCCATCAACAGCATCAACCAATAACAACACGCCATCCACCATGCCTAATACACGTTCAACCTCACCGCCAAAATCAGCGTGGCCAGGGGTGTCGACAATATTAATACGCGTACCTTCAAAGGTAAGTGCTGTATTTTTTGCAAGGATGGTAATGCCACGTTCTTTTTCTAAGTCATTGCTATCCATTGCACGCTCTTCAACGGCTTGATGAGAAGCAAATGTGCCGGATTGCTGTAGTAATTTATCAACCATTGTCGTTTTTCCATGGTCAACGTGTGCGATTATTGCGATATTTCTTAAATTGCGAGACATTATTGAGCTGCCGATATGTTTTAAAGGGCGCGATTCTAACACAAAACTTTGCATTATGATTTGACATTCTAAAATAAGTCGTTATACTGCGCCCAAGTTAAAACTTTAAAACCAATTTAAGTTTTAGAATCATCGCCCTGACCTTTCGTAACACGTGACGTATAGTTGTTACATCTCATTTATCGGTTAGTGGCAATGCCAGCGCGCCGGTAAAAGAAGCTCCTTTTTATATTGTCTTCTGCGTTTATGTTTATTATTTGTTGATCTTAATCCATCAATACAATAATACGTTTCGTTATTGCTTGCGCCCTTTTTTGTTATTTTGAAAGGGACACTACATTGTCTTCAGTTACAACATTTGAATCATTAGATTTACACCCATCTATCCTTAAAGCAGTTGCAGAAGCAGGATACATCAACCCAACTCCTATTCAAGCACAGGCGATTCCTGCAGTGTTAGATGGTAGAGACTTATTAGCCTCTGCTCAAACAGGCACAGGCAAAACAGCTGGCTTTACATTGCCAGCACTGAACTTATTAGCAACACCTCATGAATCAAAAAGCCGTGGGCCACGTATTTTAGTTTTAGTCCCTACCCGCGAATTAGCGGCCCAAGTGAACGATTCTGCAAGAAAGTACGGTAAATTCATTCGTGCGCGTACTGTAAGCATTGTTGGTGGCATGCCATACCCACTACAAAATAAATTACTATCCCAACCACTAGACATTTTAGTCGCAACGCCAGGTCGCTTTATTGATCATATGGAGCGCGGTCGTATTGATTTAAGCCGATTACAAATGTTAGTGCTTGATGAAGCAGACCGTATGTTAGATATGGGCTTTATGCCTGATGTACAACGGATTTGTGATGCACTTCCAAAAGAAAGACAAACATTGCTGTTTTCTGCAACGTTGGATGGCAATATCGGTCGAATCGCAAAAGACATACTGAACAACCCAGTTACAATTGAAGTCACAGCACAAAAAGAGAAGCATGAAAATATTGAGCAGCGGTTACATCATGTTGACGATATGAATCACAAAAATAAATTACTTGAGCATCTTTTAATCGAACCCGATGTTAATCAAGCCATTATTTTTACTAGCACAAAACGTCATGCAGATTTATTAGCTGAAGATTTATATGCCGCTGGCCATAAAACAGCTGCATTACATGGCGACATGACGCAAGGGGCACGAAACCGAACATTAACTAAATTACGTCATGGTGATGTTAAAGTGCTCGTTGCTACAGATGTTGCTGCACGCGGCATTGATGTTAAAGGTATTAGCCATGTCATTAATTATGACTTACCAAAATTTGCTGAAGATTATGTGCATCGTATTGGACGTACTGGTCGTGCTGGTCAAAAAGGAATTGCAATTGCATTTGCATCAAACATGGATAGACATGTATTGCGTAAGATTGAACAATATACCGGTCAGCGTTTAGTGCCATCAGTAATAGAAGGATTTGAACCTAAGCGCCCACTCAACATGGACGCACCTGAAGGTAAAAGTGGCAAAGGCCGTTCTAGTCGAAATAGTAATGCGCGCTCTGGCGGTTACAAAGGTCGCAATGAAACTGAAAAAGGTCGTAGCTTTGGTGATCGCGCTGCTACAGGCCGTCCACCTAGGGGCAAATCAAATGATGCGCGCTTTAGTGATAAACCAGCTAGAAATCGTTCTGAAAAAAGTGATGCCCAAGGATCTGAGATAAATGGTAATAGTGTTAACTACACCAAAGACACTAACCTACAGTTTGCAAAAGAAGTTGCTCGTGGCTCAGGTCATGGCCGCAACCAAAATAGTCGTAATTCAGGCGCAAACAAAGGTTCTGCTAAAATATCAAGTGAAAAATTTGGCAACCCACGTCCAAAAAGAAACGGTAGCGCAGCTGGCAATCATGCACCACGTCATGCAAATAACGACGGTGCTAAACGCTCAAGAAACTTTGCTTAATTAATTTATGACAGCTAAAAAAGAACTGACACAATCTGAAAAAAATGGTGAGGCTCAAGTAGAAGTGATCGACTTTAATTCTCTTGGCCTTGCAGAACCTTTACTTAAAGCAGTCGCAGAAACTGGTTACACTCAACCAACACCTATTCAAGCTAAGGCGATTCCGATCGCTTTAACTGGTATTGATTTAATGGCTGGAGCGCAAACGGGAACAGGCAAAACGGCAGCATTTACCCTGCCGATTTTGCATAAGATTCTACCTTTAGCTAGCACCAGCACGTCACCAGCAAAGCATCCTGTGCGCGCTTTGGTGTTAGCGCCAACGCGTGAACTGGCGATTCAAGTAGAAGAAAATGTAAAAACTTACGCCAAACACACAGCAATACGCAGTTTAGTCGTTTTTGGCGGTGTTGATATAAAAAAACAAATGCCAGCATTGAAAAATGGCGTTGAAATCTTAGTTGCAACACCAGGAAGATTGTTAGACCATATCGAACAAAAAACAATCCAGCTCAATCAAGTGCAAGTATTAGTTCTTGATGAAGCTGACCGTATGTTAGATATGGGTTTTATGCCTGATTTAAAGCGTATTTTAGCTTTACTCCCTAAACAACGTCAGACCTTAATGTTTTCAGCTACATTCTCAAATGAAATTAAAAAATTATCTGATGAGTTTTTAAACAACCCAGTACTAATTGAAGTGGCACGTAGCAATGCAACATCAGAGAATGTACAGCAAAAGGCATATGTTTCAGCACAAAGTGACAAACAAGTACTATTAATCGAGCTGCTTAAAAAAGATATTCAAAGCCAAGTGATTGTTTTTACCAAAACAAAAATCACAGCGAGCAGATTGAGCAGAGCACTTGAACGCGAAGGTATTAAAGCCGATGCGATTCATGGTGATAAAACACAAAAAGAACGAATTGCTGCTTTAGATGCTTTTAAAAATGGAGATATTACAGTGTTAGTCGCAACGGATGTTGCTGCACGTGGTTTAGATATCACTGATTTGCCAATGGTGATTAATTATGAAATTCCATCAGCACCAGAAGACTATGTACATCGTATAGGTCGTACAGGCAGAGCTGGTGCTAGTGGTATCGCTATCTCATTGATATCTGAAGAAGAAGAAAAGTATTTTTCTGAAATTGAGAAATTAATTAAGAAAACAATTCCACGTGAGAAACTTGAGGTGTCTAACACTAAAAAGCAATCAGTTAAAAAGTTGCCAAGTACTAATAAGCGCAGCAACAAAAGTCATGACCCTTGGTTCGACAAACCCTATGTGCCAGCTAAATCAACAGATCCATCAAGAAAAAGTAATGCAAATATGTCGACTAAAAACCGTAACAAGCCAGTTGCGACATTACTTGGCGGCCTCAGCAAATAGTCTTTTTATTTTTTTAATGTTTTTTCAAGCTCTTGTGGTGTTAATGGCAAGGAATAAAAATAACCCTGCATTTTATGACATCCGCTATTCGCTAATAGATCGCCCTGTTGCTGACTTTCAACCCCTTCAGCAACTAGTCCTAACTTCAGGGCACTACTTAAAGCTGAAATGGCTTGCACTAACTGTTGATTTCTTTCACTATTGACTAAGCCGGCAACAAAAGATTGGTCAATTTTAATTTCGTCAACGTTCCATTGCATTAAATATAGTAAAGACAAATGCCCCATACCAAACTCATCGAGAGAAACTGCAAACCCTCTCTCTTTAATATGTTGCATATTCTTTTTAACTTGCTCACCAGCCTCCAATAACGCATGTTCGGTAATCTCTAAGCAAAGTAATTCAGGCGAAATTTGATATTTTTCAACAATAGTATCAAGCATCTGACTAAAACCACTTGCGCGTAATTGTCTTGGAGAAATATTAATTGAAATACGCGGGACTTTAAACCCAGCATCTAACCACTTTCTTAACTGAGCACAGCTTTCATTTAAGACAAACTCGCCGATTTGATTGATTAATGTTGATTGCTCCGCCACCTGAATAAACTCAAGCGGTGGAATCAAACCATGCTCAGGATGGCGCCATCTTAAGAGCGCCTCTAAACCAACTAATTTTTTAGTTTTATATTCAAACTGTGGCTGATAAGCCAAAAATAATAATTTCTCTTTTAAGGCATGACGAATGCCTTGCTCCATTTCCAACCACTGATGCGCAATAAAATTCAGGCCTGCTGTATAAAACTCAAAATTATTTCTACCATTTTGCTTGGCTCTATACATTGCTAAATCTGCATAAAGCAATAATGTCTCTGGATCTTTCGTATCATCAGGATATACACTGACACCGATACTCACTGTACAAAATACGCGTTGTTTGTGAACTTCAAAAGGAGGCTCAAACGCAGAAATGATCTCTCTGACGATTCTGTTACCATCTTGTGGAGATGCCCCTTCCATGACCATCACGAACTCATCTCCACCAAGACGACATAATAAGTCTGTTGATCTTGCACAGGCTGAAATGCGGTCGACTGCTTTAACTAACAACTGATCACCGGCATCATGCCCAAGCGTGTCGTTCACCATTTTAAAGTAGTCTAGATCAAAGAATAGCAATAAAACCTGTTTAGCAGATCTTTCCGCTTTTGATATCGCATTTTCTAAACGTTGTCTAAATAGGTTTCTATTTGGTAAGCCCGTTAATTCGTCATGAGAGGCTAAAAATTCTACTCGTTTTTCATTTGACACTGATGCCGTAACATCGCGCCCCACACCGCGGTAACCAAAAAACTTTCCATTGGTATCGAATATTGGTTTTGCAGAAATACGCATATAATTTGTTTTGTCGTTCTCAACTGAGGAGTAAACAATGACATCAACTAATTTTTTTCGATCTTGAATGATTTTAAGTAGCTCATTTGATGTGTGACTATGACAAATGTTCGGTAAATCATTTAGATTAGAAAAGTTAATCTCAGTAGTCTCATTTTGTATGAGCCTAATATTGAGATCATTGTCAGTTTCCCAAAACCATTCACCACAAGCTTCAGCAAAATCTCGATAACGTGCATCGTTTTCTAACAACTTATTTCTTTCTTTAATTGATTAAAACTTTATATCTAGTTAATAGCCATGAAAAGCGCAAAACTTCAGAAATTCGTTTTATACTATCTATGAAACATGTCTGGATGTATACAAAAACATCTATTTGTTTCGCATAAAGTCAGCAACGCCGTAAAGTTGTGTCGCTAATTTGGTTAAAATTGGCTCAGCGATGCCAATTTTATGTAATGCGGCAATCATACAATACATCCACTGATCTCTCTCCATTTCTCCAATAGCAAATGGCATATGTCTAGCTCTTAGCCGCGGATGTCCATAATGTTCTATATACAGCTGTGGCCCGCCCATCCAGCCAGTCAAAAACATAAATAACTTTTCTCTTGCCTCAGTTAAATCATTTTGATGGATTGCACGCAATTTTTTTACCTTTGGGTCGGTATCCATCAAGTCATAAAACGTATCAACCAAAAGCCTTATTTTTTCAACCGCTGTGTCATCTCCACCTAATAGTTCATAAAATGTTGATTTATCAGAACCGACTTCTTCAATCTTATCCAACATTAATGCCCTTTAGTTTGAATGCAATTAACAACCTTTTGCGCACTATCCCTAGCTTCTTGAATATCTTTTCCTGTTGCTAATGCCACACCCATTCTTCGCCTTACAAAAGACGTCGGCTTGCCAAAAAGTCGCACATCACTATTAGGTACTTCTAATGCGGCCTCTAAACCACTAAAGCTTAGCGAGTCAGAATCATGGCCGCCATAAATAACAGCACTTGCACCACTGCACGTTAAACTAACATCAACAGGCAGACCTAAAATAGCCCGTGCATGTAATTCAAATTCGCTTAGTCTTTGACTACACATTGTTACCATACCTGTATCATGCGGTCGCGGGCTTACTTCTGAAAACCAGACTTGATCGCCTTTTACAAACAGTTCAACACCAAATAATCCTAAGCCACCAAGTGCATCCGTAATTGATTTAGCAACCATTTGTGCCGCTTTCAATGACGCAGCTGTCATTGGCTGTGGTTGCCAACTTTCAACATAATCACCACGCTCTTGTCTGTGCCCAATGGGCTCACAGAAATAAGTCTGTATTTCACCTTGGCTATTCTTTGCGCGCACTGTTAATAGTGTGATTTCATAATCAAAATCGATTTGCCCCTCAACAATCACAACACCTTGGTTAACACGCCCACCCGAAGCTGCATAATCCCATGCTGCTTTTATCTCACTTGCCTGCGTGATTCTTGATTGCCCTTTTCCAGAAGAGGACATAGTTGGCTTAATAAAACAAGGGTAGCCAATCCCTGACTCTATACTTTCAAATAACTCTTGCTCACTTCTCGCAAACGCATAAGCTGACGTGGGTAATTGAAGTGTTTCTGCAGCTAAACGACGAATTCCTTCACGATTCATGGTTAATTGCACTGCTTTTACAGTTGGGATGACAGTAGCGATACCAGAACGCTCTATATCTTCAAGTGCATTCGTATTCAGCGCCTCAATCTCTGGCACAATAAGATCTGGCTTTTCTTTTTCTACTAAGGCTTTTAATGCGTGTGCATCGGTCATATCGATTGTGTATTGACGATGCGCAACCTGATGCCCAGGTGCATTTGAATAGCGATCAACGGCGATGACTTCTACCCCAAACCTTTGAAGCGCAATAATGACTTCTTTTCCAAGTTCGCCACTTCCTAGTAGCATAACTTTTGTGGCAGTAGGTGATAAAGGGGTGCCAATTTGGACTGTTGCGTTCATGAAAAAACTCCAGTTTCTAATCTCTGGAATCATAACACGATGACAATAAGATACTAAAGAGCGATACCGTGTTTTTCCATTCGATATCGCATTTTCATACGGGTAATACCTAAATGACGTGCCGCTTTAGAGACATTATGATTAGTGCTTTCTAAAGCAGCGATGAGCATTTTTTTCTCAGCATCATCAAGCGTTGGCGTTGGATTGCTGTGCTGTATGTATTGATTCTTAACCAAATTTAATGCAGGTAAAGCAAGCGCTTGTCCAGAAATAATAGTGTGAGTACTTAACAGTACTGAGCGATTAATTTGATGTCGAAGTTCACGAACATTGCCTGGCCAAGCATATTCTAAAATAGCTTCTTTTGCGCTTAAGCTAAATTCATGTGCATTTAAGCCATAGCGTTTTTCAGCTAATCGCATAAAATAATTTGCAAGTTGTACAGAATCACCTTCTCTTTCGCGCAAAGGTGGCAATGTTAAATTAATCACATTTAATCTGAAATATAAATCCGAACGAAAACTGCCAGTATTTGACATTTCGTGTAAATCTCTATTTGTTGCAGCAATAATTCTTGCAGAAACGGATCGCTCTTTGGTAGAACCAAGTCTACGCACTTTTCTTCTTTCAAGCACATTGAGTAATTTTGCTTGCAAAGGCAGCGGAATTTCCCCAATCTCGTCTAGAAATAGTGTCCCATCCTCAGCTGCTTCAATTAAACCAGCTCTGCTTGTTACAGCATTGGTAAAAGCGCCTTTTTCATGTCCAAACAGCTCACTTTCTATAAGCTCGGTTGGTAATGATGCACAATCTACATGGATAAATGGCTTTTCTTTTTGTGCACAAGATAAATGTAGTATACGTGCGGCAACATCTTTACCTGTTCCTGTTTCACCACTAATCAATACGGTTGGTGGTATTGCATCGACTAAATGTCCAAGTTGCGCAATTCGTTCAATTTGCATCCGAACACTTTGCATAGCTGGGCTATCGCCAATTAGCTCCATACCATCACTTGCATAGGCATTTCGTTGTTTTGAAAAGTCTAAACTAGCTTGCAGTTCAAATGTTTTTTCATTTTTTTGAATTACAACAAGCAACTCATCCAAATCAATTGGTTTTTTTAGATAATCATTTGCACCAAGCTTCATTGCTTGAACCGCATCAGCCACCTCTCCATATGCTGTCATGACAATTACTTTGATATTTTTTTCTACCAACTCAGCAATTAAATCCAATCCATTGCCGTCTGGCAAACGCATATCCAGCAAAACTAAATCTGGTTCAAACTGTTTGGCGATTACACGAGCGTCTGTTAAGTTATCTGCACACTCACAGTCGAAACCAGACTTAGTGAGATGTTTTGAGACTGCACGCGCAAACAAAATTTCGTCTTCAACAATTAAGATATTATTACGACGTAAATCATTAATACGTTCAAAGTTAGTTTGCGTTTGTGCAGTCAATTCACTTTCTCAATTAATCAACATCTAAACCAGCTAGTGACTTCTTACCGCCAAACTCATAGCGGAAACCAAGCCAAGCGGCTCGTGGTGCACCAGGCAATAGGCTACGCACTTTTGCTTCTTCGCCGAACTGACCATTTGCATCAAACAAAGATTCTGCTAAACGACCACTAAGGTTGTAGTCTTTATCAAAAATATTAGTCGCTTTGGCAAACATTTTCCAGCCGTTACCAAAGTTATATTGTGTATCAAGATTCACGACAACATAACCACTAATTTTACCTTTTCCAATTGCACAATCATCACCACCGTTGCAGATTGCTGCATTAGCACTGTGTCTATTATTTTCATTTCCTAATATATATTGACTCGAGTAACCGACAACATTAGCACCAAGATTCCAGCTTGGTGTTACAGCAAATTGACCACGCAACTTTAATTGATGTTGCGGAATAACTGGTATTCTGTCACCAGGCTTGGCAGTATAAATACCGGTACCTCCATTCGCCTCACCAACAGAGTTAGACCCGTTAACAAAATCAATATCTGAGTCATAAGTTGCATGTACGAAACTATATGAAGCACCCCAGTTGAATCGGTCAACATTTCCATTTAAGCCAAAATCAATACCTTGACGCTTTGTTCTACCTATGTTTTTGAAGTATCCCGCACCATTTAACTGATTAGATGCCACAAATTGAATATCATCATGGTTAATGGCATGATAGATACCCGCATTCCAATTGATATTGTCTGTTAATTTACCGCGACCACCGAACTCATATGTTTTTGCAACCACTTGATTCAACGGCGGATCATCAGCTAAAGCAGCTGGGAGCAAACATGGGTTAGCCGGGTTAGAGCAACCGACCTCAATAGCTGTCGGCGCACGACTAGATTCACTATACGAAGTATAAAGTGTTAAATCATTACTCGGCGTGTGCGTCAAACCGACTGTTGGATTCAACCGTGTATAACTATCTTTAGCCGTTAACGATCTTGGTCCAGTGTCTCCGCGTAAAGT
>CAYGSH010000066.1:0-11558 GCA_964352515.1 uncultured Methylophilaceae bacterium | reverse complement strand
TGGTTAACGTTGGCTTTTTTATGTCTTTATCATTTTGGTTTAAACTTGGTTCTTCTGCTGATTTATCAGCACCTTTTTTAAATAGTTTTTGTTGATCACTCAATTCAAAGAACATGCCTTGACCATTTTCGCGCGCAAATATTCCGCGAACCGCATCCATTGGTACATACAAATTTTGAGCAACACCACTAAATCTTGCAGTGAAAACAATTGCCTCATTATCAATATGCAAATCTTTTGTTGCCGAATAATTAAGATTCAAAACAATTTCACCATCTTTAATAAATGCTTTTGGTACCATTGTTTTATCATTTACAACAACCAATAAATGAGGGGTTAACCCATTATCTACGCACCACTCGTGAATGGCGCGCACCATATAAGGCTTGGTTGAAATCACCTCGCTAGCCATATTTATTTTCGCATTACTTTTTCTGACGGGGTCATTGCCTCTGCATATAGTGGGCGGGAAAATAATCGCTCAGCATACTTAAGCAATGGTGCCGCTTGATTAGGCATTTCAATACCATAGTGACCTAAGCGCCACAACAATGGAGTAACAGCCACATCCAACATTGAGTATTCATCTCCAAGCAAATAATTCTGCTTGCTAAAGATAGGAACAAGCTGCGTTAAATTATCGCGTATTGTTTTACGTGCTTTATCAGCAGCTATTTCATCCGCTGACTCCAAGCCTTTAATATGGCTAAAAAGATCTTGCTCAAAGCTATACAAAAATAGCCTTGCTCGTGCACGCATTACAGGATCAGCTGGCATCAATTGCGGATGTGGAAAGCGTTCATCAATATATTCATTAATAATATTGGCTTCTGACAACACCAGATCACGCTCGACTAAAACCGGAACACTTCCGTAGGGGTTTAAAACTGCAATATCTTCAGATTTATTGGCTAAATCTACATCAATTACTTCAAAATCCATGCCTTTTTCATACAAAACAATACGGCATCTGTGGCTAAACGGATCCACAGAACCTGAATATAATTTCATCATAATTACTTACACCCTCTAATTCGCTTAAAACTTTAAGCGATTGTTATCAATTTTTATTTTATATCTTTCCAATAAGCTGCTTTTAGTTTTTTAGCCAAAACTAACAATACAGCCAAAAACAACAACACCCATATTCCAATATGTTTTCTTTGTTCTTTAGCTGGCTCAGCCATAAAAGCCATAAAGTTTGTTAAATCTCCTACAAAAGTATCATATTCCTGCGCACTTAATTTACCTGGCTTAACTAGCTCAAGCTTATGTGTCTCATGATTAAGCATCTGCTCACCTTGCAGCTGATAGAGCACGTGCGGCATAGCCACTTTATCAAAGACAATATTATTCCATCCGCTTGGGGTCGTTTCATCTTTATAAAATCCGCGCATGTAAGCATAAATCCAATCTGCTCCACGCGCCCTTACTTCGACCGACAAGTCTGGCGGGGTCACACCAAACCATTTTTTTGCATCATTAGGATCCATAGCAACCTGCATCGTTTCGCCAACTTTGTCTGCAGCAAACAATAAATTCTCTTTAATTTCTTTTTCAGTTAATCCGATGTCAACCAAACGGTTATATCGCATATAGTTCGCACTATGACAATTTAAACAATTGTTAACAAATGTACGCGCCCCCCTTTGCAAAGAAGCTTGATTACTTGGATCGATTGGCGCAGATTCTGTAATTTGCGTAGTATTTGCAAAACTGATTAATGGCAGCAATGCAGCAAGAAACAATAACTTTTTCATGTTAATAGGTTACCCTTTCTGGTACAGGTTTTGTTTTATCCCTTGCGGTATACCATGGCATTAGTAAAAAGAATAAAAAATAAATTACGGTAAATATCCGAGCGACCACTGTTGCCCGATCAGCACCGCCAGCCCATGATCCAAACTGACCCCACACATTAGAAGGCTCTGTTCCCAAGTATCCTAGAACAATAAAACTCACAACAAACGCAGCTAGCCATCGCTTATACAATACGCCTCGATAGCGAATTGATTTGACTGGGCTTTTATCAAGCCAAGGTAACAAAGCAAACACCATCACAGACAAGCCCATTGCCAGAACACCCGGAAATTGTGAATTCAACACTGGAGGAATTGCGCGCAAGATTGAATAATAAGGCGTAAAGTACCAAACCGGCGCAATATGCTCTGGCGTTTTAAGCGGGTCAGCCGGAATGAAGTTGTTATGCTCCAGGAAATAGCCTCCCATTTCTGGCGCAAAAAACACAATAGAGGCAAATACCATTAAAAATACAACTACCCCCACAATATCTTTTACTGTGTAATAGGGGTGAAATGGAATACCATCAAGTGGTATACCCGTTTTCTTATCTTTAAGATTTTTAATCTCAACGCCATCTGGGTTATTTGAACCGACTTCATGCAAGGCAACCAGATGCACCATCACCAAACCCAACAATACAAGCGGCAAAGCAATAACATGAAAAGCAAAAAATCGATTCAGCGTTGCATCAGCAGTTAAATAATCACCTCGCAACCACTCAGCCACATCAGGACCAATAAAAGGAATTGTTCCAAAAAGACTTGTGATAACCTGAGCACCCCAATAAGACATTTGTCCCCATGGTAGCAAATAACCGAAAAAAGCTTCACCCATCAAAGTTAGAAATATACCTACTCCAAACAACCAAATTAATTCACGAGGTGTTCTGTAAGAGCCGTAGATAATGCCACGAAACATATGCATGTAAACCACAACAAAGAACATCGACGCCCCTGTTGAATGCATATATCGAATAATATTGCCACCAAATACGTCACGCATAATATATTCAACTGACGCAAAGGCTTCGGCTGCTGACGGCTTGTAATGCATTGTCAGAAAAATACCTGTTAATATTTGCATAACCAAGACCAACATCGCCAAGGAGCCAAAGAAATACCAAAAGTTGAAATTTTTTGGCGCGTAATACTCAGTTAAATGCGCTTTAACAGTACTGGATAGAGGCAACCTTCTATCAACCCAGCTAAGGAAATCATTTGCCATTGAAGCTACTGCTTGTTTTTTTTCAGCCATAATTTATGCCTCCATCTCAGTTTCAACACCAATAATCAATGTATTGTCATCAGTATAGGAGTGAGGTGGCACCACTAAATTAGTTGGCGCAGGCGAACCCTTATAAACACGTCCAGCAAGATCAAATTTTGAACCATGACAAGGGCAGTAGAAGCCTCCAGACCAATTATCCCCCATGTCACCACCAGACTGAAGCTTCGCTGTTGGCGAGCAACCTAGGTGCGTACAAATACCAACAACAACACCAATGTTTGGTTTGATTGAACGGTCAGCATTTTTACAGTAAACAGGCTGCTGAGACGCCACCTCACAATCAGGATCTGATAATTGATCATTATGTTTAGGCAGTTCAGCCGTCATCTCATCAGTTCTATGAATAATCCATACTGGCTGTCCACGCCATTCAGCCGTTTTGATTTCCCCAGGGGCAATGCCACTAATATCGACCTCAACCGGCGCGCCCGCAGCCTTTGCACGCTCACTAGGCAGCATACTACCTACAAAGGGAACCGCAACCCCAGCCGCACCTGCAGCACCAAAAGCAGCAGTTGCGGCCGCTAAAAATTGCCTCTTTTCCAAATCCACTTCTGATGGTGGCTGGAATGAAAGCTCGTTCGTTTTTGCTGATTTACTTTTGCCTGAATCTGACATCGACTTCCTTTACTCACCCTTTTGAGGTGCTATTTAGCTTGCAATAATGCGCAAATTATACATTAACATGAATATATAAGCCAAGAAATATTTTATAAGTAATTGAATTTAATAACTAAACTGGATTTTCCACCTCTATAAATTCATGCTTTAAATTGAACTTTTTAGCCAAATGCTCTCCCAATGCTTGTATCCCATAACGCTCTGTTGCATGATGCCCTGCAGCAATATAGGCTGTATCAGATTCTCTTGATAGATGTACGGTTTGCTCTGAAATTTCTCCACTTATAAATACATCGACACCATAATCAACTGCTTGTTCCAAATAATTTTGAGCAGCTCCAGTACACCATGCGATTTTAATCACTTCCCTAGTCTCATTTCCAATTAATAGTGCCTCTCTATTTAATTTTGAACTAATTTGGTTTAGCAATGTTTTTAAAGAAATGGATGAATCTAACTCAGCATAAGGCATCATATTCTTGTCATCAAGAAAACCAGCAATATTCAAACCAAGCTGCTTGCCTAGCATCACATTATTGCCAATCTCTGGGTGTGCATCTAATGGTAAGTGATAAGCAAACAAATTAATTTCATGTGATAATAAAAATTGCAATCTATGCCTTTTGATACCTGTTACCACTTGCGGTTCATTTCTCCAAAAATAACCATGATGCACCAATATTGCATCCGCTTTGGCTGCGTGTGCCTGATTCAATAACGCCATGCTAGCAGTAACACCCGTCACAATTTTATTCACTTCAGACTTACCCTCAACTTGCAACCCATTTGGGCAATAGTCATTGAATTCGGATAGATGTAAGTATTGTGACAAATAACGATTTAATTCAATTAACTGCATATTGCATTCCTAATAATATTAAATAATTGCAAATTTTCGCCTATACTAACTATTATCTTATTAAACACTAAATTCATGCGTAAAATCTGGCTTATTTTTGCCCAAACGGTGACCATCTGCTTAGGTATTTTATTTGTCTTGCAAACGTTCAAACCTGAACTGCTTGATTCGAATCAAAAACCGATTGTAATCAAACAAGAAAATACAACAACCACATCATCAAAGGTAACAAGTTATCGTGATGCAGCCCTTAAATCTATGCCTGCGGTTGTAAACATCTTCACCTCAAGCAAAACAAGCGTCAATCCTCATCAACAATTCATGGATGACCCTTTGTTTAGACATTTTTTTGGCGATCAAGATGACGATGAAGAAGATCCATCTGACAATAGCCTTGGTAGCGGCGTGATTGTCAGTGAAGATGGCTTGATATTAACCAATAACCATGTCATCTCCTCTGCAGACGCGATTGAAATTGCACTTGCTGACGGTAGAAAGCTATCTGCAATCATAGTTGGCACAGACCCAGAGTCTGACTTAGCGCTACTTAAAGTTGAAGCAAGCAATCTACCATCGATTACTTTTGCTGCTGAAGATCAACTTAATGTTGGTGATGTCGTATTGGCGATTGGCAACCCTTTTGGTGTCGGCCAAACGATTACGCAAGGAATAGTCAGTGCTCTTGGGCGAAATCATCTTGGTATTAACACCTATGAGAACTTTATTCAAACTGATGCTTCTATCAACCCAGGCAATTCTGGGGGAGCATTAATTGATATCGCTGGTAATTTAGTGGGTATTAATAGCGCTATTTACTCTAGAAATGGTGGCAGCATGGGAATTGGGTTTGCTATTCCCATTAGTATAGCTAAACAAGTAATGGAACAAATTGCTAAAGAAGGCTCCGTTACACGTGGCTGGGTAGGCGTTGAGGCGCAAAACATAACGCCTGAGCTTGCAGAGTCGTTTTCTTTATCCACTACCAATGGGGCACTCATTGCAGGAGTTATTGATAACAGTCCAGCCTATCAAGCAGATTTAAAACCAGGAGACATTCTGATTGCCATTAATGACAAGCCGGTAATTAATAGTGCATCAATGTTGAATTTAATAGCCGTTCTTAAACCAAACAAGAACGCTAAATTAAAAATAATGCGCGCAGGCAAGCAGATAGATGTTGATATTTTGATTGGCAAAAGGCCCAAGCCAATAGGAATCAGTAATGAATAGCGTTACAAATCAACGTGAATATTATTTTGTTTTGATTGCGTAATCTTTACAAACACTATGCCAGCTTCATAGAGCAACCATAGCGGTATAGCCAGCATAAACTGAGAAATAATATCGGGCGGTGTAAAAATTGCTGCTAATACAAATGCACCAACAATCACATAACTACGCGCATCCTTCAACTGATCAACACGCACCCAACCAAAGCGAGCCATTAGCACGACAGCTATTGGCACTTCAAATGCAAATCCAAAAGCCAAGAATAATGTCATAACAAAATCTAGATACTCAGCAATATCCGTCATCACAGCGACACCCTCGGGCGCACTACTTAAAATAAATGTAAAAACGACTGGAAAAACAAGAAAGTATGCAAATGCCATCCCACAGAAAAACAAAAGACTACTGCCGATAATAACTGGCAACATTAATTTCTTTTCATGCGAGTACAGCCCAGGTGCAACAAACATCCAAACCTGATATAAGGTATGAGGCAATGAAATAATAAAAGCAGCCATCATAGCGACTTTCATGGGTACAAAAAAAGGCGTTACCACTGCTGTAGCAATCATTTGCGTACCATCCGGCAACTTATCTATCATTGGCGCTGCCAACAAAGCATAGACCTTATTAGCCACTGGAAATAAACCTAAAAAAACGACCAATATCCCTAATAACGCCCTAAGAAGTCTGTTACGCAATTCAATAAGGTGAGATACAAAAGTTTCGGTTGGGGTCGGCATTAGGCTTTATCCATCTTTTGTTTTTTAACAGGCTTTTTGGCTGTGGTGCTATTAGTATTTGATTTTGAAGAGGGTTTACTTGTTGAGCTCTTTAGAGGTTTAGCATTTGCTTTTTTTTCACTTATTGACCTAGCAGCTGTATTTAAGGTGTCTTTAACGGCTAGCTCTTGCTCAATCTTATTTGCGCTATCGATAATACTTGACTCAACTTTATCAACGCCCATTTTAATTTCTTGCTGAAGATTCTTAAGCTCTTCGAAACGCACTTCACGATTCACTTCTTCTTTAACTTGTGCCACGTAACGTTGCAATCGTCCGACATAAGCACCTACTGTTTTTGCAACTTGAGGGAGTTTATCTGGGCCAATGACAATCAACGCAACAATAGCAATCATCATGAGTTCAGCAAAGGAGATATCAAACACGCTAATACCTCACGATTACTGTTTAGTCTTTTCTGTTACTTCACCTTCGATGGTTGTTCCAACACTTTCTTCCACACCTTCTTGCCCAGCATCTTTCATTGCTTTCTTAAACTCTTTAACAGCACCACCAACATCACCACCCATGTTTCGTAATTTTTTTGTACCAAACACCAATACGACGATTAACAATACAATCAACCAATGCCATAAACTAAATGCACCCATCACAATCTCCTTATTTTACGTATTCGCCAAACCACCACCAAACACATGAAGGTGTATGTGAAATATTTCTTGCCCACCTTCGCGACCAGTATTGATTAAGGATTTAAACCCTTTCAATCCTTGCTGTGCCGCTAACTTTGGCGCCAATAGCATCATCTTTCCGAGCAATTTTCCATGCTCATCATTGCAACTATTTAAACTTTCTACATGTATCTTCGGCACAATCAAAAAATGTACTTTTGCCATTGGTTTAATATCATTGAAAACAATCACATTATCATCTTCATAGATAATCGTTGAAGGAATCTCTTTTCCAATAATTTTACAAAACAAACAATCAGTCGTCATTGATCTACCTTATGCATCTATTATATTAATGATTATTGAGTCATTATGATGACGATCTGGCATTTTTTTCATCAATGCCAGATAAACCTTCGCGTCTTGCAAGCTCGTCTAAAATATCTTGTGGTTTTATTCCTTCTTTAGCAAGCATCACCAGCGTATGAAACCATAAGTCAGCTGTTTCATAAATAATCTCATCTTTATTACCACCTTTGGCAGCTATAACAGTCTCTGTTGCTTCTTCACCTACTTTTTTTAGAATACTGTCCATTCCCTGTGCGTATAATTTAGCCACATACGAAGTGTTTGGATCAGCACTTTTACGCTGCTCCAATATTTCTGCTATTCGATCTAAAATATCACTCATGCTGTTGGTTTATAAATATCTTCGGGATTTTTAATTATAGGCTGATCTATTTCCCACTGCCCATTCTCTAGCTTTTTAAAAAAACAATTATGCCTACCTGTGTGACATGCAATTCCACCCTTTTGCTCTACCTCTAGGAGAACAACGTCTTCGTCACAGTCTAACCTTATTGAGCGCACTTGTTGGGTATGGCCTGACTCTTCCCCTTTACGCCATAATTTTTGCCGTGTTCGTGACCAATATACCGCCATTTTAGTTTCATGAGTTAAGGTTAAAGCCTCACGGTTCATCCAAGCAAACATTAACACTTTGCCACTTTTTTGTTCTTGCGCAATGACAGGAACCAAACCATCTTTATCCCAGTTTATTTTATCCAACCAATTCATAATTGCCTTAAATTACAACCTTACCTCAATGTTATGTGCTTGCATGTAAGTTTTAGCTTCTTTTACAGTATATTCACCATAATGAAAGATACTCGCCGCTAACACCGCGTCAGCGCCCCCTACTTTAATACCATCAACCAAGTGCTGTAAATTCCCAACGCCACCAGAAGCAATGAGCGGCACCGCAACAGCATTGGATATCGCACGATTAAGCTCATTATTGAATCCAATTTTAGTACCATCGCGATCCATACTCGTAACGAGCAGCTCACCTGCACCAAGCCCAACCATTTTTTTTGCCCATTCAACAGCGTCAAGTCCAGTCGGCTTTCGGCCACCATGGGTAAACACTTCCCATTGAAACGATTGGTTTTCAACTTTTTTTGCGTCTATGGCTACAACGATACATTGAGAACCAAATCTTGCCGTTGCATCCGCAACCATTTGAGGATTAAACACTGCCGTCGTATTAATACTGACTTTATCAGCACCAGCGTTCAGCAATCGACGTACGTCTTCAACTTCTCTCACACCGCCACCGACTGTTAATGGAATAAATACCTGACTTGCTACATCTTCAACAATATGTAGGATTAAATCTCTATCATCTGAAGTCGCAGTAATATCTAGGAAGGTAAGCTCATCGGCTCCTTGATCATCGTATCGCTTCGCAATTTCTACTGGATCACCAGCATCTCGTAGCTCTAAGAAGTTAACCCCTTTAACGACACGTCCTGCCGTAACATCCATACAAGGTATAATACGTTTAGCGAGCATTACCCGACAACTCATCCGCTAATGTTTGTGCAGCAGCAAAATCTAACGAACCTTCATAAATTGCGCGACCAGTTATTGTACCAATAATACCTTCATCCTCAACTGCACAAAGCTGCCGAACATCTTCTAAATTCGTGACGCCGCCTGATGCAATCACAGGAATAAGCAATGATTGCGCGAGTGCAACTGTCGCTTCTATATTGACACCCGTCATCATTCCATCACGCCCTATGTCGGTATAAACAATCGAACTGACGCCATAATCTTCATATTTTTTTGCAAGGTCAATCACATCATGACCAGTCAATTTTGACCATCCATCCACAGCAACTTTGCCGTCTTTAGCATCCAACCCTACAATAATCTGTCCAGGAAATGCATAACATGCTTCATGTAAAAATCCTGGGTTTTTAACAGCAGCAGTACCAAGAATCACGTAATCGATACCATCATCTAAATAGCGTTCTATAGTATCTAAGTCACGTATTCCACCACCTAGTTGTATAGGCACTTTACCATCAATCGCTTTTACGATTGATTTAATAGCGATTTCATTCACAGGTTTACCTGCAAAAGCCCCATTTAAGTCGACCAAATGCAAACGTTGACAACCTTGATCAAGCCAATGCTTGGCCATTGCACCTGGGTCTTCAGAAAAAACCGTAGAGGCCTCCATATCACCTTGTTTTAAACGAACACAGTGTCCATCTTTAAGATCAATTGCGGGAATTATTAACATAATATTAATTAAATGATTTAGTTAGGTTGTTGTTAGAAAGACTATTAAGGTTTCCAGTTTACAAAATTATCAAGCAATTGCAATCCTGCCTGCGCACTTTTCTCAGGGTGAAATTGAACAGCAAAAATATTATCTTGAGCAATCGCGCAAGTAAAATATTTTGGATATTCAGCAAAACCAACGGAACATTTACTATTTTCTGGCAGAACAAAGTAACTATGTACAAAGTAAAAACGCTCCCCATTAGCGATATTCTGCCACATCGCGTGTGTTTGATTTTCTTGATACACCTGATTCCATCCCATGTGAGGAACTTTAAGCTTTTCACCAGATACATCTTGGATTCGATCAAGAGAAAATTTTTTCACATTTCCTTGAAACAAACCCAAGCCATTTACATCACCCTCTTCTGAATGCTCAAACAGCATCTGCAAGCCAATACAAATACCAAGGAAAGGCTTAGTTATCGCAGCTCTCAATACCGCATCATGTAAACCTCGATTATTGAGCTCTTCAATACACTCAGGCATGGCGCCTTGCCCAGGAAACACTACTCTTTCTGCAGCATTGATTTCTGCTGGATTACTCGTAACCAATACTGTTTTATTGGGCGCAACATGCTCTATAGCTTTTGACACGGACTTTAAATTACCCATGCCATAATCAACTACAGCGATATCAATTTTTTTCATTTAAATACAACTGTTTTGTTAAATTTAAAGCACACCTTTAGTGGAAGGCATCAGTCCTGTCATACGTTCGTCATGCGTTAACGCCATTCGTAAAGCTCGGCCAAAAGCTTTAAATATTGTTTCTGCTTGGTGATGAGAATTATGGCCTTTTAAATTGTCAATATGCAAAGTGACTAATGCATGATTAGTGAACCCTTGAAAAAATTCATGGAATAGATCCACATCAAACTCACCAATTGTAGCTCTTGTAAACTCACAGTTAAATGCCAATCCAGGGCGACCTGACAGATCTAGCACAACACGTGAAAGCGCCTCATCTAACGGAACATAAGCATGTCCATATCGATTAATCCCTTTTTTATCACCCAATGCTTTTATAAATGCTTGCCCAAGTGTAATGCCAATATCTTCAACTGTGTGATGAGCATCAATATGTAAATCACCTTTTGCACGAACGCTAATATCCATCATGCCATGACGAGCAACCTGATCCAACATATGATCCAAAAAGCCTAGACCTGTTTCAAACTGTGACTGTCCTGTTCCATCAAGATTAATGGATACGGTAATTTGAGTTTCTAGTGTGTCTCGGGTAACTTCAGCTTGACGCATAGGATTGTTCTAACAATTGATAATGAATTATTTGCAATGAATAAGCGCATTTTAACCTAATCTCAGCTTTCTGCGCAAAATTGCAATAAAAAAGCCGACCAACGGTCGGCTTTTAATAAAGTACTAATTACTCAGCACTAGCAGCTTCTTTTGCTGCTTCAACTAAGTCACCGGCCTCAGCTTCAGCTGCATCAACCGCAGCTTCTGTTGCTTCACCAGTAGCCTCCATTGCATCTTCAACCGCTACACCAGCCTCATCCATCGCCTCACCAGAAGCATCAACTGCATCACTTACAGCTTCGCTAGCGTCTTCCATTGCAGCGCCAGCTTCTTCCATTGTAGCAGGCGCATCTAAAACAACTTCATCTTTAGAACCACCGTTTAATAAGAACAAACCTAATAAAACCGCGCCTGCAATAATTGCCCATGGTAACCATTTCATACCAC
>CAYGSH010000065.1:0-12116 GCA_964352515.1 uncultured Methylophilaceae bacterium | reverse complement strand
CCGTAAATGCGGCGTACCTTTTGTTTTTCACGTAATTGCACACCGTAATCCGACAAGCGTGAACTACGACGTTGACCGTGTTGACCAGGTGGGAAGTTGCGTTTTTCAATAGCACATTTATCAGTAAAGCATTTTTCAGCTTTTAAAAACAACTTCTCGCCTTCGCGACGACACTGACGGCATTTAGGATCTAAGTTTCTAGCCAAGATAATTCTCCAGTAATCTTTTTCGCTTAAATGCGACGTTTTTTAGGTGGGCGACAACCATTATGAGGCACAGGTGTCACATCTGTAATGCTGGTGATCTTAAAACCAGCTGCGTTAAGTGCACGTACAGCAGATTCACGACCTGGACCTGGACCTTTAATGCGCACTTCTAAATTTTTAACACCGTTCTCTTGAGCTGATTTTCCAGCTACCTCAGCAGCAACTTGCGCTGCAAATGGCGTACTTTTACGAGAGCCTTTAAAACCCTGTCCACCCGAAGTAGCCCAAGATAAAGCATTGCCTTGACGATCAGTGATTGTAATAATTGTATTGTTAAATGAAGCATGCACATGAGCAACGCCCTCTGCAATATTCTTTTTAACCTTTTTTCTTACGCGTACATTAGCTTTTGCCATGTTGTACTGTCCTTACAAATAATGTTCTTAAATAACTAAAAAAAATCTTTATTTTGTTTGCTTAATTGGCTTAATTGGACCTTTACGGGTACGAGCATTTGTTTTCGTACGCTGTCCACGAACAGGCAAACCACGTCTGTGACGAATACCACGGTAACAACCTAAGTCCATTAAACGTTTAATATTCATCGTCACTTCACGACGCAAGTCACCTTCAACAGTGAATTTTGCAACCTCATCACGCAATTTTTCTACTTCTGCATCGTTTAAATCTTTAACTTTTGCAGTTGTAGCAACTCCAGCTGCAGCACAAATATGTTTTGCAGTAACTTTGCCAATACCATAAATCGCTGTTAGCGCGATTTCTGTATGTTTATGATTAGGGACATTTACCCCAGCTATACGAGCCATACTTTTAACTCCAAAATTAATCGCTATTTAAAATCGCGACCAAATAAAAAAAGCCTTGCATTTTAACAGCTTGCAATTTATTTTTCAAACAAAACAAGGCTAGATTAAAAACTATCCTTGACGTTGCTTATGACGTGGATCTGTACAAATAACACGTAAAACACCGCGACGACGCACTGTTTTACAATGACGGCATAATTTTTTTACTGATGCACGAACTCTCATAATTAACCTCTTTAACTACATTAACCTTGACTGCAACGCGTAATTAACATTACGCCCAAATTTAAAACTAAAACTAACGCGTATTACCTTTACCTTTAAAGTTCGCTTTTTTCAACAAACCTTCATATTGATGTGACATCAAATGTGATTGCACCTGGGCCATAAAATCCATTGTCACAACAACAATAATTAATAAAGATGTACCACCAAAATAGAACGGGGTATTAAATTTCAAACTTAAAAATTCAGGTAGTAAACAAACTAACGTGATGTAAATAGCACCAATAAGTGTCAATCTACCCATAATCTTATCTATATATTTCGCAGTTTGCTCTCCAGGACGTATGCCAGGAACAAATGCACCACTCTTCTTTAAATTATCAGCTGTTTCTTTCGGATTAAATACCAAAGCGGTATAAAAGAAGCAGAAAAATAAAATAGCTGATGCAAACAAAATAATATATATCGGTTGACCTGGAGAAATTGCACCAGATAAATCTTTTAACCAATACATACTTTCACTACTACCAAACCATCCAGCTAGCGATGCTGGGAATAGAATAATACTAGAAGCAAAAATTGGTGGTATTACACCAGCCATATTTAACTTCAATGGTAAATGCGTGGTTTGACCACCCATCACCTTGTTTCCAACTTGACGCTTTGCATAGTTAACAGTTATTTTCCGTTGGCCTCGTTCAACAAAAACCACCAAAGCTGTGACCAAAACAACCATCACAAACAAAAACACAACTAATGGGATAGAAAAAGCCCCTGTTCTAGCCAGCTCTAAAGTGCTACCAATTGCTTTAGGCAAACCAGCAACAATCCCTGCAAAAATGATAATTGAGATACCATTTCCGATACCACGTTCAGTAATTTGTTCACCTAGCCACATTAAAAACATTGTGCCACCTACTAGGGTTACAACAGTTGTAAGCCTAAAAGCCATACCAGGATCAATGACTAATCCAGCTTGACCTTCAAAAGCAATCGCAATGCCAAGCGCCTGAAACGTTGCTAATGCAACTGTTCCATATCTTGTATACTTGGTTATCAATCTTCTTCCAGCTTCACCATCTTTTTTTAGTTGTTCTAACTTAGGTGACACTACTGTAAGCAACTGCATGATAATCGATGCTGAAATATATGGCATGATACCTAAGGCAAAAATAGCAAAGCGTTCTAAAGAGCCACCAGAAAACATATTGAACATACCCAAGATTCCACCACTTTGTGAATCAAATAGTTGTTTTAATACTGTTGGATCAATGCCTGGAACTGGTATGTGTGAACCTAATCGAAAAACAACTAATGCCCCTAATACAAACCATAAGCGACTTTTTAGTTCGCTCATTTTTCCAAAAGACTTCAATAAATTATCTTGTGCCAAATTCGTTCTCTTAAGCTTCTACAATCTTACCGCCAGCAGCCTCAATTGCCTCACGCGCACCTTTAGTTAAAAGCAATCCTTGAACTTGCACCTTCTCAGTTAACTCGCCTGATAGGTATACTTTAGCTGCTTTAACTTTACCTGAAATCACTTTAGCTTCTTTAAGTGCTAACAAATCAATTACTGTGGCATTTAAACCAAGCAACTCACTTGTTCTTATGCGTGCTGTATTAGCTTTAGTTAAAGATTTAAAACCACGTTTTGGTAAACGCCTTTGAATTGGCATTTGACCACCTTCAAAACCAACACGATGTGTTCTACCAGAGCGTGAATGCTGTCCTTTATGACCACGCCCACCTGTTTTGCCAAAACCTGAACCAATACCACGTCCAATTCTTCTAGCTTCTTTTTTCGAGCCTTCAGCAGGCTTAATTGTATTTAATTCCATTATCCTTCTACCTTTAATAGATAGTTGACTTTATTAATCATTCCACGTACAGCTGGCGTATCTTCTACCTCTACAGTGTGATGCATACGACGCAGTCCCAAACCTTTTACAGTTGCTTTGTGTGACTCTAGCCTTCCGATTACACTCTTAATCAAGGTCACTTTAACCGTATCTTTTTTTGCATTAGCCATTACTTAGCCTCTAATCTCTTCAACTGATTTACCACGTCTAGCTGCTACGTCCGCAGGCGTATTCATTGCTTCTAAACCATTTAAAGTTGCACGAACAACATTGTATGGGTTTGCTGAACCAATGCACTTTGCCGTTACATTCGTTACACCCATTACTTCAAAAATTGCACGCATTGCGCCACCAGCAATGATGCCAGTACCCTCTGGAGCTGGTTGAATCATTACTTTTGCAGCGCCGAAACGCCCAATAACCGTATGATGCAATGTGCCATTATTCAAACTTACTTTAAGCATGTCACGGCGTGCTTCATCCATTGCTTTTTGAACAGCAGTTGGAACCTCACGTGCTTTACCTTTGCCCATACCAACACCACCATCGCCGTCTCCGACAACACTTAATGCCGCAAAACTCATAATACGACCACCTTTAACCGTTTTACTAACACGATTAACAGTGATCATTTTTTCACGCAAACCATCTGTTTGCTGTGCTTGTTGCTCAAAACCTTTTGCCATAATCTATTCTCGCTTATTAAAAGGACAGACCATTTTCACGCGCTGCTTCTGCCAACGCTTGAATGCGACCATGATATTTATTGCCTGAACGATCAAATGCTACTTTGGTGATCCCTGCTTTTTTAGCTTTTTCAGCAATACGTTTTCCTATAAGGGCAGCAGCTTCAATATTGCCGCCGTTTTTAACTGTTTTACGCACTTCAGCTTCAGCTGTAGAAGCACTAGCCAATACCTTATCACCAGCTGCATCAATAATTTGCGCATAGATATGTAAGTTTGTACGATGTACACTTAAACGCGTTACAGATTGCCCGGCAATAATGGCACGGGTTTTACGTGCACGGCGCAAGCGATTATTTACTGTAGTCATATTTAGCCTTATTTTCCTAAATTACTGCTATTTTTTCTTAGATTCTTTAATCTGAACCACTTCATCAGAGTACCGTACACCCTTGCCTTTATATGGCTCTGGTTGACGATACGCACGTATTTGCGCTGCCACTTGACCAACAACTTGCTTATCTGCACCTGTCAACTCAATTTCTGTCGGCGTTGCCGTTTTAACAGTTACACCATCAGGCATCTTATGACTGATTGGATGAGAGTATCCCAACTCTAAGTTCAGCATCTGACCTTGTGCTTGTGCTTTATAACCAACACCAACTAAGGTAAGTTTACGTGTAAAACCTGTTGAAACACCATGCACCATGTTAGCAACTAAAGAACGCAAAGTTCCTGACATTGCACGAGAATGCGCATCATCATTTGCAGCTGTGAAAGTGATTGTTTCACCTTCTCTATTTAAATTAACCACACCAGTTAATGGCTGAGATAGTTTTCCTAAAGGTCCGCTAATAGCAATGCTATCCGCATTTAAAACGACATCAACCTTAGCTGGAATGACTACTGGATTTTTAGCAACACGTGACATCTGCTTCTCCTTAAGCCACAACACATAAAAGCTCACCACCGATACCGGCAGCTTGGGCTTTACGATCTGTCATTACACCCTTGGATGTAGACACGATTGTCACACCAAGACCATTCATTACCTTTGGTATATTTTGACCGCTGTTGTAAACACGTAGACCTGGCTTACTTACACGCTCAATTTTTTCAATTACCGGGCGTCCAGCATAATATTTAAGCTCTATACTTAACACTGGTTTACCGTTGTTGTCATTAACCGAAAAGTCTTCGATATAACCTTCATCTTTTAGAACACCCGCTATAGCACCTTTTATCTTAGATGCTGGCATTGAAACCGAAATTTTATTAACACTTTGCGCATTACGAATACGCGTTAACATATCGGCAATTGGATCACTCATACTCATAGATCTATCCCTTATTTACCAGCTTGCCTTGGTGACACCTGGCACCTTGCCAGCCATCATCAAGTCACGCAATTTACTACGTCCAATTCCAAATTTACTAAATACGCCACGCGGACGTCCAGTAAGCGCACAACGATTACGTAACCGCACTGGGCTAGAATTACGTGGTAAAGCTTGTAACTTCAAGCGAGCTTCACGCTGCTCTTCAACACTTATACTTTGATCGTTAATAATTGCTGTTAAAGCAGCGCGTTTAGCAGCATATTTGTTTACCATTGCGCGTCTTTTAATTTCGCGCTCTGTCATACATGTTTTTGCCATGTCTTAACCTCTAAATGGAAAGTTAAACGCAGAAAGCAATGCTTTAGCTTCTTCGTCAGTTTTTGCAGTTGTGGTAATAGTAATATTCATCCCACGAATCGCATCGATTTTGTCGTAATCTATTTCTGGAAATATGATTTGCTCTTTTACACCCATATTGTAGTTACCACGTCCATCGAAAGATTTTGCAGATAGACCACGAAAATCTCTTGTTCTTGGAATAGCTACAGTTACTAAGCGATCAAAGAATTCATACATACGTTCACGGCGCAAGGTAACCTTACAACCAACCGGATAATCATCACGTATCTTAAATGCTGCGACTGATTTTTTAGCTTTGGTCACAATTACCTTTTGACCAGCAATTTTTTCCATATCTTTAACAGCATGTTCCATTACTTTTTTATCAGCAACAGCCTCGCCAACACCCATATTAAGTGTTATTTTCTCTATTTTTGGAACCTGCATTACTGAGGTATATCCAAATTTTTCAGTCATCTCTTTGACGACTGTGTCATTATAAAATTGTTTTAAGCGTGCCATAATTTATCCTATTTACTCACTTAAGCTTCAACAGCTTCACCATTTGATTTGTATACACGAATCTTACGGCCATCTTTTAAAACCTTGTAAGCCACACGATCTGCCTTGCCTGTTGCAGCATTAAACAAAGCCACATTAGAAATCTGTATTGGCATTTCTTTAGCGACAATACCGCCAGCAACACCTTTCATTGGATTTGGTTTTTCATGTTTTTTAGCAACATTTACCCCATCAACCAATATCAACCCACCTTCAAGCACTCGGGAAACAACACCTTGCTTTCCTTTGTCTTTACCCGTGTTAACGATAACTTGATCACCCTTTAGAATCTTACTCATATTAATATCTCCTATTAGCTCTAAAGGACTTCAGGAGCCAACGAAACAATTTTCATAAAGCGTTCGCTACGTAACTCGCGAGTGACTGGCCCAAAAATACGTGTGCCAATAGGCTCTAGCTTAGCTGATAACAGCACAGCAGCATTACTGTCAAATTTAATAAGCGAACCATCAGGTCTACGTACCCCTTTAGCAGTTCTTACAACTACTGCGTTGTAAACTTCGCCTTTTTTAACGCGCCCACGTGGAGCAGCATCTTTAATGGTTACCTTAATAACATCACCAACACTCGCATAGCGACGTTTAGATCCGCCCAACACTTTAATGCACATTACAGAGCGCGCACCAGTATTATCAGCTACTTCTAGCCTTGACTGCATTTGAATCATGAAATAATCTCCAACTTAATCCGTATTTACCAAGACAGCCGCCATTAAAGGTACGGCCTATTGACCACGGTCAGTATTGGGGCGCTTGCTTTATGCACATAACATTAAGTTAATATGCACGAGCGCCGAAAAGTCCAACATTATATACTTCAATTACATCTTTCAGCAAGTAGAAAATGTAATTATTTACAACCTTTTGAACAAATATTAATTTGCTTTTTTTGAGATATTAGTAACGACCCAAGTCTTATGCTTAGAAAGCGGACGACCCTCTGTGATTGTTACAATATCACCTTCTTTGCACTCATTTGCTTCATCGTGTGCATGAAATTTCTTTGACTTAGAAATCACTTTACCGATTAATGGATGCTTTACTTTACGCTCCACTAATACACTAACAGTTTTATCCATCTTGTCACTTACAACACGACCACTTAATGAGCGAACAACTTTTACTTGTGTTTCTGTCATCATCAATCCTTTTAGGCCTTAGCTTTTTCAGCTAATACAGTCTTAACACGGGCTATATCGCGACGTGTCTTTTTAATTTGATCTGGGTTATTTAACTGCTGAGTTGCAGACTGCATGCGTAATGAAAATTGCGCGCGACGTAACTCAATTAATTCGTTATTTAACTCATCAGTATTTTTACTTCTTAAATCAGTAGCTTTCATTGTCGATTCCTTAACCACCCAGTTGACGCGTCATAAAAACTGTTTCAATTGGTAACTTAGCAGCTGCCAATTTAAACGCTTCGCGAGCAAGCTCTTCACTAACGCCATCCATTTCATAAAGCATCTTACCAGGTTTGATTTGAGCAACGTAGTATTCAACACTACCTTTACCTTTACCCATACGAACTTCAGCTGGTTTTTTTGATATTGGTTGATCTGGAAATATACGAATCCATACACGTCCACCACGTTTAATATGGCGTGTCATCACGCGACGCGCAGCTTCAATTTGACGAGCTGTAATTCGACCACGGCCGATTGCCTTCAATCCAAAATCACCAAAACTTACCTTATTGCCCGTTGTTGCAATGCCCTTATTACGGCCTTTTTGCATTTTACGGAATTTTTGTCTAGATGGTTGTAGCATCTTTAACCCTCGGCTTTCTTACTTTTTTTTCTGGTTCAGCATCAACAGAATCAGCTGTTGTTTGCGCATTATCAGCAAAAACTTCACCTTTAAATACCCATACTTTAATTCCGATAATACCGTATGTTGTTAGTGCTTCAGCAACACCATAATCAATATCAGCACGCAAAGTATGAAGTGGAACACGGCCTTCGCGATACCATTCAGTTCTCGCAATCTCAATACCATTTAAACGACCAGAACTCATGATTTTGATTCCCTTCGCTCCAAGGCGCATTGCATTTTGCATTGCACGCTTCATCGCACGACGGAACATTACACGTTTCTCTAATTGCTGGGCGATACTTTGTGCAATTAAAGTAGCATCAAGCTCAGGCTTACGTACTTCTTCAATATTTAAATGTACAGGCACATTCATCATGCCTTGTAATGTTGAGCGCAAGGTTTCAATATCTTCACCTTTTTTACCAATCACAACGCCTGGACGTGCACTATAAATTGTGATTTTTGCATTTTTAGCTGGTCGTTCAATAACCACTTTACTAACAGCTGCATTCACTAATTTCTTAGTTAAAAAATCACGTACTTTAATATCATTTTGTAACATTTCAGGAAAATGTTTAGAGTTAGCATACCAGCGTGACTGCCAGTTTTTTGTAACGGCTAAACGAAAACCGGTTGGATGTATTTTTTGTCCCATATTACGCCTTTGTATCGCCTACTGTCACATGAATATGACAGGTTGGTTTCAGGATGCGCCCAGCACGACCTTTAGCACGAGCGCGAATTCTTTTAAGAACAATGCCTTTGTCGACATATATAGATGTCACTTTTAACTCATCAATATCTGCACCATTGTTATGCTCCGCATTTGCAATTGCTGACTCAACGACCTTCTTAATTAACTCAGCACCTTTTTTAGGTGTAAACGTTAATATATTTAAAGCGTGATCAACTTTCTTGCCACGGACTAGATTGGCGACAAGCCTTGCTTTTTGCGGAGAAAGGTGAACACCTTTTAAGACTGCTGTTACTTCCATCTTTAACTCCTATCTCTTCGCTTTTTTGTCAGCTGCATGACCCTTGAATGTACGTGTTAACGCAAATTCACCAAGCTTATGACCAACCATGTTTTCAGAAATGAGCACTGGCACATGCATCTTACCGTTGTGCACAGCAATCGTTAAACCAATAAAATCAGGCAAAATTGTTGATCTGCGTGACCAAGTCTTGATTGGCTTTCTATCACGATTTGCAGCCGCAACTTCTACTTTTTTTGCAAGATGCCCATCAATAAATGGGCCTTTTTTAATTGAACGTGCCATATTTTCTACCTTACGCCTCTCGGACGACGACTAACGCGCATATTGTCCGTACGTTTATTGTTACGGGTGCGGTAACCTTTAGTTTGAACACCCCAAGGACTTACTGGATTCATACCAGCGGCTGTACGACCTTCACCACCACCGTGCGGGTGATCAACTGGGTTCATCACTACACCACGTACCGTTGGGCGAACACCGCGCCAGCGCATTGCACCCGCTTTACCAATTGAACGTAATGAATGCTCACCATTACCAACCTCACCCAATGTTGCTTTACAGTCAACATGTACGCGACGCACCTCACCAGAGCGTAAACGTAACTGGGCGTAGATTCCTTCTCTAGCAAGCAATTGAACAGATGTACCAGCCGAACGTGCAACTTGCGCACCTTTACCAGGTTGAAGCTCAATACAGTGAATGGTACTACCCACTGGAATATTGCGAAGCGGTAACGCATTTCCAGCTTTAATTGGCGCCTCAGAACCGCTAATCAATTGATCACCTGCTGAAATACCTTTTGGCGCAATAATATAACGACGCTCACCATCCGCGTAACAAAGTAACGCAATGTGTGCTGATCGGTTTGGATCATATTCAATATGCTCTACTTTTGCTGGAATACCATCCTTATTACGACGGAAATCAACAATACGATAATGTTGTTTATGTCCACCACCTTGATGGCGCGTTGTAATGCGACCATTATTATTACGACCAGCATTCTTGCTTTGACTTTCAAGCAAAGGCGCATAAGGCTTACCTTTATGCAAATCTGGTGTAACTACTTTTACAACTCCACGACGACCCGGGGAAGTTGGTTTGACTTTAACTAATGCCATCTCTTCTCTCCTTATTCGCCAGCCGCGAAGTTAATTTCTTGACCAGGCTTTAAGCTTACATAAGCTTTTTTCCAGTCGTTACGCTTGCCCATAGTGCGGCCAGCACGTTTTGTTTTTCCTAATACGTTTATCGTAGTAACTGACTCAACCTCTACTTTAAATACAAGCTCAACTGCAGCTTTAATTTCAAGTTTAGTTGCATCTCTTAGCACTTTAAATGCAATCTGCTGATACTTATCAGCAATATAAGTTGCTTTTTCAGTAATTTGAGGGGCAACGATTACTTGCAATAAACGATCTTGAGTATGAATTAGTGCGCTCATGCTAGCATCTCCTCAAGTTTCTTCACTGCACCGGCAGTTGCCAGTACTTTAGGAAACCGCACCAAGCTAACAGGGTCAGCATGCTGCGCTTCAACAACCATCACATTAATTAGGTTGCGTGAAGATAAATACAAATTCTCATCAAAACCATCTGTTAATAGCAATACACCATCTGCATAACCTAGGCCTTTAA
This sequence comes from uncultured Methylophilaceae bacterium, assembly GCA_964352515.1. Classification (GTDB taxonomy): domain Bacteria; phylum Pseudomonadota; class Gammaproteobacteria; order Burkholderiales; family Methylophilaceae. Next base: position 1,601 of record CAYGSH010000065.1, on the reverse strand, counting down.
TTTTTTCTACAAATTGTTTGGTTTTTGGTGAATCAACTTTAAAGTCTTCTACCACTGCAATTCGCTCTTGACGAACTAACTCAGAAAGGATCGTCTGCATACCAGCACGATAAGCTTTACGGTTTACTTTATGCGTATAGTTATCTTTTGGACTTGCTGGGAAAGCACGACCGCCTCCACGCCAGATCGGGCTAGACGTCATACCTGCACGTGCATTACCTGTACCTTTTTGACCATAAGGCTTTTTAGTTGAGTGCGCTACAGTACCACGTGTTTTTTGTGCACGTGTTGATGTTCGTGCATTTGCCATATAAGCAACCACAACTTGATGAACCAAGGCTTCATTAAACTCGCGACCAAAAGCTGCATCAGAGACTGTAATACCCTTTTTAGCAACTTTACCTGCGTTATCGATTAATTTAATTTCCATTATTTAGCTCCCTGTGTTTTGGACGCTTTGGCTTTAATAGCTGGACGTACAACGACGTCTCCACCTTTAGAGCCTGGAATAGCACCTTTAATCAACAACAAGTTACGCTCAGCATCAACACGAACTACTTCTAAATTCTGTGTTGTCACTTTTACATCACCCAAATGGCCAGCCATACGCTTACCAGGGAATACTCGACCTGGGTCTTGCGCCATACCTTGCGAACCAATTTTCTTATGTGCTTTTGAGTTACCATGTGAAGCACGGCCTGAAGAGAAATGATGACGCTTAATACCGCCAGCAAAGCCCTTACCAATAGATGTGCCAGTCACGTCAACTAATTGACCTGCCTCGAACAATGCTACTGAAATTTCAGAGCCAACTGCATGATTAGCAGTTACTTCTTTGTTAACATTGAATTCTTGTATGCCTGAACCCGCAGCAACACCAGCTTTGGCATAATGCCCAGTTAGCGCCTTATTAATGCGGCTAGCACGACGTTCGCCGAAAGCAACCTGAAGGCCAGTATAGCCATCTGTTTCGACCGTCTTGATCTGTGTCACACGGTTAGGTTTAACCTCAAGCACGGTTACTGGGATACTATTACCTTCCTCAGTAAACACGCGGGTCATGCCCACCTTGCGACCAATAAGCCCTAAGCTCATGATCTATTCCTTATTATTTAATTAAAAAGCCGATTACAATTGACCGACTTCTGTGAAAGAGCGCGGATTATACCGAACTCTTAGTTCCTTTACAACCCTTAAGCTAAATTTACAGCTTAATTTCTACATCAACACCAGCTGGTAAATCCAACTTCATTAAAGCGTCTACTGTTTTATCAGTTGGCTCAACAATATCCATTAAACGTTGATGTGTTCTAATTTCAAACTGATCACGCGACGTTTTATTAACATGTGGTGAACGTAAGATATCGAAACGCTCAATACGAGTCGGCAAAGGTACTGGACCTTTAACCACTGCACCGGTACGTTTTGCTGTTTCAACAATCTCTTGAGCAGATTGATCAATCAAACGATAGTCAAACGCTTTTAAACGAATACGAATTTTTTGAGCTGCCATGTTTTTTCCTTATAAAGAGCGAAACGGCAGGCTTTAGCCTGCCGTCATTTAAATAACTACTTACTATTCTACAATCTTAGCGACGACA
>CAYGSH010000064.1:0-12137 GCA_964352515.1 uncultured Methylophilaceae bacterium | reverse complement strand
TTTCGTCACTACCCCCTCAAGATAGCGTGTCTACCAATTCCACCACGACGGCATGTTTTAATTTAGGTAAACACCTAAATTTAGTTAGGAACATCCTCCGCAGTGCCAGCAGCTGGAACAGTATCTGATAATGCAGGCTCTTCTTTACTTGAAACAACATTCGCATCTTCACTCACTTGAGCTGCAGCTGGCACTTGAATAACACTGCCAGAACTTGATCGATGACTTGCAATATATGCCAATGCTAAACTTGTTGCAAAGAATACAGCAACACTCAAAGAGGTTGCACGGCTTAAAAAATTAGAAGAGCCGCTGACTCCAAACAAACTCCCTGAAGCACCACTTCCAAAAGCAGCTCCCATGTCAGCGCCTTTGCCATGCTGTAATAAAATCAAACCAATTAAACTTGCCGCTGCAAGCACGTGTACAACTGTAATGATGTTTTCCATTATTTACCTATAAATTTTTATTTTAAGATTTCTCAAACGACTTGCTCAGCTGCTTGACATATCCCTTCAAATTCTTGTGCGCTTAGTGAACACTTGCCAACAAGCCCACCATCAATGTTCTTAACTGAGAATAATTGTACCGCATTTTGCGGATTTACGCTTCCTCCATAAAGAATTTTAAAGCTATTTTTTTGGACCCCGTTCGCAGACAAAAGTTTTTCAGAGATAAATTTATGCATCGTTTGCGCTTGCTCAGGCGAAGCCGCTAAACCAGTGCCAATTGCCCAAATTGGCTCGTAGGATATGATTGACCCTTCAAAAACTGCTGCGCCATACAAATCAATGATTGCATCAAGTTGCTTACCCACTTTAAGCTCCATTACGCCTGCCTCACGCTCTATTAACGTTTCACCCACACACAAAATAGGTGTAATGCCATACTTTTTTGCAACCATAAACTTTTGAGCGATATTTTCATCAGACTCGCAATAGGCCGTCGATCTTTCAGAGTGTCCTAAGATGACATACTCACAGCCGAAATCACGTAACATCTCAGCGCTTACCTCTCCTGTAAATGGTCCATTTTCATTTTTAGCAATATTTTGAGCACCCCATGAAATATGAGAATCTTGCAAGACTTGTTGTGCTTGCGATAGGTATGGATAGGGAACACATACAACAACTTTTGTGTTTTTTAAATGCGTAAGCTGATGAGCATAGGCTTGAAGTAAATCCTGATTTTGCTTGAGATTGCCATGCATTTTCCAATTAGCAATCACAAACTTTTTGATTGAATTCGTTATTTGATTATTCATTTCCATTATAGCAACACATTATATAGTAGCTATTAAGCGTGTAATAGCTGTAACTGAATAGATTGCACACCGTTATAAGTATTCAACTGTAGCTGGTAGACTGCTTCCACCTCTGATTGCAATGACTCTGTTTGCCCAAAATAAATTGCATCAAAGCGTTTTCCCTGCTTTTCTAATAACAGTTTTAAATGTTTAGATCCTACGATACGCTGACTGATGACCGTAAAACGGTCACTAAACAAAGGTGATGAAAACCCTTGACCCCACACCTGTGCCGATAAGGCCTGGGCATTTTGCAAACTCATCTCATCCGCCTCAAAACCACCATCGGTTTCAATAATAAATTGCAGTTCAGCTGGCGATATTAATGACTTCACTACAGATTCAAACATTTGTTGAAATACTAAAAACTTTGCCTTTGGAATAGTAAGTCCTGCTGCCATTGCATGTCCACCAAATGCCACAATCAAACTTGGGTCACGTTTTGTGACCAAATCCAAAGCATCTCGCAAATGTAATCCCGCAATTGAACGTCCAGATCCTTTTAATAGCCCATCATCTACCTCAGCAAAAGCGATGACGGGCCTATGATGTTTTTCTTTAATTCTGGATGCTAAAATACCCACTATACCTTGATGCCAACTTGGCTCAAAAAGACAAATACTATAATGATCACCAATATTAATATCTTCCAAACTGGCAAGCGCCTCATCTTGCATTGTAGTTTCAATACTACGACGTTCTACATTTAAATCATGCAGCTGTTGTGCAATTTCGATTGCATCGGTTTCATTAGCGGCCAACAAACACTGAATGCCAAGCCGCATATCATCAAGGCGGCCAGCAGCATTGAGCCTAGGGCCTATATAAAATCCTAAATCTTGGGCATTGACTCTGTCTTGGTTTCGCCCTGACACTTTGAGCAAAGCTTTGATACCTAATGAACATGCTCCAGCTCGAATACGACGTAACCCTTGCTCAACTAAAATACGATTGTTTGCATCAAGCTTGACTAAATCAGCCACAGTGCCCAAAGCCACTAGATCTAGTAACTCCGTTAAATAGGGCTCTTGCACCTTCTCAAATGCACCACGTGAGCGCAACTCTGCTCTTAATGCTAATAAAACATAAAACATCACGCCAACACCAGCTAAGTTTTTACTCGAAAAGTGACAGCCATGTTGATTAGGGTTCACAATACATGCCGCTTTGGGTGTTTCATCTCCAGGCAAGTGATGGTCGGTAATCAGTACTTGAATACCAACCTGATGAGCCGCTTCCACACCATCGATACTGGCAATACCATTATCGACTGTTAAGATAAAATCTGGCTTTAGGGTTGCAGCAAGTTGAACAATTTTGGGGGTCAACCCATAGCCATACTCAAAGCGATTTGGCACTAAAAAGTCAACTTTTGCACCCATGCTGAGCAGTCCTTTTACACCAACTGCTGTTGCAGTCGCTCCATCGGCATCATAATCACCAACAATCAAAATTTTCTTTTTATCTGAGATAGCATCTGCTAATAACGTTGCCATTTGCGCGCTATTCGTCAATTCATTTGGAGGAATCAGTTGATTTAAGCTAATGTTCAATTCTTGTGCAGTTTTAACACCACGCGCAGCAAAAAGCCTTGCTAACAATGGTGAAAATCCTGCCTGCAATAGCTGCTTTCTTACTTGTTCATCGACTTGTCGGGTCTTAATTACTTTCGTCATATCGCTTTATTATTTAAAGACTGACCCAAACCATAACACCAAAGACTATTAATCACAGGCTGGCCTTGTGCCTCACGTGTCTGATTAACTGAATGACTAAACAAGAGCATTTGAATTTCATTTTGTAGTTTATTCCATTCGAGCGCGCCATTACCTTGTGGTAAATGATCAGCAATATCTTGATTTTTAACATCTTCAATGTTTGTTGTGGTGATTTCAGGTTTTTTATCTAAACCCAAATACCAAACATTATTATGCAAATAAAACTTAAATCCCAATTCAACAAAGTGTGTATTTAAACTTTCAATTAGTGCTTCACTCTCCTGTTCTGAAATAGATATTGAAGCAGGATCAGTTAAAAAGTAGCTATCCCGCCCAAGCTGCATATTGACAGGTAATGCATACATCCAAAAAGCATGGAGTGATTCAGCATGATCAGCTTGCCAAGCTTGTGCTGCGTTAATCTCTTTTTTAGCAAACAACGTGCATACTTTATTAATAATAAGTTTAAGCAAAAGGGTCCTTCTATTTTTTATAAACGTTATTATTATAAAACAGCTTCCGTTACTCACTCTTTTATAAAACCAATCAAATGAAGTTATATTCAAAATACCTAAAACAAGAGTTTAAGATTAATTGAGATCTAATTATTTAATAGAAAGCAATTCATAAAAAAAGCCGCTAATAGCGGCTATTTTTATCTCACAAAGTTAGTAGTGTCGTTTGTATTGATTACGGTTATTGTGGCCACCGCGATTATCATAACCGCGATTATCATAATGGTACTCTACATTGGTCACATATCCACTTGGCCTTATAGAAACATCGACTGGAATAAATTTACCTGGGCGATCTGGAGTTACTGTAGAGTATTGACGACCATTGTATTGATAGTCAACTAAATACCCTGTTGTAACTGTATCCCAACGATCGACAGTTACACAACGCTCTATTGGACGAGTTTCCACCCTTTCACGACCTTGTGAGTATCGATTATCATGACGATCACCAATGACGGCACCTAAACCTGCACCAACTGCTGTTGTCACTAAACGACCGTTACCGCCTCCAAATCGACTGCCAATTAAACCGCCAGCAATAGTCCCAATAATGGCACCGCCATTTGAAGGTCTGCTATTTTCATAGTAGCTTTCACGCACATACTCTGTACGACATTCTTGAACTGGCGTATTGATGCGCTCTACTTGTGGCGTTACCGCGATAACGCGTGCTTGATCTTCATAGCGATCATGTCCTGCTGATGCAGTCATCGAAGCACCTGCAAAGACTAGACTTACGATCAACGCTTGATTCAATTTTTTACTAAACATTTTTATTTCTCCTCTTTAGAGTTCTTCTACCAATCTCTGGCAGATGAGAGAAATAACGCGGGCGCATCAACTTAGACGACTAATATTAAATAAACTTTTCTGAATTCATGATTTTCATTAGTAGCCATTTACTCTTCCAGTTTGTGACCATAGTTACAGTAGAACCTATTTTTAAGCCTATACTGATGTTTGATGTCATATAAGATGGCATTATATAAATAATGATTAGTAATGAGATTTCTGGAGAAAAGGCATGAATTTTTTAAAAATAATAGCGACAGTTATTGTATTAATGTTTAGCTCAATATCATATTCCGTCGAGTCAGGGGCATTTGATAACCATTGTACTTATGCATTATCTAAAGGTGTTTATAAAAAAACAGATTGTTCGATTAACGAAATTTATAAAGGGCAAAAATATTGTTTTGCATTAGAGTCATCTAAAGATTCTTTTTTACTAGACTCAGACAATACAATTAATGCAGCTAAAAAATTCTATGAAAACAAAGCTGAAGTTGCCCGCACTAAAATAAGCCAAGAAGACGCCAACGTGCAAATTAATAGCCAGTCATGTGATTTAAGTAATAAGGATGCAGGTTATTTAGATTTTAAAGGGATGGATTTAGGTCATTGCAATATGGAAAACATTAGCTTTTTTGGCGCTGACTTAAGAGGTGCAAAAATTGTTGGTGCCAATTTACGCAATGCTTATTTAAATTTAGCGAGAATTGAAGACGCTGACTTTAGTCAATCTGACTTAAGTAATGCAACGATTTTTCAACCTATTTTTGGTAATACTCTTTTTAAAAATGCTAACTTAAGTAATGCTCGAGTGATTGGTACTTTAGGAAAAGTAGATATGAGTGGTGCAGACGCCAGAAATGGTCGATTTGGTTTAGATATAGGGAATCAACCAATGGGACAAATGAAATTTGACTCTGTTGGTGGTAACTTTGAAGGCACTAATTTTGAAGGTGCAGATTTAAATATCGCTGCATTCACTTTTGGCAACTTAAGGGGTGCAAATTTACGAAACACAAATCTTTACCGTGCTGACTTGGTCTCCGCAGACCTCACTGGTGCAGATTTAACAGGCGCAGACCTAACAGATGCCGATGTTGATAATGCTAACTTTACAGACGTAAAAGGCTTAGAAACTGTAAAAGGCTTTAATACCGTAAAAGGCCAATGTAACCACTGTGTTGTAGAAATTAAAAGTTAAACGTCAACAAAGGTGCGCACAAATAGCACAACAAATCACAAAAGGCCTGGGTTTAAGATTTTGTGATTAGGTTTGTGCTAATTTAGTCAGTGCTGTGCGGTCGAGTATTTCAACTTGACCGCGACCAAGCGCAACCCAGTTTTTTTGTTCAAACCTTTTCACTTGTCTACTGACTACTTCTCGCGCAGTGCCTAACTCATCAGCAATTTGTTGGTGTGTTCTTTTTACACTGTCCGTACCAGCTTCTAACAATAATTTAGCTAAACGAGCATCTAAATTATGAAATGCCACCTCATCTAACAATACAATCAAATCACTAATGAGCGCCCCATAATTAGTCATGACAAATGTACGAAATATTTTTGAATCTATCATCAATTGATTAAATGCAGCAGCCGGCACAATGACATCTGTAATGGCCTCCTCAACAATGGTTGATGCTGGATAGTCGCTATTGCCGAGAAGGCACGTAGTAGTAATCACACAGGTTTCACCCGCATTCACCCGATAGAGCAATATTTCACGACCACTGGAAGACATTTTAAAAACTCTTGACTGGCCTGCCAATCGCATTACATAAGCACCACACGGACCTCCTTCACGGTAACCTATAGTTCCAATAGGCGCTTCAACAATACGCGCATACTTCAACATTAGTGCTCTAGCCGAATCTTCCAGTTTAACCAACTCAGGAAAAGCAGATAACCAATCTAAATTTTGTATTGCACTTTGCATTACACCCTCCAATTTAAAGTTGCAATGATTTTAGCGCTAAAATAAGACAAGTTGAAATTAACCTTGCAAAATATCTGTTTCATCAACACCACATTTACGATTTGCTGGCACAGCAATATCGATTAACTTAGGCTTAGGCAGATCTAAACTTGCCATCAACGTAATAAATGCACCTCTAGTTGTATTGGATATACGTGGATTGATTAATTTTTCTTGCATAACTGAACTTACTCGCCTTCCTTGGTAATCATGCCCTGGATAAATCAACGTTTCATCAGGCAAAGTAAATATTTTCTCGGTGATACTGTCATATAAGACTCCTGCATCACCCCCCTGAAAATCTGTTCTTCCACATCCATTAATAAGCAAAGCATCACCAGTAAACAGTCTATCTTTCCATAAAAATGAAAGGCTGCCAATTGTATGACCTGGTGTTGCGACAACATTAATAGTCTGTTTGGCAAAGTGTATTTCATCACCGTTATTTAATTGCATATCAGCATTTATTGCTCCGCATTGTTCACTCACGCCTGTTTGCAAATTAAAAACCTGCCTTAATTGTCCACTCGCAGTAATATGATCTGCATGCACATGCGTTTCTAAAGCATACTTCAGCGTTAGTCCAAGCTGTTTTACAAGGGCAATATAATCTTCGATATGTGAATTGACAGGATCAATTATGATTGCCTCTTTTGTTTCATCATCTGCGATTAAATAAGTTAACGTAGAAGACGTTTCATCGAATAACTGTTTAAACATTAAAAACTCCTTTTAAATTATATTGAATTATAATATATTTTATTATATAATGTAAATAAATAGATTATCCCATTAAAAATGATGCAAAAGAAAATTGATATAACTAACTTTGCAGTGTTAAGAGAATCAGCAGATGTAGCAACAGCACTGATGAAAGTGTTAGCAAACCCTGATCGACTGATACTACTTTGCCAACTCTCACATGGAGAAAAGCCTGTAGGCGAATTAGAAGTACTAACAGGAATAAAACAACCTACCCTGTCGCAACAATTGACCGTGTTACGGGAAAACAAAGTGGTTAAAACTCGGCGAGAAGGTAAAAACATTTATTACAGCGTGTCTAGCAAACCTGCGTTAGCAATGATTAATGTACTAGCTGAACAAATCTGTAAACTTAATCAACATTAAAGGAATTAATATGACATTAACAATCACAAAACATTCAGAAACATTTAGTAGCAGCCCACAAATCACAGCTGATGATATACGAGAAATTGCTAGCCAAGGCTATAAAACAATTATCAATGCTCGGCCAGATAATGAAGGTGGTCAAACCCAACCAACAAGCAACAGTATAAAAGAGGCTGCTGAAAAAGCAGGGTTAAGTTATATACATATACCAGTGATACCCAATAATATACAAAGCACCGATATTGCAATATGTGCCAGCTACATTAATAGTGCGCCAGTACCAGTTTTAGGCTTTTGCAAAACAGGTATGCGTGCAACTAATCTTTACCAAAAGGCCAAACAGGCAAACAATCCTGAAACAGCAATAGCTAAACAGAATTGGCTAATGCAAAAAGTAAGTAACTTTTTTCAAAACAAGTGTTTACTTACAAAGCTATACCGCAAACTAACCAATACTGGTCTTTAGTATTGAATAATGATTTCAGTTGAATTAATCAGCGCAGCTATTGGACTTGTCATTGGCTTGGTATTAGCTGTTACTGGCGCTGGTGGTGCCATGCTTTCAATACCTTTACTCGTATTATGCTTACCAATATCTATAATAGAAGCAGCCCCCATTGCTTTGATATCAATATTAATGGCATCAAGTATCGGTGCTATTCAAGGCCTAAAAAAAGGAACTGTGCGTTATAAGACAGCCCTATTAATTGCTATAACTGGCATGTTAGTTTCTCCATTTGGGATTTACATAGCACATCGCACATCAAATAGTCTGTTAAATGCCGCACTATCTATTATTTTATTATGGATAAGTTTTCATTCTTGGAAGGCAGCCAAGCAATATTCATTAGATAATAGTCATTTGCCTGATATAGCTTGTCAGATTAACCCAGCAACGTCTAAATTATTTTGGACAGCATCATGCACTAGAAAACTCTCATTAACCGGCATAATCAGTGGTTTTTTATCAGGACTTCTAGGGGTTGGTGGGGGTTTTATTATTGTGCCTAGTTTAAATAAAGTCAGTAACTTTAATCATCAAACAGTTGTTGCTACAACATTAGCATCCGTAGCATTGATTTCTTTAAGCAGTATTGCAAGTCATATTCAAACTTCCCATATCATCTGGAAAATTGCTATACCCTTTGCAATAAGTGCAACAATATCAATGCTTATCATTTCAGAAAAGCTTAACACTACATTATCAAATAACCTTAGACAAAAAGCGTTCTCAGCTTTATGCCTAATTGCAGCAATTTATCTAGCTATATTTCAAATCATTTGACACCAACGTTACACTAAAACATCATTACTATGCTTTAAAAGCATTTAAATTTAAGTGCACAATGTATGACAATCGAAACATTTTAGTGACAATTAGTAACATATTGTAGACTTTAGGTCTTATATAATTTGAACTCAATTCATAGCAGAACCAAGATATTTACATAGTGAAACGCTTGTTTTAACTTGACCAAAATGCCTAATAAAGAGAAACTATTGGTTTAGTTTAACAACAACTCAATTCACGTTTAGTAGTGACACAATGTCCAAAAGACGCAGGCAAACTACTGCAACACGGAGAAACCTCATAGCATGGCAACGAACCCGCAAACTGGCTTTACAGAAACAGACGCGCAGGAAACCCAAGAATGGTTAGATGCGCTCTTATCAGTTATTGAAAACGAAGGTACTGAACGCGCTCACTTCCTATTGGAGGCAATGATTGATCAAGCACGCCGATCAGGAAGCAATTTACCCTATAACGCAACAACAGCTTACGTCAATACTATCCCAACACATTTACAAGCTAAACTACCTGGCGACCCCGAAATGGAACGCCGCATTCGGGCACTTGTTCGCTGGAACGCGATTATGACGGTATTAAGAGCTAACGAAAAATCACCAGGTGTTGGCGGACATATTGCAAGCTTTCAGTCTGCGGCAACCCTTTATGATGTTGGCTTTAACCACTTTTTCCGAGCAGCAAACGAATCGTTTGGTGGTGACTGTATTTACTTCCAAGGCCACTCTTCACCAGGCGTTTATGCCAGAGCCTTTTTAGAAGGTCGCATTTCCGAAGAGCAGCTGGATAATTTCCGCCAAGAAACAGGTGGCAATGGTTTATCTAGCTACCCTCATCCTTGGCTCATGCCAGATTTCTGGCAATTTCCAACTGTTTCGATGGGCATTGGCCCATTAGCAGGTATTTATCAAGCACGCTTCCTTAAATATCTCCATAACCGCGGCATTGCTGATACCAGTGATCGCAAAGTATGGGTATTTTGTGGTGATGGTGAAATGGATGAACCTGAGTCACAAGGCGCTATTTCTTTAGCGGCACGTGAAGGCTTAGATAACCTTATTTTTGTGATTAACTGCAACTTACAACGTCTTGATGGACCCGTTCGTGGTAATGGCAAAATTATACAAGAGTTAGAATCTAACTTTCGTGGTGCTGGCTGGAATGCGATTAAAGTGATTTGGGGCTCCTATTGGGATCCACTATTGGCGATGGATAAAGATGGCTTACTCAAAAAACGTATGGAAGAATGCGTCGATGGGGAATACCAAAACTTTAAACAAAAAGGTGGTGCATACACGCGTGAACACTTTTTTGGCAAATACCCCGAATTAAAAGAAATGGTTGCGGCAATGTCAGATAGTGATATTTGGCGTCTCAATCGTGGTGGTCATGACCCCCATAAAGTGTTTGCCGCTTACAATGCTGCCGTCAATCATAAGGGTCAGCCAACTGTTATTTTAGCTAAGACAGTTAAAGGTTACGGCATGGGCGATGCGGGGGAAGGTCAAAATACCACCCATCAGCAAAAGAGCATGGATATAGAATCATTAAAAAAATTCCGTGATCGTTTTGACTTGCCATTGACCGATGAACAAGTTGAAAATCTGTCATACTACAAACCTGATACCGATAGCCCTGAAATGAAATACATGGCAGAGCGAAGTGCTGCAATGGGTGGGCACGTGCCTAAACGTAGACAAAAAGGCAATGAATTGACCGTTCCAAAACTAGCCGCTTTTGATAGCATGCTAAAAGCAACTGGCGATCGAGAAATTTCAACAACCATGGCTTTTGTACGTATTTTATCTACATTAATACGCGATAAAGAAGTTGGCAAATACGTGGTTCCTATCGTACCTGACGAAGCACGTACTTTTGGTATGGAAGGTATGTTCCGTCAACTTGGTATTTACTCTTCAATTGGTCAATTGTATGAACCACAAGACTCTGATCAAGTCATGTATTATAAAGAGTCAAAAACAGGACAAATTTTAGAAGAAGGTATTAATGAAGCCGGATCATTCTCTAGCTGGTTAGCCGCGGCAACCTCCTATAGTGTTACGGGTGTTCAAATGATCCCTTTCTACATCTACTACTCCATGTTTGGTTTCCAACGTATTGGTGACTTTGCTTGGGCAGCTGGTGACAGCCGTGCACGAGGCTTTTTGTTAGGTGCAACAGCAGGTCGAACAACGTTAAATGGTGAAGGTTTACAGCATGAGGATGGCCATAGCCACTTAATGTCTGCCACTATTCCAAATTGTATTTCATATGACCCAACTTTTTCATATGAGCTAGCCGTCATTATTCAAGAAGGTTTGCGACGCATGGTTCAAAATCAAGAAGACGTCTATTACTACATCACCTTAATGAATGAAAACTACAGCCACCCTGAGATGCCAGCAGGCAGTGAAGAAGGTATTCTGAAAGGCATGTACAGCTTTAGCAAGTCTCAAGCAAAAGGTGAAAAAGTGCAGTTGATGGGTAGCGGTGTGATATTACGTGAAGTGATTGCAGCAGCAACGCTTTTAGAAAGTGATTGGGGCATTTCTGCTGATGTATGGAGCGCACCTAGCTTTACGGAGTTACGTAGAGAAGGGTTAGATTGCGAACGCTGGAATATGCTTAACCCAGATAAAAAGCAACGCATTAGCTACGTTGCAGCTTGTTTAAAAGATGCGAAAGGCCCTGTGATTGCCTCAACAGATTACATGAAGAGTTTTGCAGAGCAAATTCAACGCTTTGTTCCTAACCAATTTATTGCATTAGGTACAGATGGTTATGGTCGTTCTGATAGCCGTGAAGCACTGCGTGACTTCTTTGAAGTGGATCGCCACTATATTGTGGTTGCAGCGCTAAAAGCATTGAGTGATGAAGGCAAACTACCAGCAAGCAAAGTGGCAGATGCCGTTAAAAAATACAAGCTTAATCCAAACAAACCAAACCCAAGTACTATTTAGTAGTGTTTGGTTCGGAGTAAATAAATGAGTATAAAAGATATTTTAGTGCCAGACATTGGCGATTTTGATACAGTAGACATTATTGATGTATTAGTCTCTCCTGGAGACACCATTGCCGTTGACGACTCGTTAATTACCGTTGAGTCTGATAAGGCTTCAATGGACATTCCTGCACCTGAAGCAGGCATTGTTAAAGAAGTTAAGGTGAAAGTAGGCGATAAAATTGCTGAAGGCCACTTAATATTGACAATAGAACCGAGCGAAGCTAACCCAGCTAAACCTGCAGAAAAAGCAGCCCCAGCACCGGCAAAAGAAGAACCAAAAGCAGAAGTTGACGTACCTGAACCAACTCGGCCAGCACCTGAACCTCCTAAACAAGTTCAACCGACAAGTAAACCAGCGCCTATTGGTGAACACGCAGATACAAATAG
>CAYGSH010000063.1:0-12245 GCA_964352515.1 uncultured Methylophilaceae bacterium | reverse complement strand
CAATTGTACCCACGTTAACGTGTGGCTTGGTCCGTTCAAACTTTCCTTTTGCCATGATTATCTTCCTTTAATATTCTATATATAAAAATCAATTACTGCTTATTCATAATGGCTTCAGCCACGTTTCTTGGTGCTTCAATGTAATGCTTAAACTCCATACTGTATGAAGCACGACCTTGAGACAATGAACGTACTGTTGTTGAATAACCAAACATCTCAGCCAACGGCACTTCTGCACGAATAATTTTACCAGTTGCATTATCATCCATCCCTTGAATAATACCGCGACGTGATGACAAATCACCCATTACATCACCCATGTAATCTTCAGGCGTCTCAATCTCAACTGACATCATCGGCTCTAGAATGATTGGGTTTGCTTTACGCATACCTGCCTTGAAAGCCATTGAAGCAGCCATTTTAAAAGCATTTTCGTTCGAGTCAACATCATGGTATGAACCATCAAAGAGCGTTACTTTTGCATCAACAACTGGGAAGCCTGCCAACACACCAGCAGGGATCGTTTCGCGCAAGCCTTTTTCAACTGCTGGAATAAACTCACGCGGCACTGTACCACCTTTAATTGCATCAATAAATTCAAAACCTTTACCAGCCTCATTTGGCTCCATTTTTAACCAAACATGACCATACTGACCTTTACCACCCGACTGCTTAACAAACTTACCTTCGATTTCAACAGTATCTTTATATGCTTCACGGTAAGCCACCTGAGGTGCGCCGATATTTGCTTCTACATTAAATTCACGACGCATACGGTCAACCAAAATCTCTAAATGCAATTCACCCATACCAGAGATAATCGTTTGATTGGTTTCAAGATCAGTTTTAACGCGGAATGAAGGATCTTCTTGTGCCAAGCGATTAAGCGCAATACCCATTTTTTCTTGGTCAGCTTTTGTTTTAGGCTCTACTGCAACGTGAATAACAGGCTCAGGGAAAACCATACGCTCAAGAATAATTTCTTGGCCAATCGCACACAAGGTATCACCCGTTGTTGCTTCTTTTAAACCAATCGCAGCTGCAATATCTCCTGCCCGAACAACTTCAAGTGCTTCACGAGAGTTAGCGTGCATCTCAACAATACGGCCAATACGCTCTTTTTTACCTTTAATAGGATTGTATACGCTATCACCGGCATTTAGCGTACCAGAGTAAACACGGAAGAAAATTAATTGACCAACAAACGGGTCCGTCATAATCTTGAACGCTAATGCAGCAAATTTCTCATCATCAGAAGCTTTTAGGAACAGCTCATTACCTTCATCATCTTCCGCACGAGTATCAGGGATGTCGGTCGGCGCCGGCATTAGTTCAATCACTTTATCCAACATCGCTTGAACACCTTTATTTTTAAAGGCTGAACCACACATCATTGGTACAATTTCAGAAGCAATAGTGCGGATACGTAATCCCTCTAAGATGTCCTCTTCAGACAAATCACCATTTTCAAGGTATTTATCCATTAATTCTTCATTGGCTTCAGCAGCCGTTTCAACCATATTAGAACGCCATTTATCACAATCTGCTTTTAATTCAGCTGGAATGTCACCATATTCAAACTTCATACCTTGAGACTCTTCATCCCAGATAATTGACTTCATTTTCACCAAATCAATCACACCAGTAAACGTCTCAGCTGCACCTACTGGTACTTGCAGAGGAACTGGATTTGCTTTTAGACGTGAGCGCATTTGGTCGTACACTTTAAAGAAGTCTGCACCAGCGCGGTCCATTTTGTTAACAAACGCTAAACGTGGCACTTTGTATTTATTTGCTTGGCGCCAAACAGTCTCGGACTGGGGCTGAACACCACCAACCGCACAATATACCATCACCGCACCATCAAGCACGCGCATTGAACGTTCAACTTCAATTGTAAAGTCAACGTGGCCTGGGGTATCAATAATGTTGATACGGTGCTGATCAAATTGGTTTGCCATCCCCTTCCAGAAACAGGTTGTAGCAGCAGAAGTAATGGTAATACCACGCTCTTGCTCTTGCTCCATCCAATCCATTGTTGCGGCGCCGTCGTGCACCTCACCAATTTTATGATTTACACCAGTGTAAAATAAAATACGCTCTGTTGTCGTTGTTTTACCAGCGTCAATATGTGCAGAAATACCAATGTTACGGTAGCGATTAATAGGGGTTTTACGAGCCACAGTGATTACCTTTACTTAAATTCTTAAAGAGCGAGTTACAAAATTAAAATCTAAAATGTGAGAATGCTTTATTTGCTTCTGCCATACGGTGCACTTCTTCACGTTTTTTCATTGCAGAACCACGACCTTCAGAAGCTTCCATTAATTCAGCAGCTAAACGCAAGCCCATTGACTTCTCGCCACGTTTACGTGCAGCATCACGCATCCAACGCATAGCCAGCGCACTGCGGCGGCTAGGGCGCACTTCAACAGGCACTTGATAGTTGGCACCACCAACGCGACGTGACTTCACCTCAACCACTGGGCGCAAGTTAACAAGGGCTGTTGTAAACACTTCTAACGCATCTTTACCACTTTTAGCAGTGATTTGCTCAAAAGCACCGTATAAAATACGTTCAGCAACAGATTTTTTACCACCCGTCATTAACACGTTAACAAATTTTGAAACTTCTTCACTCCCAAATTTTGGGTCAGGAAGGATTTCACGTTTCGGGACTTCTCTACGTCTAGGCATATTCTTCTCAATTCTTTCAAGTTTATTTTGCTAGCAATTACTCCAGCAAGGCATTTCAGCCGCTATTAAAAACTACTAAATTATTTACCTGCTTTTGGGCGTTTAGCGCCATATTTAGAACGTGATTGCTTACGATCTTTAACGCCAGCCGTATCTAAACTACCACGCACCATATGGTAACGTACCCCAGGTAAATCTTTCACACGACCACCACGCAATAGCACAACACTATGCTCTTGCAAGTTATGACCTTCACCACCAATATAACTAATCACTTCATAGCCATTAGTTAATCTAACCTTAGCCACTTTACGTAAAGCAGAGTTTGGTTTTTTTGGTGTGGTTGTATAAACACGTGTACACACACCACGTTTTTGTGGGCAAGCCTCTAGTGCTGGCACTTTACTTTTAACAACCACTTTTGCGCGTGGTTTACGAATTAGCTGATTAATGGTTGGCATTGCCTTAAACCCTTTTAAAATTCTTTAAAAATTACTGTTTGTAATACTCAATTATCAATAGACCAATAAATTACAATTAGCCTATCCTGAAAAGCTGAGCATTGTATGGGGGGACTGCTTTTGTGTCAAGTTAAAAGTAGCTAGGATTTTCTCTAGCCACTTTTAATCTCATCACAAAAACAAATCGACCTAGTCTGCAGGTGTTTCTAAATTAGGGGCGGCTACTTCAACCTCTTGATTTATATCCACCGCTGCAGTCTCTTCATCTTTTGCAAACAACTCTTGTGCTGCTGCCATTTCAGGCGACTCAACATTGCCAGCCGCTTTCCTTCTTCTTGATTCGTGATAAGCTAAACCAGTACCTGCTGGGATTAATCGACCAACAATGACGTTCTCTTTTAGACCACGCAACTCATCACGTTTTC
Organism: uncultured Methylophilaceae bacterium; assembly: GCA_964352515.1. Classification (GTDB taxonomy): domain Bacteria; phylum Pseudomonadota; class Gammaproteobacteria; order Burkholderiales; family Methylophilaceae. The sequence continues at coordinate 8,662 of CAYGSH010000063.1, read as the reverse complement.
CTAGAATCGCAGCTTCAGTTAATACGCGAGTTGTTTCTTGGAATGAAGCAGCTGAGATGAATGAGTCGGTAGAAAGTGATGCTTTTGTAATACCAAGCAACACATACTCGTAAGTTGCTGGTCGTTTATTTTCAGCGACGACCAACTCATTTTCATTTAACACATCTGCACGCTCAACCTGTTCACCTTGTATAAAGCTAGTATCACCAGCATCTGTAATTCGAACACGGCGCAACATTTGACGCACAATCACTTCAATGTGTTTATCGTTGATCTTAACACCTTGTAAGCGATAAACATCTTGCACCTCGTCAATAACATAGCGCGCCAATGCTTCTCGACCCCGTAGACGTAAAATGTCTTGCGGATCCGCCGGTCCATCAATAATACTTTCACCCTTTGTTACAACCTGACCATCATGAACCGTTACGTGCTTGTCTTTAGCTATCAGGAACTCACTTGATTCACCATCGACATCAGTAATGACTAAACGCTGTTTACCTTTAGTATCTTTACCGAATGAAACACTACCAGTTACCTCAGCCAACATACCTGCATCTTTTGGTGAGCGCGCTTCAAATAGCTCAGCAACACGAGGAAGACCACCCGTAATATCTCGGTTTTTCGATGACTCTTGTGGAATACTTGCAATCACCTCACCAACACCTACATCTTGACCGTCTTTTACACTGATGATACATCCTAATTGAAATGTCACATTTACAGCCAAATCACTACCAGCAACTTTCACTTCGTTTCCATCAACATCCAATAGTTTAATCTGAGGACGAACACCCTTGGTTTGACCTGCTCGCTGTTTTGGATCAATCACCACTAGAGTTGATAGACCTGTTACCTCATCAACTTGTTTAGCAACCGTCACGCCTTCTTCAACGTTCTCGAATTTAACCTTACCAGCATACTCAATAATAATTGGTCGAGTATGTGGATCCCATGTTGCTAATGCTTGCCCTGCTTTAACGGTTTTACCATCATTTACAGATAAAGTAGCACCATATGGTACTTTATGACGCTCACGTTCACGTCCAGTATTATCATCCGTAATCACCACTTCACCGTTACGAGAAATCACAACTTGCTCACCGCGTGCATTTGTAACGTAACGCATTGTTGAGGTGAAGCTTAGGGTGCCATTTGATTTACTTTCAACTTGGCTAATAGTTGCTGCACGGGATACCGCACCACCAATATGGAAAGTACGCATCGTTAACTGCGTGCCTGGCTCACCAATTGATTGCGCTGCAATAACACCAACAGCTTCACCTTGGCTAATTAACTTTCCACGTCCTAAGTCACGGCCATAACAGGTTGAACAGATACCATAACGCGTATCGCATGTGAGTGCCGTACGCACTTTAACCTCATCAATTCCTAGCGCATCAATTCTTTCAACTTCATCTTCACCTAATAAGGTTCCAGCTGGATAAATAACCTCTTGCGTTTCAGGATGAATGACATCAAGTGCAGCAGTACGGCCTAAAATTCGGTCGTGCAAAGGCTCAACAATCTCACCACCTTTTACCAATGCTTTTGTGACCAAACCTTCTTCTGTGCCGCAATCTAACTCGGTTACAACTAGATCTTGAGTGACATCAACTAAACGACGTGTCAAGTATCCAGAGTTAGCTGTTTTCAATGCCGTATCTGCAAGACCTTTTCGAGCACCATGAGTCGATATAAAGTACTGCAACACATTTAGGCCTTCACGGAAGTTTGCTTTAATTGGCGTTTCAATAATTGAACCATCAGGTTTTGCCATCAATCCTCGCATACCTGAAAGCTGTCTCACCTGTGCCGCAGAGCCACGAGCACCTGAATCAGCCATCATGTAAATTGCGTTAAATGATTCTTGCATAATAGGATTGCCGCTTGCATCTTTAGCTTGCTTTCCATCAGCATCAAGTACTTTTTCTTCTCTCAATTGCTTCATCATCGCGTCAGCCACTTTGTCACCAGTGCGGCCCCAAATATCAACCACTTTATTGTAGCGCTCACCTTGTGTAACCAAACCAGACACATATTGATCTTGAATTTCTTTTACCTCAGCATCAGCTGCAGAGATTAGGTCTTCTTTTTCATTTGGCACGAGCATATCGTTAACAGATATTGAAATACCCGCTTTTGTTGCGTATGTATAACCAGTGTACATGAGCTTATCAGCAAATATCACTGTTTCACGAATACCGACTTTACGGAAAGATGCATTTATCAATCGTGAAATTTCTTTTTTCTTCATCGCCTTGTCAACATTACTAAATGCTAAACCTGGTGGCAATATTTGTGATAGCAAAGCGCGTCCAACCGTTGTTTCGTAACGATTAATCTTCTCAGACTTATTGCCTTCAACATCCAGCTCATATTCTTTAATACGCACTGTGACTTTTGCATGCAAATCAATCAAACCTTGATCATAAACGCGTTGCACTTCATTGACATCGCTGAAGAGCATACCTTCACCACGCGCTGAAACTTTTTCACGCGTCATATAATAAAGACCTAGCACGATATCTTGTGATGGCACAATAATTGGCTCGCCATTTGCAGGTGACAACACATTATTTGATGCAAGCATCAATGTACGTGCTTCCATTTGGGCCTCTAGACTTAAAGGAACGTGAACAGCCATTTGGTCACCATCGAAGTCGGCGTTAAATGCAGCACAGACCAATGGATGTAACTGAATCGCCTTACCTTCAATCAAAACGGGTTCAAATGCTTGAATACCTAAACGGTGCAAGGTAGGCGCACGGTTTAACATCACTGGATGCTCACGAATGACATCATCCAAGATATCCCACACTTCAGGTCCTTCTTCTTCTACTTTTTTCTTAGCCGCTTTAATCGTTGTCGCCAAGCCTAACACTTCTAATTTATGGAAGATAAATGGTTTAAACAATTCAAGAGCCATTTTCTTAGGTAAACCACATTGATGTAATTTTAATTGTGGACCAACCACAATCACTGAACGACCTGAGTAATCAACACGCTTACCAAGCAAGTTCTGACGGAAACGGCCGCCTTTACCTTTAATCATATCAGCCAGTGATTTCAATGGGCGCTTATTCGCACCTGTCATCACCTTGCCACGTCGGCCATTATCCAATAATGAGTCAACCGCCTCTTGCAACATACGCTTCTCGTTACGGCAGATAATTTCTGGCGCTCTAAGCTCTAACAATCTGCGGAGACGATTATTACGGTTAATCACACGACGGTATAAATCGTTCAAATCTGATGTAGCAAACCGACCGCCATCCAATGGCACCAATGGACGTAACTCAGGTGGCAATACAGGTAGAATCTCTAAAATCATCCATTCTGGTTTAATACCAGATTTTTGGAAAGCTTCTAACACTTTTAATCGCTTAGCGATTTTCTTAATTTTTGCTTCAGAGCCTGTTTCCGATAAGTCTTTACGTAAGGTTTCAATTTCTTGATGGATATCTAATGTACGTAACAATTCACGAACTGCTTCTGCACCCATTATTGCACTGAACTCATCCCCATACTCTTCTACTTTTGATAGATAATCATCCTCAGTAAGAAGTTGACCTCTTATTAACGGGGTCATACCTGGGTCGACAACAATAAATGCCTCAAAGTATAGAACACGCTCAATATCACGCAAGGCAATATCCAGAACCATACCCAAGCGACTTGGCAATGATTTTAGGAACCAAATATGTGCAACTGGTGAAGCCAACTCAATATGCCCCATTCTTTCACGTCGCACTTTTGATAACGTGACTTCTACACCACATTTTTCACAAATCACACCACGATGTTTTAGTCGTTTATACTTACCGCATAAACACTCGTAATCTTTCGTCGGTCCAAATATTTTTGCACAGAATAAACCATCACGTTCTGGTTTAAATGTTCGATAGTTGATGGTTTCTGGTTTTTTTACTTCACCATATGACCAAGAACGAATTTTTTCAGGTGAAGCTAAGGCGACTTTAATCGCATCAAATTCTTCTTCCTGGGTTACCTGTTTAAATAAGTCTAATAGCGCTTTCATTTGACTTCTCCTCTAATGCACCCAATGGTGCATGAATAAAAACTAATGCGCCTAATCAAAGCGCGCATAAATATTAAGTTAGTTGCGATCCAAATCGATATCTATAGCAAGTGAACGAATCTCTTTCACCAACACATTAAATGATTCTGGCATGCCAGCTTCGATTTTGTGTTCGCCTTTTACAATATTTTCATACACTTTAGTCCGTCCATTTACGTCATCAGACTTCACTGTCAACATTTCTTGCAAGGTGTAAGCTGCACCGTAAGCCTCAAGCGCCCAAACTTCCATCTCACCAAAACGCTGACCACCAAATTGTGCTTTACCACCTAATGGCTGTTGCGTCACTAAACTATAAGGACCCGTTGAACGTGCGTGCATTTTGTCATCAACCAAATGATGCAATTTAAGCACATGCATATAGCCAACTGTAACTGGACGCTCAAAGGAGTCTCCTGTACGACCATCAAATAATGTTACTTGCGTTTTACCTGCATGGAATTGCAGTTGTTTTGTACGTTCATCATCATCAGGAAATGCTAAGTCCAACATATCCTTGATATCAGCCTCAGCAGCGCCATCAAAAACAGGTGTAGCAAATGGAACACCACGTTTGAGATTATTCGCTAATTCAATCACTTCAACATCGGTCAACGCAGCAATATCTTCTTTCTTACCACTTGTGTCGTTATATACTTTTTCGAGGAATTTACGGATTTCAGCAACTTTAGTTTCTGCTTCTAGCATCTCTGCTATACGCATACCTAAACCTTTAGCTGCCCATCCTAAGTGAACCTCTAAAATCTGACCGATATTCATACGTGAAGGAACGCCCAATGGGTTTAACACAATATCAACTGGTGTTCCGTCAGCCATATGCGGCATATCTTCCACTGGCGCAATTTTTGAGATAACGCCTTTGTTACCATGTCGTCCAGCCATTTTATCACCTGGCTGAATCCGACGTTTAACGGCAAGATAAACTTTAACCATTTTCTGGACACCAGGAGGCAGTTCGTCGCCCTGTGTCAATTTACGTTTTTTCTCTTCATATTTGCTATCAAAATTAGCACGTGCAGTTGTTAGACCATCTTTTAACTGTTCTAATTGACGAGCAGCAGCTTCATCTGATAGGCGGATATCAAACCAATCGTATCGACCAACTTCATCCAAATATTCCCCAGTAACTTTATCGCCTTTTTTAAGCTTATTCGGTCCACCAGTAGCGACTTTACCTTCAATCAGGCGACGAATACGGCCAAAAGCATCGTCCTCTACGATACGCATCTGATCTGCTAAATCTTGCTTGTAATGCCCTAGCTGATCATCAATTATTTGTTGAGCACGGGAGTCTCTGTCTATCCCTTCACGTGTAAACACTTGAACATCAATGACCGTACCCGTCATGCCTGAAGGCACCCGTAAACTGGTGTCTTTAACATCAGAAGCTTTTTCACCAAAAATAGCGCGTAGTAATTTTTCCTCAGGTGTTAGTTGCGTTTCACCTTTTGGTGTCACTTTACCAACCAATACATCTCCCGCTTCAACTTCAGCTCCAATGTAAATAATACCTGACTCATCTAAACGACCTAACATACGCTCTGATAGGTTAGAAATATCTTGCGTAATTTCTTCAGCACCTAACTTTGTATCCCGAGCAACAACAGACAATTCTTCGATATGAATTGAAGTGTAGCGATCATCTGCAACAACGCGCTCAGAAATTAAGATTGAATCCTCAAAGTTATATCCATTCCATGGCATAAACCCAACCAACATATTTTGACCAAGCGCTAGCTCACCCATATCTGTTGAAGCACCATCAGCAATCACATCACCTCGAATTAAGGTATCGCCAATTTTGACCAATGGTCGTTGGTTAATGTTTGTATTTTGATTTGAGCGCGTATATTTTGTTAGGTTATAAATATCAACACCTACTTCACCCGCAACTGCCTCTTCATCATGAACACGTACTACAATACGGCTAGAATCTACATAATCAACAATTCCGCCACGTCGTGCTTGGACGATTGTACCAGAGTCAATTGCAACAGTTCGTTCAATACCAGTTCCAACTACTGCTTTTTCAGCACGCAAACAAGGAACTGCTTGACGTTGCATGTTTGCACCCATCAATGCACGGTTTGCATCGTCATGTTCTAGGAATGGAATTAATGAAGCCGCAACTGAAACAATTTGCCCTGGTGCAACATCCATATATTGAACGCTGTCAGGCTGAGCCATGGTAAATTCATTCTGATAGCGAGAAGAAACAATCTCTTCCTTAAAACCACCTTTCACATCAAGCTCAGTATTTGCCTGCGCAATCATAAATTCACTTTCTTCAATTGCAGAAAGGAAATCGATCTCTTTTGTAACCTTATTTTCAACCACTCTACGGTATGGCGTTTCTAAGAAACCATACTCATTAGTACGAGCAAACAAAGCAAGCGAGTTAATTAAACCAATGTTTGGACCCTCTGGCGTCTCAATAGGACAAACACGTCCATAATGCGTTGTATGTACATCACGTACTTCAAAACCCGCACGTTCACGGGTTAAACCGCCTGGACCTAAAGCTGAAATACGACGTTTATGCGTAATTTCAGATAATGGATTAGTTTGATCCATAAATTGCGATAATTGGCTTGAGCCAAAAAATTCGCGAATTGCACTAGAAACTGGTTTTGCATTAATCAAATCGTGCGGCATTAAATTATCAGATTCAGCCTGACTTAAACGCTCTTTAACAGCGCGTTCAACTCTAACCAAACCAGCACGGAATTGATTTTCAGCTAACTCACCAACTGAACGAATACGACGATTACCTAAATGGTCAATATCATCAATTTCTCCATGACCATTGCGCAATTCAAGCAAAACACCAATCACAGCTAAAATATCGTCCGTCGACAAAACCATTTCGCCGGTATCGCCCTGCGGGCCAACCCGTTCATAGAAACGCTTCATCCAATGAGCTGTCCTGTCTTCCAATTTATGTGGGTACGCTCGACGATTAAACTTCATACGACCAACAACAGACAAATCATAGCGATCTTCGTTGAAGAACAAGCCTTGAAATAATGCCTCTACTGATTCTTCTGTTGGCGGCTCACCCGGGCGCATCATTCTATATATAGCAGTACGAGCAGAGTACTGATCAGGCACTTCATCAATACGAAGCGTTTGTGAAATAAAGTCTCCATGATCCAAATCATTTGAATACAAAGTTTCGATTGCTTTTACTTTTGACTCGATTAGTTTATCGAGCAATTCTTCTGTAATTTCATCATTCGCACTTGCAATGACTTCTCCAGTTTCTTTATCAATGATATTGCTCATTAGTGCTCGGCCAAGTATAAAACCTAACGGCACAGCAATTTTATCAATCCCCGCTTTTTCAATTTCACGAATATGCTTAACCGTAATACGCTTATCTTTAGCAACAATAACATTACCTTTTGCATCAGCAATATCAAATTTTGCTATCTCACCACGAAGACGATCAGCAACCAATGTAAATTCAACGCCCTTTGGTCCAAAACTGAACGTGTCTGTGTCACCAAACATGCCTAAAATCTGCTCAGGATTAAATCCTAACGCTTTCAATAAAATAGTCACTGGCATCTTACGTCGGCGGTCAACACGGAAGTATAAGTAATCTTTTGGGTCAAATTCAAAATCCAACCAAGAACCACGGTAAGGTATCACGCGTGCAGAAAACAATAATTTTCCAGAACTATGTGTTTTACCACGATCATGTTCAAAAAACACACCTGGACTTCGGTGTAATTGAGAAACGATGACACGCTCAGTACCATTAATGACAAAAGAGCCATTTTCAGTCATCAAAGGCAATTCACCCATGTAGACTTCTTGTTCTTTGACTTCCTTTACCGTTGGCTTTGAAGCCTCTTTGTCCATGATGGTCAGTCTTACTTTAACTCTGATTGGAGCAGCATAAGTCAAACCACGCTGTTGACATTCTTTGACGTCAAATGGCTCTAAACCTAACTGATAGCTAACATAGTCAAGTCGCGCATTTCCAGAATGGCTCTCGATAGGAAAAACTGAACTAAAAGCCGATTCTAGGCCTGAATTTTTTCGCTCTTGCTGCGGAACATCCGCTTGCAAAAAAGCTTTGTATGACTCCAATTGCATAGCAAGTAAGTAAGGTACTTCCTGTACACTTTCTCTTTTAGCGAAACTTTTACGAATACGTTTTTTTTCGGTAAAGGAATAGCTCATAGCGTCTCCTGAAATTGATGAGGTTAGAAATCAAAACACTCTCTACAGTATAATGTATTGATTTATAACATCATTTTTTTAATTCTACTTAATTACATATTGTTACAAGCTTAGCTGTCCATAAACAGCTAAGGCTGACGGTTTCCCGTCAGCCTAATATGCGCTAAATAAATAAATTATTTAAGTTCGCCAGTAGCACCAGCTTCGATCAATTTTTTCAATGCTTCATCAGCTTCTGCTTTTGGTAAGCCTTCTTTAATTGTTTTTGGTGCGCCATCAACTAATTCTTTAGCTTCTTTTAAGCCTAAACCTGTTAATTCACGAACAGCTTTAATCTCGCTCACTTTTTGCTCGCCAGCTGCTGTCAAC
>CAYGSH010000062.1:10785-12369 GCA_964352515.1 uncultured Methylophilaceae bacterium | reverse complement strand
GGCGAGCCAAGCAATAAGAAATAATTTTAAAAAAAGATATATTTTTACTAATCATCGTTAATGTGATACTGGTCACAGATTTTTATTGCAATACAACTAAAATAAAGTTTAGTAGTCCTAAATATAATGTTAGACGTTAAGTTAACTACAATGATAAAAGTGTTATGAGGGGTGTTTCATGAAAGTAAGTAATAAATTAAGAGTGTTCTGGATATTAGCAGCGATGCTGTTGACGATTAGTGTGTCTGCCTATGCAGAAGCTGATCCTAAATTATGGTCGGTGATGAAAGAAGCCTTTTTTGAAAAGCGGCCTATGCAAGAAGTTGATTTTATCAAAATTGATGCACCTAAACGAGCAGAAAGTGGTGCGCAAGTCCCAGTGACTTATTCAATTGATACGGTTGCTGCAAAAGCCGCAGGAGTAAAAATTGTTAAGCTTTATTCATTTGTAGATGCAAACCCAATTCCCCTTACTGCCACTTATCACTTAAGTGATGCTTTAGGTGATTTTAATTTATCTACGCGTATTCGTTTTGAAACAGATGCATATGTTAGGTTGGTTGGAGAGGATGAAAATGGCAAATTATATTTGGCTTCTCGACCTATTCGAGCAGCAGGTGGTTGCGGTGGTATTGTGTCAAACGACGAGGCAGCAGTTAGAGCAGCAGCGGGTAAAATTAGAATGAAAGTGACTGCGCCTGAAAAATTTGGTACAGCCACAACAGCTAAGGTTAATATCAAACATATTATGCGTACAGGTTTGCAGCGCGATTTAGAGTCACAAGGCTTTTTGCCAGCGTTTTATATTAAAACAGCAAAATTTACTTATGCTGGAGAGCCTCTTATGACTGTTGATGTAAATGTTGGCACAGCAGAGGATCCTTATTTTCAATTTGATTTTGTCCCTAATAAACCAGGTACCTTTGCTTTAACTGCTACAGATAATGAAGGCAAAACGTTTGAGCAATCAGTTGAAGTCAACAGTTAGTTGTTAATATAAAAAAAAGACCTCATGTGAGGTCTTTTTTTATTGCACCTAATTATTTTTACAATGCTAAAATTTAATTGAGTTTTTTCAAAAATATCGTTGTGGAGAGGTGAAATGAAAAGCTATAAAAAAGAACTTTGGTTTAATATCCCAGCTCGTATGGATTTTCAAAATATCACTGGACAAGTAAGAGAGTGTTTACGTGAAAGTGGTATTCAAGAAGGGCTTTGTCTTGTGAATGCTATGCATATATCAGCCAGTGTATTTATTAATGATGACGAGCGAGGCTTGCATCATGATTATAAAGTTTGGCTGGAGCAACTAGTGCCACATGAACCACTAAGCCATTATCGACATAACGATACTGGGGAGGATAATGCGGATGCTCATATTAAGCGTCAAGTAATGGGGCGTGAGGTAGTGGTTGCTGTAACTGAGGGCCAATTAGACTTTGGGCCATGGGAGCAAATTTTTTATGGGGAATTTGATGGTCGCCGAAAAAAACGTGTTCTCGTAAAAATTATTGGCGAATAAATCAAAAGAATTGCTAGCTATTTGTGACTGCGCTATAAGATATGGTGAAGCTAAAATGATAA
>CAYGSH010000062.1:0-10685 GCA_964352515.1 uncultured Methylophilaceae bacterium | reverse complement strand
TGACAGATATAACCCTAAATAACTAGCTTAGCGTTAGCTACGGATATAACTTTCCAATTGTTGAATTAACTCTTCTTGATATTCAATAGTTGCTTTCACCAAATCACCAATTGACAACATGCCTATCATTTCATCACCAACCATTACCGGTAGGTGGCGAATGCGTTTATTAGACATGGTGCTCATAGCGCTATCGACAAATTCGTTTGCTTGACCAAATATCAGTTTTGAAGTCATTACTTCACGTATGGTTGTTGTTTTCGATTTTTTTTCTTTCAACGCAACTTCGCGGGCATAGTCTCGTTCAGAAAAAATACCAACAAGCTTCCCTTTTTCCATGACCGCTAATGCACCTATATGTTTTTCTGCCATAATCACTAATGCATCAAAAACCAGATTGTCTGGTGATATGCTAATGATCTCTTGAATTTTCTTTTCTTCTAGTATTTGTTTCAAAGTTTTCATATTTATTCTCCCCATGCGGTGAATTAAAAATATACACCTTAATGACTTGGCTGCAAATAATTTAAGCATTATTCATCGCATTTAAAAGCGTGTTCGAATCGATTCACCTTTCGATGGTTTGCGAAATGCGATGGGCGGCATGGTAGAATCAAATTTTTTTAAAACTCAGTAATTAAGGTTAAGTAATATGGCTGGTCATAGTAAGTGGGCAAATATCCAACACCGAAAAGGGCGTCAGGATGCAAAGCGGGGTAAAATTTTTACAAAATTGATTAAAGAGATCACAGTCTCTGCCAGATTGGGTGGCGGTGATCCAACAATGAATCCGAGGTTGCGTGCAGCGATAGCAGCCGCCAAAGATGAAAACATGCCTGCAGATAACATCACGCGTGCCGTCAAAAAAGGTACTGGTGAACTAGAAGGTGTTAACTATGAAGAGATTCGATACGAAGGGTATGGCATAAATGGTGCAGCAATAATCATTGATTGTATGACTGATAATAAGCAGCGCGCTGTATCTGATGTTCGCCATGCTTTAACAAAAAATGGTGGAAATCTTGGTACCGATGGCTCGGTAGCATTTATGTTTGATCATTGTGGGCAATTGGTCTTTGAACCTGGTGCTAATGAAGACGGCATTATGGAAGTAGCGTTAGAAGCTGGTGCGGAGGATATTCTGACAAATGATGATGGAAGTATAGAAGTGATTACAACACCAACTGATTTTATTGCGGTAAAGGAAGCATTGGAGGCTGCTGGACACAATCCAATGATGGCAGAAGTAACGATGAAGGCGCAAAACGAAATTGTGCTATCAGGAGAAGACGGTGCAAAAATGCAAAAAATTCTTGATAGTTTAGAAGACTTAGATGATGTGCAAGACGTTTATACTTCAGCCATTATAGAAGAAGATTAAACAGTCTACTTTTTTTAATCATTTTTAATGAAAATCTAACAAACGGTGAGTCATTTAAGAATTCTCGGCATTGATCCTGGGCTCAGACTCACAGGATTTGGTGTTATTGAGCAAGTTGACGGTAAAGTTCAATATGTCGCAAGTGGAACGATTAAAACGGCAAGTGGTAAGCAAACAACGAGAGAAGAGTTGCCTGCAAGACTTAAGATAATATTAGAAGGTTTATTTGAAGTGATTGACACTTACCAGCCAACCCAAGTTGCGATTGAAAAGGTGTTTGTTAATGTGAATCCACAATCAACACTTTTGTTAGGACAAGCACGTGGTGCAGCCATTAGCGCTGCTGTTATTCGAAATCTAGAAGTTGCAGAATATACCGCATTGCAAGTCAAGCAGTCTGTTGTGGGCAATGGCCATGCAAAAAAAGAACAAGTCCAGGCGATGGTGAAACGCTTGCTCGCATTGCCAGCAACACCAGGGGCTGACTCAGCAGATGCTTTGGCATGTGCTATTTGTCATATCCATGGTGGTCAAGGCTTAGGGAAACTGGCAACTAAGGGTTTTAGAGTTAAAAATGGCCGTTTAATTGGTTAGCAGATAAATTAGGAAAAATCATGATTGCGCGTCTGAATGGGTTGTTAGTAGAAAAATCTCCACCACTTATTGTATTGGATTGTGCTGGTGTTGGTTATGAAGTTGAAGTGCCAATGAGCACTTTTTACAATCTACCGGATGTGGGATCTAAAATAATCTTACTAACACATATGGTCGTAAGAGAAGATGCACAATTATTGTATGGTTTTGGTACACAGCAAGAAAAAGATACTTTTCGTCAATTATTAAAAGTAAACGGTATCGGTGCAAAATCAGCATTGTCTATTTTAAGTGGCGTATCGATTGATGATTTAGTTGAAGCAATCGCTAGTCAAGAAGTTGCTCTTCTAACCCGTATTCCGGGTGTAGGTAAAAAAACAGCAGAACGATTGTTGTTAGAATTAAAAGATAAGTTTGAAACAACAGGTTTAGGTGTTTCTTCAACTGAAAAAAAATCGGTCAAGCAAGATATTCTCAATGCACTCATTACGCTTGGATATAATGAACGAGAAGCGGTTGGAACTGTTAAGCTTTTGGATAAAGATATAACAGTTTCTGAGGGGATTAAACAAGCGCTCAAGGCATTATCAAGATAAGTTTCAGACTATGAACCGTTTCATCTTATTTTTTTGTTTATTTATTACTTCGACAAAATTTGTATGCGCATACGAAGATGAATCGATTTTACTTGATGAAAATGATTATATTGGCGAAGTGCCAATAGTACTCTCGGTTTCTAGATTATCTCAGTCCAAATCTGATGCGCCTTCAGCTGTTACCGTCATTGATAAAGATATGATACGTGCTGCAGGGATTGTTGATTTGCCAGAAATATTTCGGCTAGTCCCAGGGTTTTATGTTGGGATTAATGCTGGTTTTGTGCATAACACTAATCATGTGGTGAGTTACCATGGTATGACCACTGCATATGCTGGGAGTATGCAAGTGCTGATTGATGGGCGTTCAGTTTATAGTCCGCTTTATGGGGGTGTACAGTGGAGTGAATTGCCTTTGGCACTTGCTGACATTGAGCGCATTGAAGTGACACGAGGACCTAATGCAGCAAGTTATGGCGCTAACTCTTATTTTGGCGTTATCAATATTATTACGCAACATCCCTCTAGGGTCACTGGAAACACAGTAATTGCCACACATGGAAATGGACGTAATGAGTTGTTTTATCGCATGGGTGGCAAATTAGGTGATTTGAATTACCGAGCAACGACTGGTTATCGTCAAGATGATGGCTTGGATAATCGGAATGATTTTAAGCGTACACGAATCTTCAATATGCGTGCTGACTATCAGGTAAATAATACTAACAACCTTGAATTTGAGTTTGGTTTGAGTGATGGGGCGCGTGGTGAGGGGGATATAAATGAAGATCAGTTTGTATTTTTGCCTAGAACTAAGCAAATTACAAATCATTATCAACTCATAAGATGGCGCCATAATATAGCACAAGACAGTGATTTTTCATTACAAGCTTACCATTCATTTGATCGGTCAAATGATCAAACAACTTCCATTAATTTGCGCCCTGTTGTGGATGCTTTGCTGGGACCCGGCTCAGGAGCTTTGCTGTTGAATGATACGATTTCTATTAGAAATTTAGTTGAAACCGAACGCTTCGATATTGAAGCGCAACATAACTTCTCGATTGCGGAGGATTTAAGGGTTGTTTGGGGTGGTAGTGTTAGACGCGATACGATGCATGCACCTTTTTATCTTGGTAGCAATAAAACAGACCAATTTGATTTGCAAAGATTGTTTGGGCATATGGAGTGGTCACCTCACGACAGGTTGCTATTCAATGCAGGTGCAATGATAGAACATAATGACTTTACAGGAACAGATGCATCTCCTAGGGTTAGTGCAAACTTTAAAATGGCGCCAAATCATACTTTGCGGTTAGGGGTATCGTCGGCTTTACGAACACCAACCTATTTAGAGGAAAAGTTTAATCGATTCTTTTTTGTGCCGACGGTGCTTCCTGGTACAACGTTATTGCAACAATATGATGCTAATTTAGGTAATGTAGAGCCTGAGCGGATAGTATCTAGAGAAATTGGCTATTTAGGTAAAATTGGCGCATTTGATGTCGATGCGAGACTGTTTTATGACATTATTTCTGATTATATTGATAGGCGAGATATTAATTTTGTTGTGCCACCAGGCTTTGTGCTAGTTACTGACCCAGAAAATATTGAGGGCTCTGTCAACACTGGGACGGCAGATGTTAATGGATTTGAGACGCAAGTTAAGTGGCAGCTTGCAAAAAAAACGAATGCGATCTTTAATTTTTCACATGTCAGAATACGTGAAACAAAACCAAGTCTAGCCAGAAATTTTGAACAATCAATGCCCAGTAACACCATCAGTGCTTTATTCACACATCAATTTAATCGACATTGGGATGCTAGCCTAGCGTATTATCAAACAAGTGAAGCTACCCTTTTGGGGGATGGTGATCCAGTTGATTTAATAAGAAAATGTGATGTTAGATTAGCTCGAAATTTTAATGCTGGAAACTGGAGTGGTGAGGTGTCTGCTGTTATAGAGAATTTATTTAACGATCATTACCAAGAGTTTGCAGATTACAACACAGCGAAACGTCGAGCGCGTTTAAACATTATCCTTAATTTTTAGTGGAAATTGATGTTAAGTCTACTCCATATATTCAAATATTTTGTTAACTACTAGTAGCACTTTTTTAACTATATTAAAGCATGGGTTATTGCTTTTTGCTTTGTCGTGCTCAATTTCTGCACAAGCCTACACTGGAATCACCATCGTGATGAGCCATACATCTTCAACAAACAATGAGTTTATTGAGGAGTTTAAAGCACAACTGCTGGCTGATAAATCCCATACAATGAAGGTTAATGTGATAGATTTAAGTGTAGAGGAAAAGTTGACCGTTGCTGAAAATAGTGAGTTAGTGATTGCTTTAGGTGTCACAGCTTTACAAGCTTCAAGCAAACTAAAACCAACAACGCCAGTATTAGGTGTTTTTATACCATTGCCAGCATTCAATAGTTTGATGTATAAAAGTGGACGGCGTTTAGGTATTTTTAGTGCTATAGTGCTTGATCAGCCATATAAACGTCAAATTGGATTGGCAAAAATAGCGCTCCCCTCTGCAAAGAACTTAGGTATTTTGCTGGGCTCTACATCTAATCGCTATGAAGATTTTTTAGTCGAGGCCGGTGAGAAACATGGGTTTAATGTACATATTGAAGAAGTAAATTCCGAGTTAAACTTCATTTCAACTTTGGAAAATATATTAGAAACAAACGACTTACTATTAGCTATCCCTGACTTACTTGTATATAACCGTGAAACAGCACAACCAATTTTGTTAACAAGCTATCGTCATCAAGTGCCAGTTTTTGGGTATTCTAAATCCTATGTAAAAGCAGGGGCTTTGGCTTCAGTTTTTAGTAGTGCGAAGCACTTGGCAAAACAAGCTGTTGAAATTGCAGTAGAGTCTCAAAGCAATAAAAGCTTTCTGCCGCCACCAACGGTACCAAAATATTACTCAGTGATTATTAATAGACAAGTGCAACGTTCATTGGGTTTGAAAATAGCGGATGAAAATGAAATTTATCAACAACTACTAACCATGGAAGCCAAAGATCCAGTGGGGATGCCAGAATGATGCAAAACTTAGGAATTAAATCTAGAGTTATTTTGCTTGGAACGCTCCCAGCTGTTTTATTTGCCATTATTCTTGCTGGATACGCTATTACCAAAGTGTTTGGTAATTTAAATTATTCTTTATATGACCGTGGACGTATCATTGCAACGCAATTAGCGCCAGCTGCTGAGTATGGTGTTATTTCAGGTAATCTAGATCGATTGCAAAAGTTGGTGCAACAAATCCTAACGAATGAGCAAGAGTTAAGGTCAGTAGTGATTACAGATGACTATGGTCGCGTTTTGGCCTTTAGTGGACGACCTATTACAAAAAAATTATTGCAACAAATGATTGCTGATAAGAGTCAGGAATTGGCATGGAAAAATGGCGTTATTTTCTTATCGCCTATTCTGCGAAGTTTAGAAGAAGTTGAAGATTATCCAACAGAAAAATTAGATGGTACCTTAAGGAAGGGTTCTGAAGATCTGGTTGTAGGTTACGTTTATGTTGAACTCAGTAATTTGGCGCTTCAAACACTTAAACAAGATTTGATTATCAAAATGGTTTTAATCGGGCTTTTTGGTTTGATTTCAAGTGCGCTTATTGCTTGGTTTATCGGGCGTAACATCACTAAGCCTATTCAAGAAATCGCTTTTGCAGTTGATAAGCTTGGCGAGGGTGTTTTTTCACACACAATAAAAGAAGACTCTAGTGGTGAGCTTAAGGTGCTACAGACAGGGTTCAATTTAATGTCCCAAAGTTTAAAAAATGCTTATGAACATATGCAAGAAAAAATTCATGATGCGACAGCGCTATTAAGACATCAAGCCCAGCATGATGATTTAACCGGACTAATCAATCGGCGGGAGTTTGAAGTGCGGCTGAAAGAAGCATTGGATAATGCGCAAAAATATGATGTGCAACATATTTTTTGTTACTTAGATTTAGATCAATTTAAACTAGTGAACGATACTTGTGGACATAGTGCTGGTGATGAGTTGCTTAAGCAAATTAGTGCACTTTTTGACAACAAAATGGGTGAAAGAGATACATTAGCTAGATTAGGCGGTGATGAGTTTGGTTTGCTCTTGCTTAGTTCAAGTCTTGCCAATGCCAATATTGTGATTGATAAGCTCTTAAAGCTTGTTAGAGATTATCGTTTTGTCCATGAGGATAAGGTTTTTAATATAGGCGTTAGTGTTGGAATTGTCGTGGTTGATAATACTTTTAACAACGCAAGTGACATTATGCATGCGGCGGATGCTGCTTGTTATTCAGCCAAAAATGCAGGCAGAAATCAAAGCTTCTTATATAACCATGGCGATATGGAAAATTTACAACGCCATAAGGCAATGAGTGCAATATCTGACATTACAGATGAAATTGATGATAATAGTTTTGTTTTATATTGCCAGCCGATTGTGCCATTAACTTTTAATACTTCACAACAGCATCATTTTGAAGTCTTAATTAGAAAGTTAGGAGATGATGGTGAAATTACACTGCCAACTTCTTTTATCCCTTCAGCCGAGCGTTATCATTTAATGCCTAATATTGATCGTTGGGTGATCAAAAATACTTTCTCGTCATATAGAAAGTTACTGGATATCAGTTTAGAGAAGTGTAACTATATCTTTTCAATCAATCTCTCAGGCACGTCTTTGGGAGATAAAAGCTTTCTAGGATATATTCGCGAGCAGCTTGCTATATATGCGATTCCACCAGCCGCCATCTGTTTTGAAATTACTGAAACAGCAGCGATTGTCAATTTAAAAAACACCATTAATTTGTTAACAGCACTTAAGAAGCTTGGATGCAAATTTGCTTTGGATGATTTTGGCAGTGGCATGTCATCCTTTATGTATCTAAAAAACTTTGAAGTGGATTATTTGAAAATTGATGGTTCATTTGTAAAAGAGATGCATATCAATAAAATTGATCATGCAATGGTTCGATCAATTCACTCAGTAGCTGAAGCATTAAATATAAAAACAGTAGCAGAGTTTGTTGAAAATGATGAAATATTAAAAGAATTAAAATTAATTGGGGTGCATTATGGTCAAGGGATTGGTTTAGGAAGGCCAATTGAGCTTAAACATTTGATTGAAAACTTTTCTCAGGTAAAATTGGGTTAATTAAATTAACCTTATCGCTAGATGGGTATAAATCAAACTAATGTTATATCATGATTGAAACCGAGCGTTTAATAGCTCCGGCAGCTGAAAACACGCAAGAAGAAGTGATTGAGCGTGCTTTACGCCCTAAAATACTCGATGAGTATGTGGGTCAAGAAAAAGCAAGAAGTCAATTAGAAATATTTATTAATGCTGCGCGTGGTAGAAGTGAAGCATTGGATCATGTTTTACTGTTTGGGCCGCCTGGTCTAGGCAAAACAACATTAGCTCACATTATTTCACGTGAAATGGGCGTTAATCTACGTCAAACATCTGGTCCAGTTTTAGAGCGAGCGGGCGATTTGGCGGCATTGCTGACAAACTTAGAGCCAAATGATATTTTATTTATTGATGAAATTCATCGATTATCCCCAGTAGTTGAAGAGATTCTATACCCCGCCATGGAAGACTACCGTCTTGATATCATGATTGGTGAAGGACCTGCAGCGCGTTCTGTTAAACTCGATTTAGCGCCATTTACACTAGTGGGAGCCACAACTCGTGCTGGTATGCTAACAAACCCTTTGAGAGATCGCTTTGGCATTGTGTCTCGCTTAGAGTTTTATACGGTTGAAGAGTTAGGCAGAATTGTTTCGCGTAGCGCGGGATTATTGCAACTTGAAATGACGGGTTCTGGTGCAAACGAAATAGCAAAAAGGTCAAGAGGTACACCAAGAATCGCCAATCGGCTGTTACGGCGCGTTCGAGATTATGCACAAGTTAAATCCGATGGCCAGGTCAATGCTGAAGTTGCAGACGCTGCGTTACAAATGCTCGATGTCGATAAACTGGGTTTTGATGTCATGGATAGAAAGTTATTGCAAGCGGTGTTAGAAAAGTTTGGCGGCGGTCCAGTTGGTTTAGATAATCTAGCAGCAGCGATTGGTGAAGAGCGCGATACCATAGAGGATGTGCTAGAACCCTATCTTATTCAACAAGGTTATCTAATGCGAACGCCCCGAGGGCGGGTTGCTACCAGCTTGGCCTATCAACATTTTGGTTTAACGATTCCCAAGGCATTAGAAACAGGGGAGTTATGGCAGCAGTAACCACTAAGCATCATCACGCTTGGAATGTAAGAGTTTATTACGAAGATACAGATAGTGGTGGTGTGGTTTACCATAGTAATTACCTTAACTTTATGGAGCGAGCGCGAACAGAATGGTTGAGAGTGCTTGGGTATGAACAAACTGACTTAAAGCAAAATTTACAAATTATTTTTGTTGTCCATAGCATGGCAATAGACTTTAAAAAGCCAGCAAAATTCAACGATTTATTAGTTGTTAAAAGTGAATTAACTAAAATTGGTCATGGAAGCTTAATTTTCTTGCAAAAAATTACCTTAGATAGCCAACTACTAGTCAAAGCCCAAGTAAAATTGGCCTGTGTTAGTGCAATTACGTTTAAACCTGTTGTTATTCCTAAATCAGTATTAATAAAAATGGAGTCTGTATGAGTGTTGCAAATGATATGTCATTGTTAACCTTAATTTCTGGAGCAAGTATTCCAGTGCAAGTTGTCATGGCAATACTGCTGATTACCTCTCTTTTCTCATGGTGGTATATCTTTATTAAATTTTTTACTGTCCGTGGAGCTGAAAGTAATGCAGATCAGTTTGAGTCTGCATTCTGGTCTGGCGGTGATTTAAGTAAATTGTATGATGGATTAGCCGGTGGTAAAAAGCGAGGTAAGTCACAGGGGATGGCGAGTATATTTGAAGCGGGGTTTAAAGAGTTCGTAAGACATAAACAGAATGGAAACAATGACTCTAAAAGTGAGGTCATGGAAGGTGCAAGAAGAGCCATGCGTGCATCTTATAATCGTGAAATGGATGAGTTAGATGCACATTTGCCATTCCTGGCGTCGGTTGGTTCAGTTAGTCCTTATATCGGCTTGTTTGGGACCGTATGGGGCATTATGAATTCATTCCGTGGTTTATCTAATGTTGCGCAAGCAACATTGAGTCAAGTTGCACCGGGTATTGCTGAAGCACTGGTTGCAACAGCAATAGGTCTCTTTGCAGCCATTCCAGCAGTGATTGCCTATAATCGATTTGCCTCTAGTGTAGATAGACTTTCAGTTCGTTATGAAAGCTTTATGGAAGAGTTTACGAATATCTTACAACGTCGTGCTTAATTAATTGCTAAAGCTTAAACAGTTACAAGGAGTTTTAAATGGCAAGAACACGTAAGCGCCGTATGATGAATCAAATCAATGTGGTTCCCTATATCGATGTAACTTTAGTGTTGCTGGTGATTTTTATGGTCACGGCACCGATGACTAACCCGGGTGTTGTAGAGCTTCCATCAGTTGGGCAAACATTAAAGCAAACGGCTGCCCCATTGGTCATTACGGTCAGAAAAAGTGGTGATGCTGAAATAGAGGGCACAATGTTACCTCGAGACCAACTTTTATTTGAGGTTAAGAGTCAATTAGAAAAAACACCGCGCGCTGTTGTGGTCGCAGCAGATGAAAAAACTGAATACGGGAAAGTTGTTGAAGTGATGGATTTGTTAAAACAAGCGCAGGTAGAAAAAGTGGGATTGCTGTTTAAACCAGCGCCTTAATATTTATGTTTAGAAAGCACGAAACATCAATTGCTTGGAAAGCAGGCCTACTGGCTGTGCTTGTGCATGTGCTACTGGTTGGCATTTTATTGTTTTCATTTCAATGGAAAGCTGCGCATACAGTAGTGAGTGTAAGTGATGTAATGCTTTGGGATGAATTGCCTAATCAAAACAAGGTTTTAGCTAAGCCTATTGTAGAAAAAGCTGAACCAAAGCCAGAGCCGCCAAAACCAATGCCAGAAGTCAAGCCTGAGCCTGAACCTGAACCTGAACAAATAAAGCCTGAACCTAAGCCAGAAGAGCCAAAGGTTGATATAGAGCTAGAAAAC
>CAYGSH010000061.1:0-12508 GCA_964352515.1 uncultured Methylophilaceae bacterium | reverse complement strand
TTTGCGCCTAAGAAGTCAATAAAAAATCTACCACTATACCTATATCGGTATATACTAATCGGCATATAACAATCAATGAAAATGCAAATATGGAAGAAATCACGGAAAGTGCAAGAGCATTACGTCAGTCCGTTAAAAAAGACCATGAAGATAATGCCAAACTCAGGCTATTTCATTTAGCTGGAAAGCTCATTTATGATAAAGGATGGTCAGAAGCTATTGCGCAACAAATATTAGCCTCTTTCTGTATGCAAATCGGTGCTGCCCATGGCTTAATTGCCATTCAAGATAAAAATGCATTAACAGTATTAGCAAATCTCGGACAAACTTACCCTGTGGGAGCTCGTATACCCGTAATGGGAATATTGGGGAAGATATTAAGATCACCTTGCGAATTTCAAATCAGTCATGAATTAGCGCCGCTTTGGTCATACCCAAGTACAGCAAATTTTACTCCATCCATTATTCCAATTGCATATGCCCAACAACCTTTAGGTATCATTGCTTTCTCAGGTAATAAGGTTGTGCTGTCAAATGATGACAAACAAACCATACAAGGCTTAGCTGGCATACTTGGCATGTCCATGATGCGAGCAAGCAAACAAACGGCATCACCTGAAGATTTACATTTATTGGATAGTTTAACGCCAAGAGAGCGAGAAGTATTTGCTCTGCTGCCTTACGGTCATAGCAATGCAGAATTAGGAAAACTATTAGAAATTGCACCTGGAACCGTAAAAATTCACGTTGAGCGTGTACTCAACAAGTTGGGCCTAAAAGATAGAACTCAGGCCGCAGTTAAAGCGGTTGAACTAGGTTTTAAGTGATAATGTCAAAATATAGTTAATCAGATATGAATAGCATCATGTATAACTTTTCTAAGAAAAGTCGTCAAATCTCGCAGCGTTGGCAAGATTTACCTTTAGCCTCTAAGGGTGTTGTGGTGATTATGCTTCCTTTGGCAGTATTACTGGCATCATTAGCTTCACTTTATAGTCTAGAAAAAAAATTATCCAGCTTAGAAAACCAATTAAAGGTTGCGCTACAAAATCAACGCGACATTGAAACTGTCCACACTAATCTATTACTTGCATCTACCGGTGTTAAGGACTACTTGCTGACCGGTGACAAACAATTTTTAAATAATTTTTATATTGCAAAAAAACAACTCCCAAACATATTAGTTAAATTAAATAAAAAGTTAGAGAATCAAAATCAACAATTGCAAATCAGTCAAATCGGAAGCTTAGTTGAGCAGAGCCTAGAGAAGCTAGAGATGATGTCTACAAACGAATCTGATGTGGCTTCAGAAGACCTCATTCAACAATTCAAGTTGCAAGTTAACAATATGAATGAGATAAAAAATGCAATCGAATACCTTCAAAAACAGGAAGCACAATTGGTTACTCAAGATCAAAACCAAATTAAACAAGAGCGGCAAAGAAATCTGACTATTAATTTAATTGCAGCATCTAGTGGTATTTTTGGATCAATTTTGGCCGTATGGATTTTTTCAGGCACCATTGTTAAAAGGGTTAAATTATTAAGAGATAGTGCGGCACATTTAGCAAAAGGAGAGGCTTTAGACTTACCATCAAGAAGTAAAGATGAGTTAGGTCAGTTGTCAGATGAGCTTGATCAGGCTTCAAAGCTTTTAGCAGAAAATATCATTGAAACGACGCGAGCAAGAAAAGAAGCAGAACAAGCAAGTAAAGAAAAAAGCATGTTTTTATCTCGAACTAGCCATGAATTACGGACACCACTAAATGCTATTTTAGGTTTTGCACAACTATTACAAGAAGAACTTGAGAATGGTAAACATAAAGATAATGTTGATATGATTAAGAGCGCTGGTGAGCATCTACTAAAACTCATTGACGAAGTACTCGATATTGCACGTATTGAGTCTGGAGAAGTTAATTTGGCACTAATTCCTACGCCAATTAATGGTTTATTGGCTGAAGCAATTCAGTATATTTCGCCTTTAGGTAAGATTCGTGATGTGCAGATTAAACAAGATATCCAACCAAACTTAGTGGCAATGGCTGATAGACAAAAGCTTCTACAAGTTATCTTAAATTTACTATCCAATGCACTGAAATACGGTCCGTTCAACTCTAATGTGTTCGTCACAGCCTATCAAAAGCAGAACCGTGTGTTCATTGAAGTTTTAGATGAAGGGGCAGGCATACCTGAAGCGTTAAAAACAAGACTCTTTACCGCTTTTGATAGATTAGGCGCTGAGCAATCTAAAACGGAAGGCACCGGATTGGGTCTTGCACTCAGCAAGCAAATCATGCTTGCAATGGAGGGTAGTATTCATGTGGCAAAAAATAAAAGCCTTTTTTGGATAGAATTGAATGCCAGTGATAGTTCGCCCGTTGAAACAGAGACCTTAACTTTAACAATCCCCCCAAAAAAAATAACATCAACATCTGGCAAAAAGAATCTTATTTATGTGGAAGATAATATTAGCAATCGTGCTTTAGTTGAGGCTGTGATTAAACGATTGCCCAACTTAAACTTACATTGCACAACGACAGTAAAAGAAAGTAAAGATTTACTCAATGAAATTGAAGCAAATTTAATGATTATTGACCTCAACCTACCTGACGAATCAGGTGAGGCATTAGTCAGTTATATCAAATCGCAAGATCGTTTAAAGCACTTACCAATCATTATTTTGAGCGCCGATGCAATGCCAGAAACCATTGCGAGACTGGAAAAAACAGGGATAAACTGTTATATGACAAAACCGCTGAATATCGCCAGTTTTAGCCAAAAAGTATTTGAGCTTACAAAGAAGTATAAGGAATAAATCATGACCGAAAATGAAATTTTAAATGCTAAGATACTGATTGTCGATGACGCGGATGCTAATCTTAGATTGCTTGAAGCCCTGCTTGCCAAAGAAGGTTTTACTCAAGTCATTAGTACAACTGACTCTACCAAAACTATCGACTTGTTCACTGCCTTTCAACCAGATTTAATTTTGCTAGACTTGATGATGCCAGAACTAGATGGATATGCAGTGCTAGATTTACTATCCAAACAAATTCCAGAAGATACATACTTACCTGTATTAGTCCTGACGGCAGATGCGACCATTGACGCAAAAAGAAAAGCATTAGCCTTGGGTGCTAAAGACTTTTTAACTAAACCTTTTGATAATATTGAGGCAATGCTTAGGGTATGGAACTTGATAGAAACCCGTTTGCTTTACTGTAAATTAAAGGCATATCAACCCGAGTTAAACCCTATTAAACATCTTTAATGAGTGGTAAAAGCGAGTAACAAAAAAACCCGCTATAAGCGGGTTTTTTATCTTCGGTTAACTTAAACTAATTAGAATGCCCACTGTGTACGCAATGAAATAACATCGATATCATCAGCAAAAGAACCATCAGCATTTTTCAATGCACCACCATCTAAATCAAACGCTTTAGTATAGCCAGCTAGAATACGCACATCATCATTCAAATACCAGTTTAGCGATAATGAAACACGTTTAGCCTCACCGCCTGCAACATTACCATCCTCTAAATCGATTTCATCATAGCGAGCTGCAACTTCCCAAGCACCCCAAGTACCTTTTTTAAGATTAAACTCTTTTTTTGGACTAAGGCGTTTGAACTCACCATCTGAACCCTTGTAAGTGCGAGATTCGCCAGTTAAAGTGTAACCAATTTGCGCATACCATGCGGTAAAGTCTACATCGGCATTTGATTTTCTAGACACATCTGATTTTGCAAACTCACTTTGGAATGATAATGGTCCGTACATCGCAGAAAGTTCCAAAATACCTGTTTGCACATCATCCATATCATTCAATCTTGCATCAACAATTTCTAAATCAGACATATTTGTTGTTCTATATCTAAACCTTGAATTTTGACTATTTGATTGACCACTATCACTGGTTTTACGATAGCCATAGTTAGCCCCTAAGTGTAACACTTTGTTTTCTTCCATAATCGGCGCCCAAGTGCCACGGATACCAAACCCTCGACCTTCATTATTATCAGTGCTATCCGCACTGCTGCCCATAGAATCACCATATATACCTGACTGTACATTCCAATTATCACCATGTCTTTTCAAATTAACACCAATCGCACGGTCAAAAAATGGTACAGTTAATGCACTGACTAATGAACGCTCTGTAAACATAATATCGTTAGAGCTCTCTTGAATCTCCATACTCATGGCGTGCTTCTGATGACCAACTGTTAATTCAAGGGGCGAATCAAAGTTGAACCCATGATAGACCATAAATAGATCTTTCACAGATATACCATCATTGGCAAAATCAGTCTCTATCATATAATCGTAATCGTTATAGACTGTTCCACTTAATGCAATACGGCCACGACGAATTTGCGTACCGTTTATTGGTCGGTTATTGGTTGGTAAATCAGACTCACCACTATGGTTGGTAAATCAGACTCACCACTATGGTTGGTATAGTCAGCGTGCATACGACCGCCTAATTTAATACTGAAATCACCATCTGGATTTTTTACAACCAAGCCTTTTTTGCCCACTTCTAATGTTGGATTACTTTTGGTTTGCTTCTCTTCATCTTTTACATGGCTCTTCATTAATGCCATGCCTTTTTCTTCTGTGATAACACCTTCTTTCACCAAAGTTTCAACTAAATCAAACATTGCATCTGCTATTGCAACATTTGAAAAGCCAATTAAAAACGATGTAGTAAATAAAGATGCCACTATTCTGTTCATTGTAACGTTCATTTTTGCCTCCTAAAGACAAATATATTTAAGCCATTGATTGATAAAAAATACCTTATTGCGAATTAACACATCCAACCAATTGTTTAAAAAAATGTGGTTTTGAATGACTAGTTATCAACAAGTTGCGCGATGTTGCCTATCAAATGTGACAATAATGTGACAAAGACTAGTAGTTGAAAAATATAGTCCGAAAGTGAAAAAAAACTTTTTTTGTTGTTTTTTATCTAAGATCCAGGTTGGTTGGTTGAAATATTCCTTTCAATTAACCAACATAAAAATTGGATTTTTCATGAAAATTTAAACCCAGTCTCGCTTAATTAACATCAATCAGCGCATTAAGAAAAGCTGTAATTAGGTAGGTTTCTTAGTTGTAATTTGGCAAAAAAACAGGGTCAATTTGACCCTGTTTTTAACCACTAAAGTATGTTTGGTTTAATTCAGCATTAAACAAAAAAACTTGCTTAGAAAGTCACATCCCACTGCAAGCGGAAACGATCTTCACTTTCACTTTGGTTTACTAAACCATCATCCAAAGTCAAATGAGAGAAATCAGCTGTAATTTTATTATTATGTTTAGCACCGAATAAGAACAAGTTTGCAGCAACTGTGTACTCTTTACGTTTGTTCTCTTCGTTAATATCAGTCCGATTAGGCTCTTTCACATAAGCGTAACGTGCAGCAAACTCAAGGTTTTTAGGTATCAAAGGAATCAAATTTCCGAAAAAGTAACCCGCTTGCATATAACCGCCAGTTAATTCACTTGAAGTATTATTGACATTATCATCAACTTCTTTTCTATGATACTCTTGTTGCCATGAAAAGCCTCTGTACTTGAATGCAGAACCTTGTGTCCATTGATCTACATCAAATTGACCATTTGCTGCAGCAGCAGGACTTGAGAAACCATCAAGATTGCCACAGCCACTAGATGACCAACGGGTGCAACGCCCTGTGTTTGAAGCAGTTGCTAATGAGATACTAGCTGTCGGTTTTTCTGTAAATTCTACGTCGGTTTGTGACCATTTAAGCTCGCGGCCAAATGGGTTCCATTGTAGCCGAGCCATAGTCATTAAGTTGTTGTCGTCGTTTTCAACACCACGACCTTCACCGGTATAAACACCAGCCCAGTAGTTCATATCTATTGGCGTCTCTTTAAACAAACGACCTGTTAACTGTGCACCCACTTGACGATCGATAGTAAAAACGCGGTTGACGATAGAACGCTCAACAAACTGCTGTTTACCAGATGAATCAACCCGTTCGCGATTGTAGTTAATTTTCCATTGTCCAAGACGTAAAGTCGCATAATCAAATTTAGCAATATCAGCACGCCAATCAATCACACGTGAGCTTGCATTAGCGCTACCATCATCAAACTCACGCGTTGGTTGTAGATCCACTTCAAAGTAGTATTTAAGCCATGGTCTATACGCATGTCCACCAATCTTCATCCGTAAACGACGACCTTCGAATGTGTTTTGGCTGTTATCGTTAAAATTACCAAGTTGGCGTGGGTCACCATTATCTGGTGTAGTAAAACGCAATTGCGCTCGCCATGCTAAGTTAGTTTGAAAGTTGCCATCATTTGATTCTAAACGAAAGCCCTTACTACCATAGCTAGCTTTCACTGGAAATTTATCGTCCATGGCTTTTTCCATTTTTTTTGCTTCTGCTTTTTCTTCATTAGCACGACTCTTTAACAAAGGCAAAGCCTCTTCTTCCGTTAATATTCCCTTTTGAACTAATGCTTCAACTAAATCAAAAGTTGAATCAGCCATCGCGTTTGAACCAAAACCGAATAATGCAGTGCCTGCCATTGCTGCCATCAATGCACGTCGTCGTAATTTAATGTTCACAATCAATCTCCCTTAAATATATTGATATATAGTGTTTTTCAAGAAAACCGATTTTGATTAATAAATATGACAGTTTGATGACAAATGGCTATATAGTGATATTTAGAACTACGTTAAATTCGCCATAAAATGACAAATATACTTGTTTAAATAGGTAGTTATGATTTTTTTGTGACAAAGAATTATTCTAGCGCATAGTCATTTTTGCAACAAAAAAACGCCCGCTAACTCCAGTTAACGGGCGCTCAGTGAATGAATGCTTATTTAAAATTCTGATCGCATATGAGGGAATAAAATGACATCTCGAATACTAGGGCTATCAGTTATGAGCATGACTAATCTGTCCAGCCCAATACCACAACCACCAGTGGGCGGCATGCCATACTCAAGCGCACGGATAAAGTCAGCATCATAGTACATTGCTTCATCATCACCCGCTTCTTTCGCCTTCATTTGTGCATGAAAGCGAGCAGCTTGATCTTCAGCGTCATTTAACTCGCTAAATCCATTGGCCATTTCACGGCCAGTAATAAAGAGTTCAAAGCGTTCTGTGACTTCTGCGTTTGAATCTGATGCCCGAGCAAGTGGAGATACTTCTACTGGATAGTCAATAATATAGGTTGGTTGCCATAACTGGCTTTCGGCTGTTTCCTCAAATAAGCTTAACTGCAATGCGCCCAAGCCCGCATGTTCAAACGGCTTAACACCATGTTTGAGTATCTCTGCTCGTAAAAAGTCTGCATCATTAAGTTGTTCTAATGTGTATTTAGGCGCATATTTTTGGATAGCATTTACAATAGTTAAACGTTCAAAAGGTTTGCTTAAATCTACCTCTTTGCCATCATAGGTCAATACAGCACTACCATGCGCAGCTATCACTGCTGCTCGAATGCATTGTTCTGTAAAATCCATCAACCATTGATAGTCTGTATAGGCTGCATAAAACTCCATCATGGTAAATTCTGGGTTATGGCGAACACTTAAGCCTTCATTTCTAAAGCTTCGATTTATCTCGAATACTCGATCAAAGCCACCCACAATTAAACGCTTTAAATATAACTCGGGGGCAATCCGCATAAACATTTGCATATCAAGTGCATTATGATGCGTCATGAATGGTTTAGCTGATGCACCGCCTGGAATAGGATGCAACATTGGCGTTTCAACTTCTAAGAATTCATTTTCGGTCATAAAACCACGAATAGCCGCCATGACTTTTGATCGTGTTTTAAAAGTCTCACGCGTACTCTCAGAAGTGATTAAATCAACATATCGTTGACGATATTTAATTTCTTGATCTTGCAAGCCATGAAATTTTTCTGGCAGAGGGCGTAAAGATTTTGTGAGCAAACGCAATTCGTTGACTTTAATAGACAGTTCACCTGTTTTGGTCTTAAACAATACGCCTTTAGCACCCAGAATATCGCCTAAATCCCAATGTTTAAAAGCCTCGTATATTGCCTCACTATTTTCATCGGCAAGATTCTCTTTATTAATAAACAACTGAATTCTGCCTGATGCATCTTGAATGGTGGCAAAGCTAGCTTTTCCCATGACGCGCTTTAACATCATTCTACCTGCGACCACCGCTGGTTTTAACATTGGGTCTAATGTTTCTTTATCAAACTGATCAAACGCAGTATGTAAATCTGCCGCTTTATTTTCTGGTTTAAAATCATTAGGAAACGCTGCTATTTGCTGAGTTTTAGCTTGTGCTCTTAGCGCCTTTAGTTTTTCGCGTCGCTCTGCGATTACATGATTTTCATCAACGACTGGGACTTCTGGATTTACCTGTTCTGTCATTTATTGCTCAATTTAGGGTGTCTATTAATAATGATTGCTTAATTGGATATTTTAGCATTATAACAACTGACTGGTAACAAATCGCGTTAGTTCATCACACCCTATAATCAAAGCGCAATAAAGGTGCAACTGTCTTCTATATTGCAAACTTATTGTGCACTTCTATGGATCATAACAAGCTAAGTCTTTGTAAATTTTATCTTATTTATATTGGTGCATTTGTTGCTTTCTTATCAAATATTATAATTACTCTTAGTTGATGTTATGCGTGAAACAGAACGTTCTTTAGCCAAAGACCTGAAAGACAATATTCGTTATTTAGGTAAAGTACTTGGGGAAACCATTGCCAATAAAGAAGGTTACCAAACGTTTGAAACGATTGAAAACATTCGTCAGATGGCCGTTAAATTTAGGCGTAACAATGATAAAGAAGCTGCATTATCACTTGAAAATACTTTAAAAAACCTAAGTCCTGAGCAAGCTGTGCCAGTCATTCGAGCATTTAGCCATTTTAAGCATTTGGTGAATATTGCTGAGGACTTATATGCACACCAGCGTACCAGAATCAATGAAGATGGTTTGGGTGAGGGGATGCTAGCGCATACCATAAATAAGTTTGAAGATAAAAAAATCTCATTTGATACGCTTGTTAATTTTTTTAGCGACGCACTCGTTTCACCTGTGTTGACGGCACACCCAACAGAAGTACAACGAAAAAGTATTTTAGACATTCAAGATGCACTTGCATTTTATTTGGCAGAGCGTGACACACTCATTTCCCAAAAAGAACTTGAACGAAATCGCTTATTGATTCAAGGCGCCATTTGTTCATTATGGCAAACGCGTGTCGTGCGACTTACAAAAATATCGGTGACGAATGAAATTGAAAATGCGCTGAGCTATTACGAAACGACTTTTTTAAATGCTATCCCAGAAATATTACAAGACTTAGAGCGTGATATTAACCGTATATTTGATGGTGAGTTTGATGGTCTTTATCAATTACCTAGCTTTTTACAAATGGGCAGTTGGATTGGTGGCGATCGTGATGGAAATCCATTTGTTAACGGTGAGACCTTAACACAAGCCGTTAATTTACAATCAGCAACAGCCTTCAAATTTTACTTAAAAGAATTAGAAGCATTAAGACGTGAATTTGCATTATCTACGCGTTTAATAAATGTAACGCCTGAAGTGCAAGCATTAGCGGCGCGATCTAGAGACCAATCACCACATAGGATTGATGAAGCGTATCGATTAGCATTAAATGGCATTTATGATCGCCTAATGGCAACAGCAAAACCTGTACTGCCTGCATCAGACCTGACCCAAACTTACTTTGATGCATCTCCATATGTAAATGCTGAAGAATTTCTTCAAGAAATTACTAGGCTTATACACTCATTGATGATTAACAAGGGCGAACATTTGGTTTACCCACGGATTGGTAAACTCGCAAAAGCAATCGAAACGTTTGGTTTTCATTTATCAACGATAGATATTAGACAATCTTCAGATGTGCATGAAGCTGTGATCACAGAGCTGTTTGAAAAAGCTGGCTGTGACTTTAATTACAGTCATTTAAATGAAGAAGAAAAAGTAAAAGCATTATTAAGTGAATTAAAACAACCAAGACTTTTGTTTTCACCATTTAACCAATATTCAGCACTATTAGTTAAAGAAATGGGTGTATTAAACAAAGCAAGAGAAATGCGCACGTTATTTGGTCCACGTACTATTCGACAATACATTATTTCTCATACTGAAACCTTATCTGACCTTCTTGAACTCGCTTTATTACAAAAAGAAGCTGGGTTGCTTCGTGGCGTATGGGGTGCTACCGATATTCAATTAGATTTATTTATTGTGCCGCTATTTGAAACCATTGCTGACTTACGAAACGCACCAATGATTATGGGCAACTGGCTCAGTTTAGATGGAATTAAGCATATCCTAAGTTATCAAGGTGATGAGCAAGAGATTATGTTGGGCTACTCTGATAGTAATAAAGATGGTGGTTTTTTAACCTCCAGTTGGGAGCTCTACAAGGCAGAGGTAGCGTTACTAAAATTATTCAACCACGTCAATATTAAGCTTAGATTATTTCATGGAAGAGGCGGCGCTGTTGGTCGTGGTGGTGGACCGACTTATGAAGCAATTGTTGCGCAACCGGTTGGAACTGTAAACGGACAGATTAGGCTGACAGAACAAGGTGAAACCATTGCCTTTAAATACTCAGATACGAAAGTAGGTAAGCAAAGTTTAGAAACGCTGATAGCGGCAACATTAGACGCCAGCTTATTTCCGCATACAGATTTAAGTGAAAAAGATCAAAAAGCATTTGAAACAATTATGGATACTTTATCTGACACGGCAATGTCAACATACAGAAGTTTAATTTATGAAACACCTGGTTTTGAAGATTATTTTTTTAATACAACACCTATTTCTGAAATAGCTGAACTCAATATTGGCAGCCGTCCGTCAGCCAGAAAATCGAATAGAAGAATTGAAGATTTACGTGCCATTCCATGGGGATTTTCATGGGCACAATGTAGACTTCTATTACCTGGCTGGTATGGTTTAGGCAGTGCCATTCATGACTATATTCATGCCGATGAAAAGAAAACAAAATCACACATTAAACAATTAAAACAGATGCTTACGTCTT
Source organism: uncultured Methylophilaceae bacterium (assembly GCA_964352515.1). GTDB lineage: Bacteria > Pseudomonadota > Gammaproteobacteria > Burkholderiales > Methylophilaceae. Next base: position 1,424 of record CAYGSH010000061.1, on the reverse strand, counting down.
GGCCATTATTCAACACCCTGATTGCTAATGTTGATATGGTCATTGCAAAAACAGACTTAACGGTTGCAAAACGTTACTCTAAAATGTTAGATGATGTACCCTTGAGAGAGTCAATTTTCGACCGTATAGAACAGGAATACCATTTAACGGTAGAAGCATTAAACCTTTTGCAAGACTCTGATGAGCGCCTAAGTAACAATCCTATCTTGTCTGCATCAATCAAAAATAGGTTACCTTATCTAGACCCAATGAATTATTTACAAGTTGAAATGATTCAACGTTATCGAGCAGGTGATACGAATCCAAAACTCAAATTAGCTATCTTACTCACGATTAATGGTGTTGCTGCAGGACTGAGAAATACGGGCTAATTACTCACGACTCATATTTTCAATTTTACTTTTTTGCTGATCTGCTAAGGTGGTATAAAGCGGTTTACTAAACAGTCTAGAGATAATAGATGCCATAAACGTGATGGCCATTAAACTAATGACCATTTCATGGCCATCAATCATTTCCATCACAATGATAAACGAAGTCAATGGCGCTTGGGTAACCGCAGCTAGAAACCCTGCCATACATAATGCAATAATGGCACTCGTGTAATACTCGTGTCCGAACAAAGGTACAAGATCATGCCCAATGCCAGCCCCAATTGATAATGATGGTGCAAAAATACCGCCAGGCACACCACTTAAATAAGTAAATATGGTGGCTAGGTATTTAATAGGGGCATAAAACCATGCATCATCTGCATTTCCAATTAAAATATTATGTGCTGTTTCATAGCCAGACCCATGTGCAGCACCATTACTCACCACTCCTAAACCTGCGACTAACAAACCGCAAAATCCAGCCCACCATAATGGGTGCAATCTTCTCAGTGCGCCTAAGCGGCCTTTCATTTGACCTGAAGCATTGATCAGTGTGCGACTAAAAATACCACCCAACACACCGCAAACTAAGCCACATACAATAACTGGAACAATAATGTTTTTGCTGACAATACCGACAGATATCTGTCCAAAATAAATATAGTTTCCTTGTAATGAAATCGCCACCAAACCAGATAACACAATCGCGGTAATAATGACCCCATTTGTTTTTTGTTCAAAGCGCCTTCCTAACTCTTCAATCGCAAAAACAATTCCAGCAAGTGGTGTATTAAAAGCAGCGGATATTCCTGCAGCACCCCCTGCTAAGATTAAGTGTTTAGGCTGCACGGAAAAACCATAAGGTAAAAAATGTCTAAAGGTATGCATGATACTTGCAGCAACTTGCACTGAAGGCCCCTCTCTGCCAGCAGAGAATCCAGATGCCAAAGCAGCAACTCCTAAAAATATCTTCCCAACTGCTAATTTAAAACTAACCATTGTGGGGTATTTGTTATCAGTGTTATCTTGATTTAATGCCGCCATGACTTG
>CAYGSH010000060.1:0-12619 GCA_964352515.1 uncultured Methylophilaceae bacterium | reverse complement strand
AATTACACCTGCATATTCATAATGTCTTGGTAAGCGGAAACAAGCTTGTTTCTCACTTGCACTGTCGCTTGAAAAGCAATGTTAGATTTTTGCCCTGCAATCATCACGTCAGATAGGCTGACGCTGTCATCTCCTAATACAAAGTTTTTACTTAATGTTTCTGAATGTCGTTGTGTTTGATTGACTTGATTTAAAGAGGCTTTCAACGCTTCAGAAAAGTTAACTTTGTCGGTACTTTCTGATTTTTGCGTGCCATTTGATATAGATAACCCATTTGCTTCGCCCACTTGTGGTCGTTGTGCCGCAGCTTTCATCTGCGCCAACATAGATTCAATTCTTGCTGAGTCTATTCCACCTGCTTTCATCATGGCCTCCAGTTATTCATCATGAACATTCATGACATGTTGCTAATTTAGCATTTCTTGAAATATTGCAGTTGAGAAATAAGATGGGAAATACCGTTTTATTCTGACTATAAAAAATTAAAGTTTTCCGCATAATGAATTTAATAAGCAAAAAACATGGTTTTTCATGGTGTGAAGCACGAATGGCAAGACACAAAGGATTACCTAATTGGAGTAAATGAATGGCACAAGATACAAATATGGCAAATATCACGCCTGGGTTAATTCCCCAGCAAATAGGGAGTAAATTATTTTTACTTGCAGGGATTGCTGCAGTGATTGCAGTGATGGTGGTTTTTTGGTTATGGAGCCAGCAACCTGATTATCGAGTGTTGTTCTCTAATTTTACCGACAAAGATGGCGGCGCAATTGTAGCAGCATTAGATAAAATGAATGTGCCTTATAAATTATCGGATAGTGGAACTGCGATTTTGGTGCCAGCAGCACAAGTACATCAAGCACGATTAAAGCTTGCATCTGAAGGGTTGCCAAAAGGTGGCAATATTGGTTTTGAATTATTGGAACAACAAAAATTTGGGGTGTCACAGTTTGTAGAACAAGTAAACTTTCAACGTGGTTTAGAGGGTGAGTTAGAACGCAGTATTCAAGCGATTGATAGTGTTGAGTCGGCCATTATTCATTTGGCGATTCCTAAACAATCTGTTTTTGTAAGAGATCAACAAAAACCAACAGCATCTGTTTTGGTCAATGTGTTACCTGGCCGTCATTTAGATGCGAATCAAGTGAGTGCGGTGGTACATTTAGTTGCTAGTAGTGTGCCAAACTTACCAACAGCAAATGTGACGGTTGTAGACCAAAATGGTAATTTACTTTCAGATACTGCTAAAAACCCAGGTGCTAAAAATTTAGATCCAGCACAACTTAAATATGTTGATGAATTACAACAGAATATAGCTCGTCGGGTGGAGTCTATCATTATCCCAATTGTTGGCCCAGGTAATGTCAGAGCTGAAGCGAGCGTAGAAGTTGACTTCACTAGCACTGAGCAAGCTGCAGAAATCTATAAGCCTAATCAAAACACGCCAGAAGTAGCTGTGCGAAGCATGCAAAGTAATGAGTCAACAACCACTGATGGCAATGAATCAGGAGGTGTTCCTGGGGCATTGTCTAATCAGCCGCCTGAAGATGCAACTGCCCCGATTATTGCAGAAGAAGGTGAAGCAACACAAATAGCGGCAAACGCAGTACCAGTGAAATCTCAAAAAAATACAACGACAAACTTTGAGGTAGATAAGACTATCCGTTATATCCAACAACCAATGGGTGGAGTTAAGCGTATCAATGTTGCGGTAGTTGTCAATAATATGCCTGTTGTAGATGCTGAGGGTAAAACCACTTACCGTCCGTTAAGCGATGCTGAAAAACAGCAAATTAATGACTTGGCAAGACAAGCAATGGGCTTTAACCAAGAGCGAGGTGATGCTTTGGCGGTAGTAAATAGTGCATTTGCACAAGCCGCAGTCGAGCCATTGCCAGAAGCTGCGGTGTGGCAAAATCCAGCTACCATAGAATATGTTAAAGATGCTTTACGTTTTATTATCGGTATTGTTGCAATGATGATGCTTTACAAAAAAATCTTAAAGCCAATGTTTAATAAGTTGACTGAACCCCTTGCTTTAACGGCGGGACCAATGGGCAGAGACATGTCTATGGAGAGTTTAAATGTTGGAAACGGTGAAATTGTAATGGAGGGCAACCCTCAAATTGTTTCTAAATATAATCAAAGTTTAGGTTCAGCTAAGCAGATTGCGGCTGAAAATCCAAGGATGGTAGCAAGTGTTATTTCAGGTTGGACAAGTGGGAAACAATCATGAGTGATGATGGCGTAATGAAAAGTGCTGTGCTCATGCTGGCGATTGGTGAAGATGAAGCTGCTGAGGTTATGAAGTATCTCACACCAAAAGAAGTTCAGAAGTTGGGTGCAGCCATGGCAACATTAAAGTCTGTTGGTCGAGAGCAAGTGCAAACCACCATTGATGATTTTTTAAATGAGGCTGATGAAAGTAGTGATTTTGGATTGGACTCGGATGAATATATTCGTTCAGTGTTAACCAAAGCGTTGGGTGATAAAGCCAGTAACGTACTTGATCGTATCTTAAATAATAGCGATTCAAGTGGTATTGAGAGTTTGAAGTGGATGGATGCAGCAACCGTTGCTGATTTAATTATGAATGAGCATCCACAAATCATTGCTACCATTTTAGTGCATCTTGATGCCGATCATGCTTCTGAAATCATCTCTAAGTTTACGGATCGTCTTCGTCAAGATACTTTGTTACGGATAGCAACCTTAGATGGAGTGCAACCTGCCGCATTAAAAGAACTGAATGATGTTTTAGGTAAGTTATTGTCAGGTAATGAAAGCTTAAAAAAACAATCTATGGGCGGGGTAAAAATTGCAGCAGAAATTATGAACTATTTAAGTGGCGACATAGAAGCAACAGCCATGGAAGGTTTGAAATCTTACGATGAAGATTTGGCACAAAAAATCATGGATACCATGTTTGTGTTCGATGACATTATTGAAATTGATGACAAAGGTATTCAGGTGATGTTGAGAGAAGTGCAATCTGAAACATTGATTATTGCGCTTAAAGGAACAACAGCAGAAATGCGAGAAAAAATCTTTAAAAATATGTCTTCTCGTGCAGCAGAAATGATGCGGGAGGACTTGGAAAGTAAAGGTCCCGTAAAACTATCAGAAGTGGAAGCACAACAGAAGCAAATGTTACAAATCGTAAGACGACTTGCTGATGAAGGTCAGATCCAATTGGCTGGTAAAGGCGGTGATGACGAGTATGTCTGATACCCCGATTCCTAAAGAACAACAGACAGCCTATCAACGTTGGGAAATGGCAGCTTTCTCTGAGGGAGATGCGACAAATAGTGGCTTCAGTCCTAAAAAAACTAAGAACCCATCAGCGACATCTGCTAGCTTATCGGGTGTCTTAGAAAGTGTGCGAAAAGAAGCTTATACCAAAGGTATGCAAGAAGGCTTTGCAGTGGGAATGGCAAAAGCAAAGGAGTACGCGGCAAAAGAACACGCGCAATTCTTATCGATAGCTAATGCATTTGATAACGCATTAGAAGTTGCTGATCAAAATATTGAGGAGGACATTCTCAAGTTGGCTTTAGATATTGCAAAACTCATGCTTAAAACCAAAATCGCGGCTGATCCAGAAGTGATCTTGCCAGTTGTCAGAGATGCGATTCATTACCTGCCGCATGTGCAAAAGCCAGCCAGAATTATTGTTCATCATGATGATGCGCGTATTCTGAGAGATCAATTGGGCGAGGAGCTTGCTGAAAACGGTTGGCTCATTCAAGAGGATAATCATATCGAACGTGGCGGCTGTTTAGTTGAAACTGGCGAAAACCAAATTGATGCGACCAATGAAATGCGTTGGAAAAGAATCACTGAGGCCTTAGCCCAATCCAATAATTGGATGATATCTTGATGGCAGAAAACATACATGCTGGACGATGGCAAAGTTATATTGATGACTGCCATGAAGTGTTAAGTATTGTAGATCCGGTAGAGATTGCAGGGCGTATTACAAAACTAACAGGGCTGGTAATGGAAGCGGCAGGTATTAAATTGCCAATTGGTAGTGCTTGTTATGTACCGCTTTCAGGCGGCCGGCGAGTTGAAGCTGAAGTGGTTGGGTTTGACGGAGAAAAGCTATTATTAATGCCTCAAAGTAGTGTTGAGGGGGTTGTTCCAGGTGCTAAGGTTTTTGCGCTTGAGGTGGCAGAGGCGTTACCAAAACCTAAACACAATAATAAACCCCGCAGAAGAAGTTCTGATCGAACCAGACATTTGCCTGTTGGCAACGGTTTACTTGGCCGTGTTTTAGACGGTGCAGGCAACCCACTGGATGGTTTGGGTAAAGTTATTACAGAAAAAAGCGCACCGTTGACAGCCAGAAATATCAATCCATTAGAGCGTGCCCCCATTGAAGAAGTTTTGGATGTTGGCGTACGTGCTATTAATAGTATGTTAACTGTTGGCCGTGGACAGCGCATGGGACTGTTTGCAGGTTCCGGCGTTGGAAAGAGTGTGTTGTTAGGCATGATGGCTCGCTACACCACAGCAGATGTGATTGTGGTTGGTTTGATTGGCGAACGTGGCCGTGAAGTACAAGAGTTTATTGAACAGATTCTAGGTGATGAAGGGTTGGCACGTTCTGTTGTGGTTGCTGCCCCTGCTGATGTACCTGCGTTAATGCGGTTGCAAGGTGCTAATTACGCAACCACAATAGCAGAGTATTTTAGAAACCAAGGTAAAAATGTTTTACTTATTATGGATTCATTAACTCGATATGCCATGGCGCAACGGGAAATTGCACTCGCCATTGGTGAGCCACCAGCAACCAAAGGATATCCACCATCTGTTTTTGCTAAGTTGCCTGCATTGGTTGAACGGACTGGCAATGGTAAACGTGGTGAAGGATCAATTACTGCATTCTATACAGTGTTAACAGAGGGGGATGATCAACAAGACCCTATAGCAGATGCAGCGCGTGCGATTTTAGACGGCCATATTGTGTTGAGTAGAGAGTTAGCTGAGAGTGGACATTATCCTGCAATTGATATTGAACAGTCTATTAGTCGAGCAATGCAAAACATTACGCGTCCAGAACATCAAAAAGAAGCAAGAATGCTAAAGCAATTACATGCACGTTATAAAAGAAGTGAAGACCTGATTAATGTGGGTGCTTATGAAATGGGCAGTGATTCCATCTTAGATAAAGCAATTGCAAAACATGAACGCATTGTAGAATTTTTACAACAAGATATTTATGAACGTGCTGATGTCTCACAAAGTTTATATGCGTTAAGTGGGGTATTGGCAAACTAACAATTGAAAGATTAATAAATGGCCTCTTCTTCTGCGTTAATTATGTTATTAAATTTAGCCAGTGAAGAGGCTGAGTTAGCTAGTAAAAATTTAGCGATTGCTAATCAAGCATTTAAAGCAGAGCAAGAAAAGGTTGAAATGTTGCAGCGTTATAAACAAGACTATATTGATCATCACAAAACGCAAATGAGCAAAGGGGTAGGTAAAGAAGCGCACCTTAACTTTCAAAGCTTCTTGCAAAATTTGCAACAAGCAATTGATGGTCAAGATAAGTTGTTAGTTTCCGCTGAATATGAACGAGAAAAAATGCGAGCTGCGTTAATAGAAGCGCAACGTAAAAAAATATCCTATGAAGTATTAATTAAACGAGCAGAGAAAAAAGCAGTCAAGTTGGCTGTTAAGAAAGATCAAAAAATGATGGATGAGTTTGCCATGCGTGCTAAACGAACACACACTTGATTACTCATCAATATGATAATGAGATTGGAAACATAGACATAATGCAAAATTCACTACTATTCATTACAAAAGCAACGCCAGCTTTAGATTCGGCTAAACCGACAAAAGCTAATCTTCCAAAAGAAGAAAATACTTCATTTAAACAAGTGCTATCCAAACAGGTTGAGCAATCTGGAAATAAAGCAACGTCCGACAAGAACAATGGCGCTAAAGCGAATGAAAAAAATGAAGCGTCAAAGGTGGCGAGCACTGATGAGCAAACAAGTAAGCAAGCCTCAGTGCAAGACGTCTCTAGTGATGCTATAGAGCAAGAAACTGATAATGAAGTTGTGCTAGATAAGAAAGAAGACTTATCCCATAACAAGCTGATTAATTTTGCTGACATTGAACAACTCTCAGTTGCCAATATCACACCGACGGTGCAGAACATGCCTTTACAAGAAAACAGCCAGCGTCTATCAATTGGTAGTGATAGCAAGCTGGTAGTAAAAGAGGAAAAAACTGTTTTAGATAAAGATGTCGCAGGTTTATCCAATTTAGAGACGCCTGAAAATGAAAAAGGATTAAAAACACTCGGTTTAGGGAGACAATTGACTGAAGATGGGAAATTTGAACAATCTTTAGCAGCAGTTAAAGAGAATCAAGCTACGCAATATTCTTCAATTTCTCAGTCTCTCTCCGAATTAAATGAGGCAACGTCAATATCAACGTTGTCTATGCAAGCGGTTGCAAAGTCAGCACAGTTTACGCCAGCCGTCGAGCAAGTTGGCTTTAGCAATTTAATCAATACTTCACCAGGCAGAGCAGGTTGGAATGAAGCTATTAGTCAAAAAATTGTATGGATGGTTGGCGCAAATGAGCAATCAGCCACACTAACATTGAATCCAAAAGATTTAGGCCCATTGCAAGTCATTATTCATGTTAATAACGAAAAAGCAGATGCAACATTTATCTCTGAAAATCCTGAGGTTAGGAAAGCACTTGAAGAGGGTATGTCTGGATTACGTCAGGCGATGAATCAATCGGGTGTAGAGCTTGGTCAAGCGAATGTCAATACGGGAAAGCAACATCAAGCTTTTGAACAAGAAAACCAACAAAATACATCACGTCAGCAGGCTAACGGCAATATATCAACAGAGACTTTAGCTGTTAACCAAACAGAAATAAGGTCACGTGTTAGTAACGGACTTGTTGATACTTTTGCCTAAGTTAACTTAATCTCATTTTTATCTCTTCTAGCACCCAATCATTTAAAAAATGATTGGGTGTTTTAACGTTGGTTTTCATAAAGAGTCGAATTAAGGTTTTTTTCTCTTTTTATTCCACCCATTAAAAGTATTTTTTTCGCGTAAATTAACAGTATCGGGTTTTGGTATGAATAACCTTTTCACTGAAACTAAATGACGAAATAAACAATTTGATGCGGAGAGAAAAATGATAATGAATTCTAAAGTAGATGAAATGATTGTGGGTGAAATGGCAGCCAAAGAGTTGAGAATTGCCGCTGAAAATTGTAGAGCAGCTGAAACGGAACTCAAAGATGCAGAGTTTAAATATGAAAAGTTAGTTAACTTTAGACAAGACTATGTCGATCGCTTTGATCAAGAGATGCAGCATTATGTTGCAAAAGAAACTCATCAAGGATTTCGTAGTTTCTTTTCAAGATTAGATGTGGTTATTTTTGAGCAACAAGACATTATTGCTGCGTTACAACGCAAAGTAAAAATACAACGCCAGTTGCTAGAAGAATGTAAGAAAAAAAGTGCTTTTCTTGAAGAGTTAGAAGGTGATTTAGTCATAGAAGAAACAATGCATTAATGGTTGGATTAACAGGTTTTTCTACTGTTGTTTAACACATTGATTTTTGCGAATGTGGTTAATAATAAACTAACCTTTGATGAAAAGTAATTAAGAAAGGCAATAAATTGGCTTCTACCCATTTACCTATAGCAGAGTTAAGACAATTGCTAAAAGCAGTTTCTGACCATGGCGCACAACACTTATTAGAAGTTGAGTCTGATTTGAATCAGACCACTATTATCTTAAGTGGCGCTATAGAAAAATTAGGCGATTGTTTTATGGCAATTCATTCTGCTGTAACGAATCAGCAACTAGAAATTGATGCATTACTTGAAGTGGTCGAAATTCCAAAAGAGGTGCATCAAAAAGTAATAGCGCTTCGTCAACAAATTTCAACTGAGGTAGATGCAGCAGTGACTGGGTTGCAATTTCATGACATGACCAGCCAGTTAATTACTCGGGTAATCAAGCGTGTTGATGGTTTAAGAGAGTCGTTACTAACCTTGGCTTCTCATGGTGAGGATATGGATTCTGAAAAAGAGCATGAAGAGATTATTAATCTATTGGCAGAAATGAGTGCAGGCTTACACATGCGTAATGATGCATTAAAAGGTGTGCTTAGAAAGTCAGTAGGTCAACAAGATATGAGTTCTGGTGAAATTGAATTGTTTTAAAAATCAATTTCAATAGGTTATGAATAGTAAAGAGTGTAGTTATTTTGTTAATAAACAGGCAATGCCTAATTTAACCAATAAGTGAGAGTAAAAGATGGCAAAAACAATTTTAGCAGTTGATGATTCAGGTTCATTAAGACAAATGGTAGCGTTTAGCTTAAAAGCTGCGGGTTACGATGTTGTCTCTGCTGTAGACGGTCAAGATGGCCTTAATAAAGCAAAAGAGAAAACAGTGGACTTAGTGCTCACTGACCAAAACATGCCCATTATGGATGGTCTAACATTGATTACCAATTTACGTTCATTAGCCTCATATCAAAAAGTACCAATTTTGATGTTAACAACTGAATCAAGCGATGAAATGAAAGCAAAAGGTAAAGCAGCTGGCGCTAATGGTTGGCTGGTAAAACCATTTGATCCAAAAAGATTAATCGAAGTTGTACAAAAAGTCATTGGTTAATAACACTTTGCTTGAATGATGAATAAATAAAAGCTGATGGAGCACAATAATGACAGTTGATATGAGTCAATTTTATGAGGTCTTCTTTGATGAGTCAGAAGAGCTCTTGGCTGAAGCTGAAAGACTTTTGTTGGGTCTAGATGTTGAAGACCCAGATAATGAAGATTTAAATGCGATATTTCGTGCTGCACATTCTATTAAGGGCGGTGCAGCAACTTTTGGTTTTTCAGATATGGCAGAAATCACCCATGTTTTAGAAAACCTTCTAGATAAGATTCGTAAAAACGAAATGGCATTGACCATAGAACATGTTGATGCTTTTCTTGCGGCTAAAGATATATTAGAAATGCAGTTGGATGGACATCGCAATGGCGCTGATGTAGATAAAGAACAAACCGCTGATGTACAGATGATGTTGAAATCATTGTCAGAAGCTGGTGGGCTTGAAATAAAGCCTGCACCAACAGTTGCTAACCCAACGCCAGAGCCTGTAGTGGAAGCAAAAGTAGAAGCTTTAGAACAAGAGCAGAACAAAGAAGCAGAGACTAATACGCAAGTAGCAGACGGATTGACTGTTTTTAATGTGGGCTTGCCTGAGGTGTCAGATAAAGACTTAAATAACCTAAAAGAAGAACTGGCTTTATTAGGTGAGGTAACAGCAAATAAACAAGATAATGGCCGTTATACCATTCACTTAACCACCGACTCTTCAAAAGATGACATCGTTTCAATCTGCTCATTTATTTTAGATCCAAATGATTTGGTGATTACCACAAATAAAGCAATTGAAAGTGAAACTACAACAACCGAATCAACAAATAAGGTTACAACCATAGAAGAAGATGAAGGTTTTGGTTTATTTACCGATGATGAGCCAATTGCAGAGGTAGCAACATCACAAAAAGTTGACGTGAAACCTGCCACAGAAAAAGTAAAAGTAGAAGAAGAGGTTGGCTATGGTTTATTTGCTGCAGAAGGAAAAGAAAATGTAGAAGAAGGCTATGGCTTTTTTGCGCCATTTAAACCGCATGCAAATGCAGCAAAAGCTGATTTGATCGGAGATAATACCCCTGTGTCTGTTGAAGCTGCAGCAAGTGAAGTAGAGACGCAGTCAACAGAAAAAGTGGTTTCAGAATCTAAAACTGAATTGCAAGATCGTAAAGGTAAAGGTCGACGTGAGGCTGATAAAGCCGCTTCAACTGAAACCACCTCTATTCGCGTGGGTGTAGAAAAAGTCGATCAATTAATTAATTTAGTAGGTGAGCTGGTGATTACGCAAGCCATGATTGACCAACGTGTTTCTATATTAGACCCAGTGCAGCACGAGGCCTTAATTAACAGTGTCTCTCAACTTACTCGTAACACAAAAGAGTTGCAAGAGTCAGTCATGTCTATTCGCATGATGCCAATGGATTTTGTATTCTCTCGGTTCCCAAGAATGGTGCGAGATTTGGCGACTAAATTAGGTAAAAAAGTTGATTTTGTTACCCAAGGGGCATCAACTGAACTGGATAAAGGTCTGATTGAAAAAATCGTTGATCCGCTTACGCATTTAGTGCGTAACAGTGTTGATCATGGTATTGAAATGCCAGAAAACCGTAAAGCTGTTCGCAAGCCCGAAACAGGAAAGTTAACCTTATCTGCAGAGCATAAAGGTGGCAGTATTGTTATTGAAGTAACAGATGATGGTGCCGGTTTGAATAGGGATAAATTGCTTGCAAAAGCCAAGTCTAATGGATTGGATGTTAGCGAAAGCATGACAGACACAGAAGTGTTTGGTTTGATTTTTGCACCTGGATTCTCAACTGCTGAAGTAGTCACTGATGTGTCTGGCCGTGGTGTGGGCATGGATGTGGTGAAAAGAAATATTTCTGCAATGGGTGGCTCTATTGAGATTCGCTCTGCTTTGGGTTTTGGTACAACGATTTCAATTGCCTTGCCACTCACCTTAGCGATTTTAGATGGTATGTCAGTATCACTAGGTGAAAGCCTCTATGTACTGCCATTAAATCTAATTGTAGAAACCATGCAGCCTAAGATGGAAGACATCAAAACAATAACCAATGAAGGACTGATGGTGCATGTGCGAGGTGAGTACTTACCCATTATTCCACTCTATGCTTTGTTTAATCAAGAAACAGAAGTGACACATCCAACAGAAGGTGTTTTGGTCATTATTGAGGCTGAAGGTAAAAAAGCGGCTTTATTTGTAGACTCACTGGTTGGGCAACAACAAGTAGTGATTAAGAGTTTAGAAACCAACTTTAAAAAAATTAAAGGTGTTTCAGGTGCCACCATCATGGGTGATGGTTCGGTCGCACTAATTATCGATGTGCCCACAGTGATTAAGATGGGCCAAAGCAATATTAAAGAAGGAGTTTACGCATGAGTACAAATACAGAATCGAATCTAGAAACAAACGTTGCAGAAGGCTCATCATCACAAGAGTATCTCACCTTTGTTTTGGCAGACGAGTCCTATGGGATTGATATTTTAAAAGTTCAAGAAATCCGTGGCTACGATGCGGTGACAAAAATAGCCAATACACCGGCGTTTATCAAGGGCGTGGTCAATCTGCGTGGATTGATTGTGCCGATTGTTGATTTGCGTATCAAGTTTGGCTTAGGCAAAGTGGTTTACGATGATTTTACCGTGGTCATTATTCTAAATCTGAACGGGCGTGTTGTCGGCATTGTTGTGGATGGTGTTTCTGATGTGATGAACCTCAAAGGCACAGACTTAAGAAGCGTACCAGATATTGTGGCCAGCATTGACACTAAATATATTACTGGTTTAGCGACAGTGGACGAAAAAATGTTTATTTTAGTGGACATAGAACAATTGATGACAAGCCAAGAAATGGCGCTTGTTGATAGCGCAATTGTTCATTAACAAGAATATTAGATGGATTAAACAATGCATTTATACCATTTAAAGTTGAAGCACTTTCATGGAATGAGCATCAAATTTGTTGATGTAAAAGAAGCGTTGGTGCAGTGGGCTTCAGGCTTTATTGGTTATTAATATTTAAAAAGGAAATTAAAATGATTTCAACAGTTGTCAGTAAATTCTTTGGTGGCGATCAAGCCATGATAAAAAATGAAGTGGCCGAATTTAGAGCCTTAAAAAAGGAAATTAATAAGGCGAGATGCGTTATTGAATTTAATGCTGATGGCACTATCTCTCAGATTAATGAAAATGCTTTAAAGGCATTAGGCTACAGCGATAATGAATTATTGATGCAACATCATCGTACCTTAGTGGGTCGAGCAGAGGCATCTAGTCAAGCCTATCAAACATTTTGGCCAAGTTTAGCAGAAGGTAAATCACAAACGGGCACCTTTCAACTGCAAAACAAACAAGGCGATTCAGTTTGGTTTCAAGGTTATTACGCACCAGTACTCAACCAACAAAATGAATTAGTTAAAACGGTTGCATACCTAACAGATGTAACCAATGATAAACAAACAGCGATTGAGCTTCAGGGTGAAGCTGCTGCCTTACATCAAAGTTTTGGCATTATGGAATGCGATTTAAAGGGCATTATACTGGATTGCAATGCGCTATTTGTGCAGCCATTAGGTTATGCAAAAGAAGAGCTCATCGGCAAACATGTCAGTATTTTATTAGATGCTAATACATCAAAAAGCGATAACTACAAAACAATGTGGCAATCACTTAATGCTGGAGAAACTCAAACGATTCAAATTAAACGCACTGCAAAAGATGGTAAATTCTATTGGTTTCAATCAACCTATGTGCCAGTGAAAGACGAAAATGATGAGCCGTTTAAAGTGGTTGTCTATTCTTTCTGCATCACCCAAGAGAAAATAAAAAATGCAGATTACGTAGGCCAGATTGATGCCATTAACAAAGCAATGGGTGTGATTGAGTTTGATCTAAAAGGCAATATAACGAGGGTGAATGAAAACTTTGCTAC
>CAYGSH010000059.1:0-12758 GCA_964352515.1 uncultured Methylophilaceae bacterium | reverse complement strand
GATGCTGAAGGCAATGAGTCATGGCACGCATTTGAAATTGTCTCGGAGTACGTTAGTGCAACTGAAACCTTAAAAAGGATTATGCCTGCAGTTTCTATTTTTGGCAGTGCAAGAACAAAACCCGAGCATCCTTATTACCAATTAACAGAAAAGCTCGCTGGTTTACTTTCCGACTCGGGCTTTACCGTGATTTCTGGTGGCGGACCAGGGATTATGGAAGCAGCTAATAAAGGCGCTTTTCCTGGTGTTGGGCCCAGCGTTGGCTTAAATATTGAATTGCCATTTGAGCAGTCTGGAAATGGCTACCAAGATATTGGTATTACATTCAAAACCTTTTTTATGCGTAAAGTGATGTTTGTAAAATATGCCTCTGCCTATGTAGTCATGCCTGGTGGTTTTGGTACACTAGATGAATTAATGGAGGCGATTACACTGGTACAAACTGGTAAAACCCATAAGATTCCAATTATTTTAATGTGTTCTGCTTATTGGGCTGGGCTTTTGGATTGGCTTAAAAACACGCTGATTGCAGAAGGCATGGCATCACCTGATGATATGAACTTAATTCAAGTGATTGATGACCCACAAGAAGTAGTTGCGGCAATTTTTAAATATTATGAATCGAGAGGGTTTCAACTGAGTGCAGAGGATAAGAAAAATCAGCTTAATTTGTAAGTAATTTGGCTAGAGCTTCTTGCTTTTTGATAGAATGACTTATCGTTAGTTTTTAGGTGGGTGAGACATGCAAAAAAAATTAGTATTAAACTTGTTGGTATGTGCAGCAATGTTAAGTTTCAACTCACCACCGCTGTTTGCAGAAACCCCTGCGGATGCAGAGCTTCTTGAAGAGGTGCCATCACCACCAAAAGTTCAAGAGGGCGAAGCTCTTGAAGATGAACCTGAAATAACCATTATAAAAAAAGGCAAACAAACGGTGCATGAATATCGCTTAAATGGTGTGCTATATATGATGAAAATTATCCCTGATCATGGTGTACCCTATTACTTACATAAAGAAGATCAACAGAGCGATTGGGTTAATGTTGGACCTAATCCACCAATTGCAGTCCCTAAATGGATACTGTTTAGATTCTAAGTTATATTTTTTTGATACGCAGGCAAAGTATAAATCTGTTAGGATTTTTACCTATTGGCCTCTCAATTTTATTAAGTAACACCATATGTCGGTATTCACTACCTTAACACTTCAAGAAGTTCAGCATTGCTTAAAAGATTTCTCAATTGGAGAAATTGTTGAGCTTAAAGGCATTGCCGCTGGCATTACCAATACCAATTACTTTGCCATGACAAAAGATGCGCGATATGTATTAACGATTTTCGAAGCAAATGTATATGAAGAGCTTCCGTATTTTGTTGATCTGATGACTCATTTTGCAGCTCATGATATTCCTTGCCCAGCGCCTATTGTGGATCAGCATGGCCAAGCATTACAGATAATAAAAGGAAAGCCAGCTTTATTGGTCAGTTGCTTAAAAGGGCGAGATGTTAAAAATCCAACTGAAGAACAATGTGCACAAGTAGGCCGTGTAATGGCGAAAATGCATCTAGCAGGTGTTGATTTTACACAGCAATCAACTAATCAACGGGATAGTGCTTGGCGCCACGACACAGCTGCAAAAGTAATAGATAAACTATCAGCGGATGATCAAACATTGCTAAGACAGGTACTGGATTTTCAAGACCGTTTAGACTTAAGTGCTTTGCCCCAAGGGGTTGTTCATGGTGATTTGTTTCGTGATAACGTTTTATTTGACGAGCAAGAACTTGGCGGGTTTATTGATTTTTATTATGCATGCCATGATGTGCTGGCCTATGATGTGGCGATTGCCGTAAATGATTGGTGTTTAACCGATACAGGCGAATTTGACGAGCCGCGCTTAAACGCGTTTATGCAGGCTTATACAGAGGTAAGGCCATTTAATGATGATGAAAAGCAAGCTTGGCAAGGCTTGCTTTGTATTGCTGCTTTTCGGTTTTGGTTGTCGCGTTTATATGATTTACACTTTCCAGCCGAGGGTGAGTTAACGCATGCTAAAGACCCAAATTACTTTAAACGTATTTTAATTAAAAGAGCCACACCCAGTGCGTTGGTTTAACAAGGTCACCTTATGGCAATTTTAGAATCCCGCACAAAAACAGGCATCAGCTGGGTAAGCGAAAGTATTGCTTTATTCAAACAAGCGCCAAGAAGATGGATGCTATTAGCCTTGTCATATGTGGGTATTTTTATCTTAATACCTTCTTTTCCTGGCTTACAAATCTTTGCATTTCTAACGATTATTATTTGGCCTATCTTTATTGCTGTAGCCATGCGCATGTATAGAAATACTGAATTTAATAAAACCGAAAATCTTTCGACTATTCTACAGTCGCTTCAGTCAAATATAAAAAAGTTAATGATGCTGGGGTTTTTTAGTCTTGCCTATTTTATTGTGGTCAGCATTATCATGTCTGCCGATGTGCAGGCTTTGGCAGATATTTTAGATAAAAAAGCACAAATGAATGAGCAAGAGATGATGCTTGCTATGCAAACGATGACGCCTATTTTAATAAAAGTCATGTTGTTGTTTATTCCGTTATTTGTGTCAGTTTGGTTTGCGCCAATGTTGATTGCGTTTAATAACTATTCAGTTATTAAGGCTTTAAAATCAAGCATTGCAGGCGCTATTCAATATATGGTGGCAATCACCGCAGCTTGGCTATTGTTGAGCGCAGGCATTATTGCCCTGATGATGGCAGCCACTGTTGTAGCAGGTTTATTTTCTATGATGAATCCAGCTGTTGCACAAACACTTTTGTCACTGCTGCTATTTGGGGCTGTTTTAATTAGTATTGCGCTGACTTTTGCTTTTCAATATGTTACGTATCGTGACATATTTAGAGCGGCATAAATTGCCTAAATTGATGTTAATTTAGCAAACTCTAAGGCTAACCACTTTAAACCTGTATTGCTAAAGTTAACCTGTACGCGCATATCGTTGGCACCACCTTCATAGCTGACGATAACGCCATTACCAAATTTGGCATGCGCAACACTTTGACCAACTTTCCAGGGCATTGCATTTTTTTGCTCTTGGCTTTTATGTCCAGTCATGACATGGGGCATTTCATTATATTGATAAGCATTCGATTTTGCAGTAGGTTTACTGTTCAGTCGTTTAATCAGCTCTTCTGGAATCTCGTCTAAGAAGCGCGATGCAATCCCATAGCGCACTTTGCCATGAAGCATGCGGCTTTGTGCATAGCTTAAATAGAGGCGTTGTCTTGCGCGGGTGACTGCCACATACATCAGCCGACGTTCTTCTTCTAGGCCATTATTTTCGTACATACTTTGCTCGTGTGGGCATAGACCCTCTTCTAAGCCGCTAATAAACACCGATTTAAACTCTAATCCTTTTGCTGCATGAACCGTCATGAGTTGCAATGCATCATAACCAACTTCTGCTTGATGCTCTCCTGCTTCTAAACTAGCATGGGTTAAAAATTGCGTCAGTAAGTCTGACTCACTATTACCATCAACATTATTGTGATTGCCAAAATCTTGATTGGTAAAGGCGACTGCAGCGGTGACTAATTCCTCCAAGTTGGCGATACGGTCATCACTATCTTTGGTATTTTGATAATGTAGTTTTAAGCCTGAAAGGGTTGTGACTAATTCAGCCACTTCTGCCAGCGATACACCATAGGCTTGATCAGTCATTTCACGGATTAAATGTACAAAGTTAGCAATTTTTCCGCTTGCCTGACATGCGGCAACCCATAGACTGCAGTCTTGTTGACGCGCCGTTTCTTGTAGTTGTTCGAGTGCACGTGCACCAATCCCGCGTGCTGGAAAATTAATCACTCTTAGTAAAGCTGTATCATCATTCGCGTTTGCCATTAAACGCATGTAGGCTAAAGCATGTTTAATTTCCGCCCGTTCAAAGAAGCGTAAGCCTCCGTATACTCGGTAGGGCAGATTGGCAGAAAATAAGGCATGTTCTAAAATTCGAGACTGGGCATTGCTGCGATAGAGTAAGGCGATATCACTTAAACTAGTGCCTTCGGCATGAAGCATTTTAATTTCATCTACAATAAATCCCGCTTCATCTTGATCGTTATACGCTTCATAGATTCGGACCGGCTCGCCTTTTCCTGCAGAGGTCCATAAGTTTTTGCCAAGCCGATTTTTGTTATGCGAAATAATGGCATTGGCTGCATCTAAAATATTGCTATGAGAGCGGTAGTTTTCTTCTAGCTTTACAATATTTTTGACGTTGAAATCATTTTCAAAATCACGCATATTACCAACGCGAGCTCCACGGAAACCATAAATAGACTGGTCATCATCACCTACAGCAAATAAACAGTTTTCTTTACCGGCTAATAATTTTAGCCACAAATACTGCAAACGGTTGGTGTCTTGAAACTCATCAACCAAGATATATTTAAAACGGGTTTGGTAGTGATTGCGAATATGGGGATCACGCTCGAGTACCTCATAACAGCGTAATAATAGTTCAGCAAAGTCAGCAACACCTTCACGGTTACATTGCTTATCATACTCTTCATATATTTCTCTTAAACGCTGTGAATGTGCATCATAAGCATCAACTTTGTCTGCTCGCAACCCTTCTTCTTTGCATGAGTTAATATAGCCTTGTACTTGCTTGGGCGGATACTTTTCGTCATCTACATTCATTAGCTTGAGTAAGCGTTTGATACTCGATAGCTGGTCGGCGGTGTCTAAAATTTGAAAAGTGCTAGGCAATCCAGCCTCACGGTGATGTGCGCGTAATAATCGATTACACAAGCCATGAAAAGTACCTACCCACATACCACGTGTATTAATGGGCATCATAGCGGTTAAGCGCGTTAGCATTTCTTTAGCGGCTTTGTTGGTAAATGTCACCGCCATTAATCCCATTGGTGAAATCTGACCTGTTTGAATCAGCCATGCAATACGGGTGGTTAATACACGTGTTTTGCCACTGCCTGCCCCGGCAAGAATGAGAGATGACTGGTGTGGCAAAGTAACTGCTTCGAGTTGTTTGTTGTTCAGGCCATTAAGTAATGGGTCGCTATTTGTATTCGATGTATCCATAGATATATTATCGCATGAGATAGCGTTGATGATTGATACAATTCGTTACAAAAAAATATTGAAATTTAGATGAACTTCGTTCAGATGAGACAGTCAATCTTTGCATGGTAGCAAATTGTTTGATGTTTGTTACCGTTCCGCTTTATTCCTCCCTGAGCGGAAGCCTTACATAAAAGGCATTTCCCCGACCTAATCCCCTTGGTCGGGGTTTTTTTTTGTTTTTCTATCATTGATTATTTATATAAAACGCATGGAAAACAAGCTAGCAAGTACGCACCAAGCCACTACCAATAAAGGGGAGCGCTTCCATAAAACCAATATGATTATCCCTACAAAGCCTATTAAAAAATCAACCTGATTCAACACACTACTCGTAAAAACAGGGTGATAGAGCGTTGCTGCTAAAATGCCGACAACAACAGCATTAATGCCAGCAATAGCATGCGCTGATTTGGGATATTGAGCGATGGATTTCCACATGGGTAATGCTGTGATAATCAGTAAAAAACCAGGTAAAAAGATACTGATTAAAGCAATTGCTGCACTTAAGTAACTCACCTGCTGAGATGCGGGAATTATTGCACCAAGGTAAGCCGAAAAGCTAAACATAGGGCCAGGAATTGCTTGTGAAGCGCCATAACCAGCAATAAATTGCTCATTACTAATCAAACCGTTATTCACGACTGAATTTTCTAGTAGCGGCAGAACAACATGACCGCCACCAAACACAAAAGCACCTGCTTGGTAAAAGGTTTGAGCTGTGGCTATGAGACCATTGTGGAAGAAGGAGGTGTAACTGAAAAGTAATAAAACTAAAAATAACGATAACACCATCAGTCCAAGTTGGTGACTATAATGAACTGGTATACGAATATTGGGTGTGTGTGCAGATGACTTGCCAATTAATAGGCCAACAAAACCGCCAAGCACAATTACCAGTAGATGCATCCATGCAAAATGGAGGTTGATTAATAAAGCAGTAGCTAGAACCGCAATTATGCGTCTTTTCGTATCTGGGCAAAGTTTT
The DNA here is from genome assembly GCA_964352515.1 of uncultured Methylophilaceae bacterium. Taxonomy (GTDB): domain Bacteria; phylum Pseudomonadota; class Gammaproteobacteria; order Burkholderiales; family Methylophilaceae. The sequence goes on along the minus strand of CAYGSH010000059.1, from coordinate 6,627 downwards.
TTAAACATTGTAATTACTGCATCTGTAACAACGGCGACAGCTACAAGTTTTAGGCCATGTATGATCGCTTCACCCATAGGGTTTGAAAGTAAAGGAAGCGTAGATGCAAAGGCAACCAGTAATAAAGCGGATGGGAGCGTAAATGCTGTGAATGCCGCCATTGCGCCAAGCCAGCCAGCACGCAATAGACCTAGTGCAAAACCAAGCTGACTACTAGCAGGCCCCGGTAAAAATTGGCATATAGCCAGTAGTTGGCTGAATTGTTGTTCGCTCACCCATTGTTGTTTTTCGACGAGCTCTTTTCTGAAGTAACCAATATGAGCAATGGGCCCCCCAAAGGAAGTGAGTCCTAACTTAAGAAATGTTTTGAACACGGAGAAAGCACTATGCATCATGGTGTTTGCCGTATGGAACTATACTTTATTATAGATAGCATAAATGACAATGGTATTAATACATGGTATTACCATTTTTAGTTTCACTTGGAATGCTTTGTATGGCATCCCAATGTTCTACAATTTTGCCATTTGCATCAAAACGAAAAAAATCCATCGTTACATACTCATCGCTACCTGGCCAAATTTGATGCGTATGTAATGCAACTAAGTCATCTTCTGCTACAGCCCGAATAAAATGAATGTGCTTGTTGGGGTAGGCCCTTGCCATTTGTTCAAAGTAGTCGATAAATGCATGCTTGCCGTTACCTACTAGTGGGTTATGTTGTATGTATTCTTCACCCACATATTGTTTGATAGCTTGTACTGGATTACCCAAGAAAGCCATTCGGTAAAAGGCAATGGCATTTTCTTTATTTGACGCTAAATGATGGCTTGTATGAACCTTGGACATTTTTTGACGCAGAACTTAATTAAGTTGCCAACGCTCTTCACCAGCAAAAACACCATTGATATAAAATGATTTAGTCAGTGTAAAACCGCCATTAACTAAGAATAGGTCAAAAATCGTTTCAGTTAGACGCGATGATCTATTTTTGATAGTTGTTGGTTGGATATTAAAGGATTTATCTGTAATATCAGTACTGGCTTTATTGATAATGCTGTTTGTATTACTAATTGGGCTTGATTTAACAAGGTTTTTATTTTTATTCGTTCTTCTAAACTTTTCAGAAAAAACGATATGATTTTCATCAATCAATTGATAGTCAAAAACGGGCACATCCCCAAATAAAGTAAAGCTATCAGCAGATTTAATTCTATTTTTGGTGTCATTTATTTTGGCATTAAAGGTTAAGGTGCCATTGTTGCTTTGATAGTTTTCAACAACAACTTTAGCTTTTCGCGTTAAGGTTTCAGGTGCGCTGTCTGAACCGATGCAATCAATGAACGTTATATTACCTTTGTACTTACCCGTTATTTTTTTTAAGAATCCGCTGATTTCATTTTGTTCTTGATTAGAGAGCGGTTCAACGTCATCTAAATTGTAATAAGCATCCTTTTGGTTTTCTAAGTTTGGTGATGAGCTATAGCAATCGGTAGCATAAGCATTGCTAAAAAAAGACATCATGCTAAAGAACAGTGTGGAAAGGTAAATGGTAAAAGTGTTTCGCATGCGCATTTCCTTAAGATATTTCATGCAATGATAATACATCATCTCATAAATTAATCCTACGGTACATTTGCATTGGCTAAGCGCTATACTTGCCAATTGATTGGCTTTTGACCGTGCTCAATTAAATATTGATTAATCTGTGAGAATTGATGATTGCCAAAAAAACCACGATGTGCAGATAATGGAGAAGGGTGAACTGACTTAAGAACAAAATGCTTATTCGTATCAATTGCAGCGCCTTTTTTCTGGGCGTAACTTCCCCATAATACAAACACTAAATGTGAACAGTGTATATTTAATGCAGCAATCGCTGCATCCGTAAATGTTTCCCACCCTCGTTTTTGATGCGAGCCTGCGCTCGCTTGCGCGACGGTTAACGTTGCATTTAGCAATAAGACTCCTTGCTCCGCCCAAGGTGTTAAGTCACCTCGGCCAGGCATTTCTATGCCAAGATCAGATTTAATCTCTTTAAATATATTTATAAGAGAGGGGGGTAAAGCTACACCGTCAGGTACAGAAAAACTCAAGCCATGTGCTTGACCAGGTCCATGATAGGGGTCTTGTCCAATAATCACCACGCGTACTTGATTAAATGGGGTGTGATTAAAGGCATTGAAAATAAGGTGGCTAGGCGGAAAGATTGTTTTCCCATTCGCTTTTTCTTGTTTTAAAAAAGCACGTAAACTTTGCATATAGGGTTTATTAAACTCTTGACCAATGACGGTTTGCCAAGAGGTATGAAGTTGACCTGCTTTTTCTTCTGTCATATTGAAAATTTACGCGTGATATAAAGTAAAAAGACCAATACCAATAAAGCCAACTAAACCAAATGCCAAGCCGACTGCTTTCAAAGTTGCGATATGGGTTATTGATGATGGACTACCAAGCATAAGTCAATTCTTTGCAATCATGAACATTATAAATGACAAACTAGGGTAACATTAATTTCTTTGGTTTTAGTAACTTAACAACCTTAAAAGTGTTTGCTGATATTGCAGACCATTTGAACGCGCTTTCTGCATTCAATTGAACATAACCACAGGTTGGTATGTTTGGAATGTTATTGCCACTGAGTTGGTTGCAAAAGTTTGTCAATGCTGGGTTGTGGCCCACGATTAATAGGTCAGAAATTGATTCGTCACATGATTTTATCCATGTAAAAAGCTCACTACTTTCAAAGGTGTATAAAGCAGCATCCGTTTTCCATTGAATATCCATTTCACTCAATTGATCACTTATTAGTTTTATGGTTAATTGTGCCCTAACAGCTGGGCTACAAAACACATGTTCAAATGAGCAGCCTGATTCAACGACTGATGCAGCCATCAATCGAGCAGCGCTTATGCCACGCGCATTTAATGGTCTATCAATATCCTTAAGGGAGGCATTCCCCCAATCAGATTTGGCATGTCTTAAAAGATGTATCTTTTTCATCAGTTTATTTTACCTTAGCGTTTTTTATCATTAAGAGTGCGTGGCTAGAAAATTCTCAACGACTTCTATAAAGGCTTGCGGTTGTTCTGCGTGTACCCAGTGACCTGTGGGCAGGCTTGCAAATTGGGCTTGGGTAAAACGAGCTTTAATGGGTTCAATATCATCATCCCTTACGTAATCACTTCTTTCACCTCGGATAAATATGCAGGGTTTATTGTAATCAGCTGACTCGCATACAGCTTGACGTATTAAGGGGTAGTTAGCTTTTAATGCAGGTAAGTTAATTCGCCATTGAAAGTTGCCATCGGATTTCACTAGGTTCATTAATAAAAATTGCCGAACTTTTACATTATCAATGGTGCTACTTAATATTTGATCAGCTTCACTTCGTGTTCGAATTGTTGTAAGGTCAACCGCCATCATGCTATCAATAAGGTAAGTTTGAACATCAGCGTAAGTTCTTATGGACATATCGACCACAATCAATTTATCCATGCGTTCAGGATATTGCGTTGCAAATTGCATCGCCACTTTTCCTCCCAGTGAATGGCCTAGTAAATCAATTGAATCTAAGTTAAGCGCATTGCAAAGTTCAATTAAATCATCTGCCATGTCTATATAGGTTTGCGATTCATGATGTGGCGATCTGCCATGATTGCGTAAATCAACACTAATCACTTGATGTGTTTGAGCAAAGTGTTTGGCGATAGTGCTCCAATTGTTGGCTGAGCCAAATAAGCCATGTATGAGGATGAGGGGTTGGCCTTCGCCAAGATTTTGATAATGTAATTGCATAGATTGCTCTTCAAAAATCTGTCTAAAATGATAGCAATATAAATCATCAAACAAGTCAAAATATTGATATTTTATATAAAGGTTTTATTTCATGATTAAATCGTAATGCGCTATCCATTCTTTTGCCACAAAAGACCAACGCCATGTCAGGGCTTTTTTTCTAGCTGCTAATGACAAGGACTCTGCTAACTGATCATCTTCAGCAAGTTTGTCCATATATTCTGCTAGTTTAGAAGTGATAAAATCCTCACTGGATGGATTAACTAAAAAGCCATTTATATTATGGTCTATTAAAAGCTGTGGACCGCCCCATTCTAAACAAATAGGTGGCAATCCTAGTGCCATTGCCTCTTGAATGACAATACCATTCGCATCCTCAAGGCTGGGAAGCAAAACACCTCTATATTTAGCAAACGAATCAAAGAGTTCACTATGTTTGATATACCAATCAACAAATCTAACACGATCTGTTAGTCCAAGTTGCTTTGTTAGTTTTTTGCAAGCTGCTAAATCAGGTCCCGTTCCAACGATATCTATGCAAATAGGTAATTTTGTTTTAAGCAAACTTTTTATCGTTAAGAAGGTTCCTTTATGCAAAACAAGTCTGCCAAATTGAATAAAATGATAATTAGTGCCGTGATGTTCTACTCTAACTTTATTTAAAAAATCATCTTTGATTCCACAGTCTATTGTTTCCACCATGGTCTTTATATTGCAAGCTGCAGCAGTTAATGATTGTTGCGTTCTATTACCACCAGCTACAAAAATTAAGTCTGCTTTTTTTAAACCATTTGGCAACAAACCATTTAATTTTTGTAATGGAAAGTGGAATAGCCGTCTAAGTTTTACAAGTGCTTTTTCTCTATAACGTAAAGCTTTGGGATAATAAATGTTACCGTTGATAGGGCCAAAAACATTTATAAATTGATCTGAAATTGCTCTTGGTAAAACTGGCGAGTTGGGTAATGTCTGATGAATAATGACTTGTTCTTTTTTAAAGCCTCTTTCCACAGCGATTTTTTCAGCTAACTTAATTGCTTTTTTTGAGAACCATGTATCGATAAATAATCTGAAAATAACAGTTTTCGATAAAAGTAAAAAAATAATATCGTCTTTAATAAAAAAGACATCATCCAGCTGCAACCTGTCTTTTAGCTCTGATTTATTTCTTTCATGTGTAAGTTGGATTGTGTTTGAATGAAGTTTTTTATATTGCTGAAAAATCTGCAATGCTTTCATTGCTTCTCCACCCATTTGCTCTCCAACATTGGGAGCAACTAGTATGATTAACGGGAAACTGTTTTGATTCATTTGAATTATTTACGATTAATAGTAACGGATATTACCATTGGTATGCTTGGCATATGAACAAATTTATACTGTTTTTAAATATCGATTCATCTTCTCACTATCTTAAGTAAATACGTTAGTGAATTATTTGTGTTGGCGATGAATCAAAAATAAAACCTTTTCGAATGTATTAGATAGTAATAAACGAATTTGCACTTTATGCTGTCATACTGTCTTATCTCATCTCACAATTAAAAAGATAGCCTATGGCGCAATTTGATACGACCATTATAAAAGATATATCCAAGCCAAAACGTAATCCTAAGCAAGTGGTTTCGTTAAAGGATTTATGGCCATTTTTAAAGCCATATCGCATGCAAATGGGTATTGCGTTTGTATTATTAACGCTTGCCTCTGCAGCGATACTATTAGTGCCATTAGCGTTTCGTGATTTAATTGATGTAGGTTTTGGAAACAGTGATGGCGAAGCGCCAACAGTCAACATAGATACTAAGTTTGGTGTCTTATTTGGTTTAGCCGCTTTTTGGGCGCTGATGGTGGCTTCACGCTATTACATGGTCTCCTGGATAGGTGAACGGGTGACAGTGGATTTACGTAGTGCCGTTTATGCTAGTGTTTTAAAACAATCACCACAGTTTTTTGAGACATTACAAACAGGTGAAGTGCTTTCTCGTTTGACTGGTGATACTACACTTATTCAAACCGTTGTGGGTAGTTCTGCATCTATGGGGTTGCGTAGTTTATTTCAATTTACGGGTGGCATGATTATGCTTGCCGTAACCAGTTTTTACCTGTTTTCAATCAATATTGGCTTAATGATCTGTTTGATCTTTCCGATCATGTTGATTGGTCGTTCAGTCAAAAAGCTCTCGCGTGAATCGCAAGACCGAATTGCCGATAGCTCAGCAATGGCGGGAGAGATTTTAAATGCCATGCCAACGGTACAATCTTATACCCAAGAAAGCCGAGAAACAAACCGCTTTGCTGATAGTGCACAGTTAAGCTTTTTAACCGCTATTAGGCGTGTGAAGGTCAGAGCATTACTCACCGCGGTCATTATTACTGCCGTGATGGGTACCATTATTTTTGTTTTATGGTTAGGTGCGCGCCAAGTCAGTGAAGGAGCGATGACTGGTGGTGAGTTAGCATCGTTTGTTTTGTATGCTGCCATGGTAGCTGGCAGCGTTAGTACGATGGCCCAAGTATGGGGCGACATTATGCGCGCTGCCGGGGCAACTGAGCGTTTGCTGGAATTATTACATACCGAAACAGCCATTATTGATGCTACTAATCCATTGCCTCTAGCTACTTTACCTCAAGCAGAGATCCAGTTTAGCAATGTACAATTTCACTACCCATCACGTCCACTGATGCCTGCATTAAACAATGTGAACCTACATATTAAGGCAGGTGAAACTGTGGCATTAGTTGGTCCATCAGGTGCGGGAAAAACCACTATTTTTCAATTGTTACTTCGCTTCTACGATGCACAAACTGGTAGTATTGCCATCAACGGCC
>CAYGSH010000058.1:0-12844 GCA_964352515.1 uncultured Methylophilaceae bacterium | reverse complement strand
TGCAGATTATCCATTTACAACATTACAGCCCAATTTAGGTGTTGTTCGCGTTGATGCAAATAGAAGTTTTGTCATTGCTGACGTGCCAGGTCTGATCGAAGGTGCCGCTGATGGTGCGGGTCTTGGGGTGCGATTTTTAAAACATCTTGCTAGAACCTCATTGTTATTACATTTGGTTGATGTGGCGCCACTTGATGACGTAACTGACAATGTGGCAGAGGCGAAAGCAATTGTTAATGAATTGAAAAAGCATGATGAATCCCTTTATGAAAAACCCCGTTGGTTGGTTTTGAATAAAGTGGATATGGTTCAAGATCCAGAAAAAGTTGCAGCTGATTTTATAAAGAATTTTAATTGGGATGGGCCTGTATACGTCATTTCTGCGATTAATGGCAATGGGTGTAAACAACTGACATATGCCATTATGGAACATATGGAAAAGATAAAGCAGCAGCAAGAGGAAGAGTCGAGTCGTGATGAGCAAGTCATTACTACACAATAGTAAAGCGTTTGTCGTAAAGGTTGGCTCCAGCTTAGTTACGCAAAATGGGCATGGATTAGATCGCGATGCAATTAAGGCCTGGGTTAGCCAAATTAGTGATTTGGTTAAGCAGGGTAAACGAGTGATTTTAGTTTCCAGCGGAGCAGTTGCAGAAGGGATGCAGCGCTTAGGTTGGAGTAAAAGACCAAAAGAAGTGCATGAATTACAAGCGGCTGCCGCTGTAGGGCAAATGGGCTTAATTCAAACTTATGAAAGTTGTTTTAGTGCACATGGTTTGCATACAGCACAAATATTACTGACACATGAAGATTTAGTTGATCGTAAGCGCTATTTAAATGCACGTACCACGTTAAAAACCTTGCTTGATTTAAACGTTATTCCAATTATTAATGAAAATGATACCGTTGTTACTGATGAAATTCGTTTTGGTGATAATGATACTTTGGCAGCTTTAGTCGCTAATTTGATGGAAGTTGATGCGCTAGTCTTGCTAACGGATCAGCAAGGGTTGTATTCGGCAGACCCACGTAAAAATAAAGATGCAATATTTATTAATAATGAGACAGCAGGCAATATCGAACTGGAAAAAATGGCATCAGGCGCTGGTTCTAGTATTGGTACGGGTGGCATGCTAACGAAAATATTAGCTGCAAAGCGTGCCGCAAATGCTGGTGTTCATACCATTATTGCTTCAGGAAGAGAAAAAGATATCTTGCTACGATTGCATAATGGCGAGGCAGTTGGGACGCATTTAAAGTCGATTAGAACAAAAACAGCCGCTAAAAAGCAGTGGTTAGCGGATCACCTAAGAACAGATGGTAAGCTGATACTTGACCTCGGTGCTACCAATGCGTTGAGCCAAGATGGCAAGAGTTTACTGTCAATTGGCGTCATTAAAGTAGTTGGTGCTTTTGACAGAGGAGATGTTGTGTCTTGTGTCGATGAAGATGGTAAAGAGCTTGCGCGAGGAATTGTGAATTATAATTCTCAAGAAGTAATGCAAATCAAAGGGCGACCCAGTCATGAAATTGAAAAAATACTGGGCTATGTTGAAGAGTCTGAATTAATTCATCGTGATAATTTAGTTTTGCTTTAATTTAGGGTTGAAGAATTGTATTTGACCCTGTTAGTAATGTGTAAAAGAAAAGTTTAGGAAGCAATATGATCAAAAAACAGCCTTTGGTTGCTATTATTATGGGTTCAAATAGTGATTGGCCAACCATGAAAAATGCCGCACAGATTTTAGCGGATTTTGGTATCGCTTATGATGCAGAGGTTGTTTCTGCACATCGAACGCCAGATAAAATGATGAATTTTGCTGAAAATGCAGCAGAAGCAGGTTACCAAGTCATTATTGCGGGTGCCGGGGGTGCTGCGCACTTACCTGGAATGGTGGCATCTAAAACGATTTTGCCAGTATTAGGTGTTCCTGTCACAACCAAGCATTTAAACGGACAAGATTCTTTGTTGTCAATTGTGCAAATGCCAAAAGGCGTGCCTGTAGCAACTTTTGCAATAGGTGATGCTGGTGCTGTCAATGCAGGTTTGTTTGCAGTATCCATATTAGCGAATCAAGATAAGTCTTTAGCAGAAAAGCTGCATGCTTTTCGAGAGAAGCAAATCGAAAAAGTCCAAGCAATGGAGTTAGAAGATAAACCATGAAATTGAATGTTATTTCAGCGCCAGCAATGCTGGGTATGTTAGGTGGTGGTCAGTTAGGTCGCTTTTTTGTGATTGCCGCACATGAAATGGGTTATCAAGTCACTGTACTTGACCCTGATAAAAACAGCCCAGCTGGTAAAATTGCAGATGTACATATTTGTGCGGCCTTTGATGATCAGGAAGCCTTAAAGACAATTGCTAAAACATGTGCTGCTGTTTCAACTGAGTTTGAAAATGTGCCTGCTGAAACTTTAGCAACGCTAGCAAAAGAAACAGTTGTACATCCATCTGCAGAAGCAGTAGCTATCGCGCAACATCGAATCAAAGAAAAAACCTTTTTTAAAGAATCGGGGCTTCCTGTTGGTCCATTTGTCGCCATCTTAAAAGAAGAAGATTTACCAGCAACTGATGACATGTATCCAGCAGTGTTAAAAGTAGCACGTTTTGGATATGATGGAAAAGGTCAGGCACGTGTAGCAAATAGAGATGAAGCAGTCATTGCGTTTCAAAATTTCAAACAAGAGCAATGTGTCTTAGAAAAAATGTTGGACCTTGATTTGGAAGTGTCAGTTGTTTTAGCTAGGGATGCAGAAGGCAATGTTGCTGCTTTCCCAACGGCAGAAAATAGTCATTTAAATGGTATTCTCGATATTTCAGTTGTTCCAGCGAGATGTTCCCAAGTGATTAAAGCAAGAGCGCAAGAGTTAGCTAAAAATCTAGCAGCTAAACTAAATTATGTTGGCGTGTTGGGCGTTGAGTTCTTTGTTGTCAATCATGAGTTAATGGTTAACGAAATTGCACCACGTCCTCATAATTCTGGTCACTACACTATCGATGGCTGTGTGACAAATCAGTTCGAACAACAGGTGCGTGTAATAACTGGCATGCCTTTAGGCAATCCTTCATTACATAGTCAATCTGTCATGGTGAATATATTGGGCGATAGTTGGATTGGTGGAAAAGAACCCGCTTGGAAGAAGGCACTTGCTCACGGTAACGCTAAGATACATCTGTATGGGAAACAAGAGCCACGCAAAGGACGCAAGATGGGTCACTTTACGGTAATTGATAATGATCAAAAAGCGGCAATTAATACAGCATTAATTGTACGCGGTGAACTCAATATAGGATTGTAAGTATTCCACTGCTAGGTTTAAAACAATAAAAAAGCCGAGCAAAGCTCGGCTTTTATATTAAGTACAATCTAATCTTATTCTGCTTTACCGCCGTTGAGCTCGTCTTGTAATGCTTTAAGCTCATCCATTTTACCATCGCGCGCTAATGCAGCTTGTTGTGGCCATGTGTCAGGCTTATGCATTTTAAAACGAGGACCAGCTTTTTCTAATACAGCAGTCAGTGTTTCAACTTTAGCGTCAGCTAAATCTGCAAAAGTAGAAATGCCTTCTTCATTTAATAGTGTTTCAATTTTAGGGCCAATGCCTTCAACTGTTGTTAATTTATCACCTTTGCTTGCAGCTGTTTTCTTTGGGGCTGCTGGTTTTGCCGCTGCTTTTGGTGTTGGTGCCTTTTTAGCTTTAACTAACTGAGTGGCTTCGCCGCTCATTGCTTTAATTTTAGCGCTCAAGCGGCTTTTATGACGAGCTGCTTTGTTTTTATGAATGATATTTTTATCAGCAATACGATCAATCACGCCTACGTTTTCAGCAAAGGCTGCTGTTGCAGCTGCTTTATCGCCAGAGTCGATTGCTTTGATGATTTTTTTCATTGCAGTACGCATTGTTGAACGTAATGCTGCATTGTGTTGGTTAACCTTAACCGATTGGCGCGCGCGTTTGCGAGCTTGTGCTGAATTTGCCATGAGTACTTTGTCCTAATGCTATTGGTATTATATATGTGTTAAATACGAAACCGCACATAATAGAGTTTTTTAGACCAATTGGCAAGAAGTATAGACTATTTATATCTATCTAATGATTCTAATGCAAGCGTGCTAAAATCTCAGCAAACTTAATATTAAATTGTAAGCTGTAAAAATCTTCCATGAATTTACTAAAAACGCTATTTACCGTTGGTGGGCTGACGTTTATGTCGCGCTTGCTCGGTTTTGTACGTGACACCTTAATTGCAAGGGTTTTTGGCGCAGGTGTAATGACAGATGCATTTTTTGTTGCGTTTAAAATTCCTAATTTGTTGCGCCGTATTTCAGCAGAAGGTGCTTTCAGTCAAGCGTTTGTCCCTATTTTAGCTGAATACAAAAAACAGCGCACACAAAATGAGACGCATGCTTTGATTAATCATGTGGCAACATTAATGGGGCTTTTTTTAGTGATCATTACTATTATCGCAATGTTAGCTGCACCTTGGATTGTCCAAGTCAGTGCACCAGGCTTTGTTGCAGATGTAAGTAAATTTAAACTTACTGTTGATTTACTGAGAATTACTTTTCCTTATATATTATTTATTTCATTGGTATCTTTGGCTGGTGGCGTTTTAAATACTTATGGAAACTTTTCAACCCCTGCCTTTACACCTGTTTGGCTAAATGTGTCATTTATTACCGCTATGTTGTTTATTGCACCCTATTTTAACAATTCGATTCAAGTATTGGCTTGGGCGGTATTTGTTGGTGGCATATTGCAGTTATTTTTTCAATTGCCTTACCTTAAGCAGTTAGGGTTAGTGCCACGTATTTCATTTGATCTAGAAGACCAAGGTGTTTGGCGTATTTTAAAACTGATGGGGCCAGCAGTGTTTGGTGTTTCAATTGCGCAGATATCATTGTTAATTAATACCATTATTGCTTCGTTCTTAGTAAGCGGAAGTGTTTCATGGTTATATTTTGCTGACCGATTAATGGAGTTCCCCACAGGGTTGCTTGGTGTTGCCTTAGGAACAATTTTATTACCAAGTTTATCAAAAAGTGTGGCTGATAAGAATGATAGTGAATACTCGCAATTATTAGATTGGGGCTTACGTTTAACCTTTATGTTGGCGTTGCCAGCAGCAGTTGCTTTAGCCGTGTTGGCGGTGCCATTGGTGACAAGTTTATTTAAATACGGCGCATTTACAGCACATGATGTCATCATGACAAAAACTGCATTAATGGCTTATAGTTTAGGGCTTTTAGGGCTTATTTTAGTCAAAGTGTTAGCGCCAGGATTTTATTCTAGACAAAATATTAAAACGCCAGTGAAAATTGCGATTTTTACATTAATCGTCACCCAATTAATGAGCGTTTTTTTTGTGTTTGGGCTTGACTTAAAAGCCTATAAACACGCTGGTTTAGCCTTGGCAATAGGTTTAGGAGCCTGCGTGAATGCTGGGTTATTATTTTATCATTTACGTAAAGATGGCTTCTATCAAGCCCAAGCTGGATGGTCTGTTTTTATTATTAAGTTGATCATTGCGGTAACAATAATGGGCCTTGCAATTTATTTTGCCGCAGGTGATGAACAGTTGTGGTTAGATTATACGTTGATTGAGAAGATGTTACGCTTAGTTGGTTTGCTTCTCTTGGGCGTTGTGACTTACTTTGGCGTGCTTTGGATTGTGGGTATTAGAGTACAAGATTTCATGCGTCGTATTGTGATTTAATTAGAAAATATTGATGCACATTTATCGTCATACTGCTTTAAAAAAACATCCGAGGCTCGCATTGGCTATTGGGAATTTTGATGGTTTGCATTTAGGCCATCAAGCACTTTTATCAAAAACAGTAGAAGTTGCATACTTGAAACAACTAAAGCCAGCGGTGATGACCTTTGAGCCACACCCTCGAGAATACTTCACCCCACAAAATGCACCAGCACGCCTTTCTTCAATGCGAGAAAAGTTAGAGTATTTTAATGAAGCAGGGATTGAGGACGTGTTTGTGTTGCGGTTTAATGCTGCATTTGCAGCTATCACAGCCGAAGAATTTATGCATCAAATGCTAAAAAGTGAACTCAATGCCAATACGATACTGGTAGGCGGGGACTTTTGTTTTGGCGCAAAGCGCAAAGGGACAGTGAATGATTTAATTGCTACTGGGTTTGATTTAATCGATTTTCCTGAAGTAAAAGTTGATCAGCATCGTATATCAAGTACATTGGTTAGAGATGCATTGGCTACTGCTGATTTTATACAGGCAGAACGGTTATTAGGTCGCCCGTATAGCATTAGCGGAAAGGTTGTTCATGGAGCCAAACGCGGAAGACAACTTGGCTACCCAACTGCAAATGTACATATGCGCCATGAGCGACCTGCCTTTACAGGCGTTTATGCGGTAAAATTAGATGGGCGAGGTGGCGTGGCCAATTTAGGCGTTCGTCCGACGATTGCTGGCATTCCTAAATTGATGCTGGAAGTGTACGTGTTTGATTTTGATGGAGATTTGTATGATCAGCATGTACATGTTCAGTTCTTTCATAAAATACGAAATGAAATGAAGTTTGCTGGATTAGAGGCGCTTAAGGCGCAGATTGCATTAGACGTTAAAGATGCGCAAGATTTTTTTAAAACAAATTAACTGATAAATAGATTAGAAAATTGGCATGACCGACAGTAATAACGAAAAGTATCCACTGAATTTACCAGAAACCGCTTTCCCAATGCGAGGCAACTTGGCCCAGCGAGAACCTGCTTGGCTAAAACACTGGCAAGAACAAAAGCTTTATCAAAAAATAAGAGCGACGCGCAAAGATGCAAAGAAATTCATTTTGCATGACGGTCCTCCCTATGCAAATGGCGATATTCATATTGGTCATGCGGTCAATAAAATATTAAAAGACGTGATTGTTAAATCAAAAACTATGAGTGGTTATGATGCGCCTTATGTACCTGGATGGGACTGTCATGGCTTGCCGATTGAGTTAGTGGTTGAAAAAAATCATGGTAAAAACATAGATCCAGCAAAATTTCGTGAGCTTTGTCGTGCTTACGCTGCTGAGCAGGTAGAAAAGCAAAAGAAGGATTTTGTCCGTCTAGGTGTTTTAGGCGATTGGGACAACCCATATCTCACCATGGATTACCAAACCGAGGCTGACATTATGCGTGCTTTGGGGGATATTCATAAAAATGGTTACTTATACCAAGGTTCTAAACCTGTTCATTGGTGTACTGACTGCGGCTCCGCTTTGGCTGAGGCAGAAGTCGAATATGAAGATGTAAATTCCCCAGCGATTGATGTGGGCTTTAAAGTGGAGGATAACGCAGCGTTAAGTAAAGTATTTAGCCTTGAAATAAGCGATGATGTTTTTGCGGTGATTTGGACAACGACACCTTGGACATTGCCAGCAAACCAAGCTGTCAGTGTGCATCCAGCATTAGAGTATGACTTGGTTCAAACCAGCAAAGGCTTGTTGATTCTTGCCCATGATTTAGCAGAGGCGACCTTAACGCGTTATGAAGAAGAAGGCACGAAAGTACTAGGTGCTTGTCAGGGTGAGGCCTTGCAAGGCATGCTACTACAACATCCATTCGATAATCGCCAAGTGCCAGTAATCTGTGGTGAACATGTCACAACGGATGCAGGTACTGGTTTAGTGCATACCGCTGCAGCTCATGGTAACGATGACTGGCTGGTGATGCGCGCGCATTACCCTGATGAAAAGCCAAGAGTATTAATGGGTGCTAATGGACATTTCTTTGAAAGTGACTTGGTTGAGTTTGCGCCGATTCGTGGATTAAACCGTAAAGATGCCAATAAAGTCATTTTAGAGCAGATGAGTGAAAGCGGTGCTTTAATCGCGAGCGCACGTTTACATCATAGCTTTCCGCATTGCTGGCGCCATAAAACACCATTGATGCAATTAGCCACCCATCAGTGGTTTGTTGGCATGAATGCAGAAGGAAAAGATGGAAAATCTTTACGTGAGCATGCGAATAACGCTGTAGAGAATACCGCGTTTTTTCCAGATTGGGGTCGTGCACGTTTAGAAGGTATGATTAAAACTCGTCCAGACTGGTGTGTATCACGCCAGCGTAACTGGGGTGTGCCAATGCCGCTATTTGTGCATAAAGAAACGGGTGAACTCCATCCCAATACCAGTCTTTTATTAGAGCAAGCTTGTTTATTGGTAGAGAAAATAGGGGTTGAGGCTTGGTTTAGTCTTGATGGCGATGCTTTTTTAGCAGACCATGCACCAGAAAATGCTGAACAATACAAAAAAGTTACTGATACACTGGATGTTTGGTTTGACTCAGGCACAACGCACGCTTCTGTCTTAAAGCGTCGTGAAGCGTTAGCTTTCCCTGCTGATTTGTATTTAGAAGGTTCAGATCAACATCGTGGCTGGTTCCAAAGCTCATTGCTCACTGGTTGCGCCATTGATGGTCGTGCGCCTTATAACGCCTTGTTAACACATGGCTTTGTGGTTGATGGCAAAGGCTACAAAATGAGTAAGTCCAAAGGCAATGTAGTCGCGCCACAAAAAGTCATGGATACCTATGGCGCTGACATTCTCCGCTTATGGGTTGCTAGTACTGATTACTCAGGTGAACTAACTATTTCAGATGAGATTCTAAAACGGGTGGCGGATAGTTACCGTAAGATTCGCAATACCTTACGCTTCTTGCTTGCCAATGTGGAAGATTTTGATGTGGTCAGTCAAGCAGTGCCATATGATAGCTTATTGGAAATTGATCGCTATGCTTTGGGCATGCTCAGTGATTTATCAAAAATGTGTAAAGCCGCTTACGATAGTTATGAACTACATCGAGTTGGCCAAGCCTTGCAGCATTTCTGTGCAGAAGATTTAGGTGCATTTTATCTTGATATTTTAAAAGACCGTATGTATACCAATGCGGAAGATTCCCTTGACCGCCGAGCAGCGCAAACAGTGTTATTAAAAATTACGCAGGTATTGGCTGGGCTAATGGCGCCAGTGCTTAGTTATACAGCAGAAGAAATCTGGCAAACACTGTATCCAGAAACAGATGATTTTGTACTTTTGCATGACTGGTCAAATCCAGACGATGTGATTACTCCACTGGAATATGCTGATTTTGAGCAAAGCCTAAAAGCAAAATGGGAAAAAATACGTGCGATTAGAGCAGAGGCTGCAAAAGAAATTGAAGTCGTTCGTGGCACTGGGCAAGTGGGTTCTTCATTGCAGGCAGAGCTAGTCTTTTATGTGATGGATGATGTATATGAAGCCCTCAACAGTTTGGGTGATGATTTGCGATTTGTCATGATTACTTCTAGCGCTAAGGTGTACAAAGTAGCCAATGCTTCTGAGCAAAAAATTGAAGTCACACCAAGTGCACATCAAAAATGTAGCCGTTGCTGGCATTATCGAGCAGATGTAGGATCACATGCAGAACACGCAACGCTCTGTGATCGTTGTGTTGGTAATTTGTTTGGCGCCAGTGTGTCACGTCATTATGCTTAAAGCCAACCTAACCAAGTGGTTATCCATCAGTGTGGTGGTGATTGCTTTAGATTTATATACTAAATATTTAATCCAGCAATCATTTGCTTTTGGTGATAAGTTGGTTGTGACTTCATTTTTCGACTTGGTTCGTTACCATAATGAAGGGGCTGCATTTAGCTTTTTAGCGAGTGCAGGTGGATGGCAAAAATGGTTTTTTACCATTATTGCCGCTCTTGCCAGCCTATTTATCCTCTATTTGCTGATCAAACACCATTCAGAAAAATTATTTTGTTTGGGTTTGGCGTTGGTGCTCGGTGGTGCTATAGGTAATTTATATGATCGCGTTACATTAGGTTATGTGGTGGACTTTTTATCTTTTCATCTGAACAATCTATATTGGCCAGCATTTAATGTTGCCGATAGTGCCATCACAGTTGGGGTAGGTATTTTATTATTAGATAGTTTTAAACCAAAACAGGGCAACGCTTAGCTTATGCCTGATTGGAAAAAGCTCATTGCAGGGAAAATAGCCATCGCCAAAAAAGGCAGTTTGCCAAGCAAAGCAGGTGTTAATGAGCGTATACCCGCAGGCCAAAAGCAAGTAAGCAACTTTCCAGTACTCGATTTAGGTATTAAACCCGATATCACAACAGCGCAATGGCAATTGCGTCTGTACGGCTTAGTTGAAAATGAACTTCTATTAGATTGGGATGCATTTCAGTCCTTAAACCATATTACGGATGTTTCTGATTTTCATTGTGTTACACGTTGGAGTCAGTTGGATATGGATTGGCAAGGGGTGCGCGCACGTGATGTATTAGAAATGGCGGGGCCATTAGAGAAGGCCAAATATGTCACCATGCATGGCTATGATGGTTACACCACCAACTTACCACTCGATGCCTTATTAGATGATGATGTGCTGATTGCACACAGCGTATTAGGCGCACCACTCACACGTGAGCACGGCGGCCCAGTACGCATGGTGGTACCCAAACGTTATGCGTGGAAAGGTGCAAAATGGTTAAAAGCCATTGAGGTACACGAGTTTGATAAACGCGGCTTTTGGGAGGTGAGAGGCTATCATAACGATGCTTTCCCATTTGAAGAGCAGCGGTTTTCAGAAGATGATGATATTTGATTTAACTTTGGCTCTCAGTTATTTCTAAGCATATTATTTAGGGATAGACAATATGGCTTCCAAGCCTTTAGTCATGCATTTAGATAGTAGCGATATTTCTGCCTTTTTTAACCCAAATACTAGAACACTAGAAATAGTTGAATTAGAAACAAGCTTTTTGATTTATTGCATGACTCAATGGGGGCAGAGTAAAATTGATTAGCTAGGAATTTTAGTATTAGGTTTATTTTTCCTTAACATCAATGGCCAACTACTTTGCGGCAGCCACTTTTTCACAACCTAAAATACAAGTGCCGCAATACCACCAGCGATGATGCCAATCACAGCATCAGCCAATATAGGCTTGATAGTTGCTAGTAGGCTATTAATCCCACTCGCCAGTGTTGTGAGATAGTTTTTCAAATGGTGTTGAGCAGTTATACCTTAACTCATCATGCTACCACCAACACAGAATATGGTTGTGTTGCTAATAATTGTGAGCACTCTTAATAAATAAGGCGCAATGTTAAGCATTATTGGCCCCAGTAATCTATTCTCAGCTTAATCTTAAGTTATAACTCTAAAAAAACTGATTTAAAAGCAATATAAATATAAGTAAGATTTGTTTTTTGAAATCTAAATTCGGCTGTCTATTTTCAATGTTCAGTCTCAATAATCTAATCTATTTCGAGAGGTATAGCCCTTAGTGTTGTGAAAGACAGATGCGTTTTATTGCTAACAAATAAGGAAAGGGATTATGCAAGATAAAGCGGGCGAGCTTAATTTGGTGGCTAGACTTTCAGAAGCAGTTTTTGGAGATGGATTTTTACACTACGGTTTATGGCCGAATGGATTGCCAAGCGTACTTTCACTGTCTACTTTGGGACAGGCGCAGGTGGTTTATGTTGATTATTTGGTTAATGCTTTTCCTAAAGATGTGCGTCGTATACTTGATGTGGGTTCAGGAACAGGTGCAATTGCACTTAATTTGTCTCAGCGCGGCTTTGATATGGCTTGCGTTTGTCCGTCAGAGAAGATGAACGCGATGGCACTTGCCAAGCTTCCCTCAGGAACTCCTGTTTATACGACGAAATTCGAGAATTTTGAATCTAAACACCGGTTCGATATTTGTATTTTTGCTGAAAGCTTTCACTACATTGATTTAAAGCAAGCGCTTGCTCAAGCCGCAAGATTGGCAGAACAAGGCGTGGTCATTTTTGACTACTTTCGCCGCGATGCAAAGAATAGAGGGTTACAGGAAAACGGTACACGAGGTACCCATGCTGAGTTCATGGAAGAGCTTTCTAGACAGAATGTCTTCAAAGTTACGCGTGATGACGATTTAACCTACTCGATTCTTCCTACTTTTGTGCTTCTAGACCACCTGCAGGCTAATCACTTAGCCCCTTTATTGTCAGACATTCGTACGAATATGCGCTCAAGCTCTAAGATAAAAGCATGGCTGGCAGAACGGATGCTAGGACGGCAGCTTGACAGGCTAGGAAATTCACGAAATCGAGCACACCATTTCGCAGCATCATATGAGTATAGGTTGATTACGTTAGAGCGGTTGTAACACTGATAGAGCAAATCATTGGTTCGATGAGCTATCGCTGATCTATAATCGGTATTGTAGATTAGTACTCAAGGTTTATTGCCTTTATGCAGTATGTTAAACCGCTATCTATTCATGAAGAAACTATTTTTGCGGTAACCACTTTTTAACTACTTGAAATAAAAGTACCGAAACACCACCAGCGATAATGCCGATTACTGCATCGGCTAATATAGGCGTGATAGTTGCCAGTATGCTATTGATGCTGCTTGCCAATGTTGTTAGATGGTCTTTCATATGGTGTAGAGTGGGTATGCCGTGGCTAAGGATACTGCCACCGACCAAAAACATGGCGGCAGTCCCAACGATGGTGAGGCCGCGCATAAGATAGGGTGCAAGATTTAAGATGATTTGGCCTAGTCTTCTTTGCAGTTGTTTAATAATGCCTTGGCCTTTTTTGAGTAATAAATGCAAGCCAACATCATCCAGTTTAACGATGCCTGCTACGAGACCATACACAAAAATGGTCACACCAATGGCAATCAGTGAGACGACGAAAACTTGTTTCAGGAACAAAGCAGAAGTGACTGTGCCTAATGCAATCACAATAATCTCTGCCGATAAGATAAAGTCAGTACGGATGGCGCCTTTGAATTTATCTTTTTCTAAAGCCATTAAATCGACTTTGCTAT
>CAYGSH010000057.1:0-13467 GCA_964352515.1 uncultured Methylophilaceae bacterium | reverse complement strand
GGTTAATAACACCCGCCAACTGATCAACAAAGGCGATAAATGCTTCATTTTTTGCACAAAAATCTGTTTCTGAGTTTACTTCTATTAGCGTGCCTGCTTTACCATCAACCGACAAACTGATACCCACAATACCTTCTGCTGCAACACGACCTGCAGATTTACTTGCCTTGTTACCAAATCGTACACGTAGAATCTCTTCTGCACGACTCATATCACCTTCTGCCTCAGTTAAGGCTCTTTTGCAGTCCATCATTGGCGCATCTGTTCGTTCACGAAGTTCTTTTACCATGCTCGCTGTAATTTCAGCCATATTGAGCTCCTTAAAATTTGATATGTAACTTTAAGTTACATTAATAAATTATTGATATTTATAAAATTAAAAAGCTGGGAAAAACCCAGCTTAGTTTTTTTAAATCTTACTCTGCTATTGTTTCAGCTACTTCAACAAACTCTTCTGGTTCACTGGCTGATTTAGCAATTTCAGCAATAGCATTTGCACGGCCTTCTAGAACTGCATCAGCCATACCACGCGCATATAATCTAATTGCACGACTTGAGTCATCATTACCAGGAATGATATAAGAAATACCTTCTGGTGAATTATTTGTATCCACAACACCAATGAGAGGAATGCCTAATTTTTTAGCTTCTACAACGGCTCCACTTTCATGACCTACGTCAATAATAAAGATAGCGTCTGGCAATCCGCCCATTTCTTTAATGCCACCAATTGAACGCTCTAGTTTTTCTAGCTCACGCTTATAACCTAAGGCTTCTTTCTTAGCAAATTTTTCCATACTGCCATCTTCAACCATCGCTTCAAAATCTTTAAGACGTTTAATAGATTGTTTAACAGTTTTATAGTTAGTTAACATACCGCCCAACCAACGATGATTCACATAAGCACATCCAGCACGTTGTGCTTCTTCTTTTACGATATCACGTGCTTGTCTTTTAGTGCCAACAAATAGAATTCGACCTTTATTTGCAGCAAGTGTACGCACATATTTTTGTGCTTCTTCAAAAAGAGGTAATGTTTTTTCAAGGTTGACAATATGAATCTTATTTCGATCGCCAAAAATGAACTCAGCCATTTTTGGATTCCAATAACGGGTTTGATGACCAAAGTGAACACCGGCCTCAAGCATCTGACGCATTGTTACAGACATAATTTACTCCATGTAAGGGTTAAAAATTACACATGCCCAACATCATTCACATTAATAGTGTGAACACCCTGTACGGGGCTGTGTAGTAATTTAGCTAAGCATTATGTTAAGTGTTAAAATACTTTATGTAGTCCTGCATAGCGGCGCGTATAATACCAATTTAACCTGTTTAAATCAACCTTAATCAAAATAAACATCTCTAAAAATTTATGTCTATTACCATCAATACACAAGACGACATTGCAAAAATGCGCATCGCAGGGAAGTTAGCCTCTGAAGTGCTTGATTATATAACACCTTTTGTTGTTCAAGGCGTGACAACAGACAAGTTGGATAGTTTGTGCCATGACTATATTGTGAATGTTCAGAACGCGATACCAGCACCACTTAATTATGCCCCAGATGGTCATACACCCTACCCCAAATCGATATGTACTTCAGTTAATCATCAAATTTGTCACGGTGTTCCAGGCGAAAAGGTACTTAAAAATGGTGATGTAGTTAATATCGATATTACTGTGATAAAAGATGGCTATCATGGTGATACTTCTCGCATGTTTCATGTGGGAGAAACCTCAATTCAAGCAAAACGATTAAGTGAAATTACCTATAAAGCAATGTGGCTTGGTATCAATACAGTGAAACCTGGTGCCACATTGGGTGACATTGGACATGCAATACAAACATTTGCAGAAAAAAGTGGATATAGCGTGGTGAGGGAGTTCTGTGGGCATGGAATTGGTAAAAAATTTCATGAAGACCCACAAGTTTTACATTATGGCAAACCTGGCACTGGTATCGTATTAAAAGAAGGCATGATTTTCACAATAGAGCCTATGATTAATGCTGGCAAGCGTGACATTAAACACATGCCAGACGGGTGGACTGTTGTAACAAAAGATCGAAGTTTATCCGCGCAATGGGAACATACTATCTTAGTGACTAATTCTGGATACGAAGTGTTAACAGTATCTGATGGCACCCCGGCAAGACCAGAAAACTTCAATTCAATCTAAAGTAAATTAGGATAGTTTAAATACAATGTCAACGATGACTATTTCAGCATGGCGTAAAGAATTAAAAGAACAACAAGTCAAACTAGAAGAGCTCTTTCTAAAAGATAAAAACCCAACAAGCTTATTAAAAAAACATACGAAGTTAATTGATAGCCTATTGCAAAAAGTGTGGTGCGAAAATGGGCTGAGTGAAGATGTTAGTTTAATTGCGGTAGGTGGATATGGGCGTAAGGAGCTCTTTCCATACTCTGATATTGATTTGCTGATTCTTGTCCCTGAACATGTTTCAGATGCTCAAAATCAAGCAATTGAAGAGATGGTCGGCATTTTATGGGATTTGGGTTTAAATATTGGTCATAGTGTTCGCAGCATGCAGGAATGTATTCAAGAAGCTGCGGAAGACATATCTATACAAACCAATTTACTAGAAGCCAGGCTTATCTGTGGCCCTAAGGCTACTTTTGCTAACTTTTATATCGCAATTAACCAACAAATGAATGGTGATCAGTTTTTATCAAGAAAACTGACTGAACAAAAGAATCGACATGCCAAATTTAATGACACGGCCTACAAGCTGGAACCCAATATTAAAGAAAGCCCTGGTGGTTTGCGTGATTTACATGTCATTTTATGGATAGCACAAAGTCAAGGCTTGGGCAATACTTGGAGTGAGTTAGAAAAAAATGGCATTATCAGTTCTGAAGAACTTGCTTCAATCAAAAAGCATGAGCGAAACTTAAATACATTACGCATACGTTTGCATTACCTTGCAAAACGAAGAGAAGATCGCCTTTTATTTGACTTTCAAAATGAACTTGCTGCCAATCTTGGATTAGTCAATACAGATCGAAAACGTGCAAGTGAACAACTCATGCAAAGCTACTACCGAAGTGTTCGTTTTATCACACTGATCAATGAAATATTAATTAAATCTTTTGTCAACACCTGCTTACCAGGAGAGCTAGATAGCGTCATTAATGATGACTTTATTGCTCAAAACAAATTACTCGAAATGGCATCTCCAGACTTATTTCAAGTAAAACCTAGTGCAATTTTAGAATGCTTTTTATTACTCCAACAACACCCTGAGCTTGAAGGTTTTAGCCCTGTATTGCTTCGCCAACTTCAAAGTGCAACTAATCTAATTACAAAAGAATTCCGTCAATCAGCAGCTAATCAACGAATTTTTCTAAATATCTTAAAAGAAAAAAATGGAGTGCATCATAGTATTAGCCGAATGAATCGATACGGCGTGCTTGGTAAATATATTCCAGCATTCGGCAAAATTATAGGTCAAATGCAACACGACCTCTTTCATGTCTACACTGTCGATGCACATACCATCAATGTCTTAGCTAATTTACGCCGGTTTAGTAAACATGAACTTGAGCATGAGTTTCCGCTTTGTAGTGAAATTTTTGCAGCTTTTGAAAAACCATATCTATTATATTTAGCGGCGATATTTCATGATATCGCGAAAGGTCGTGGTGGCGACCATTCAGCGCTGGGTAAAGTGGATGCAAAACGCTTCTGTCAATTACATCAAATGCCAGATGAAGATACAGAGCTTGTTACATGGTTAGTTGAGATGCATTTACAACTTTCAAAAGTGGCACAAAAATCAGACTTATCTGATCCAGCGATAATTGAACAGTTCGCTAAACTAGTTAAAAATGAGCGTCGCCTGACAGCCTTATATTTATTAACGGTAGCAGATGTCAGGGGAACAAGCCCCAACGTATGGAATGCATGGAAAGCGCGACTGCTTGAAAACTTATTTTTAGAAACACGACAAATATTAAACAATCAGAGCTTTAGCGTTCAAGAAGCGATAAAAGATCGTCAACGAAAAGCCAGTACGAAACTTTCAAAATATGGTCTTTCCCAGTCTGCTTATACTGACTTTTGGAATGAAGTCGGTGAAGCCTACTTCTCTCGTTATAATAGCAATGAGATTGCATGGCAGACTAGATTACTTATCCCGCATGTGTATTCCGAAAAGCCAATTGTTCGCGCGCATTTAAGTCGCGAAGGTGATGGTATAGAGGTCATGATTTATACCAAAAATCAACAAGATATCTTTGCCCGTATTTGTAACTTCTTTGATCGCCTAGGTTATAACATTGGTCAAGCAAAAATTTACACGACAAATCATAATTATGCTTTAAACAATTTTATTGTTTTAGATCAATCAACTACAGAAATCAGTTACAGTGGTTTATTAAAATATATTGAGGATAATCTTTACGACAAGATTCTATCAACAACCCCTTTAGAAACACCCATTAAAGGTCGAATTAATCGTCAAGTTAAGCATATGCCGATTAAAACAGAAGTGGTATTTGATGCACTACCGGACAGTAAGCATTTAATGGTTGATATCGTGGCTGGTGACAGGCCTGGCTTGCTTGCTTGCATTGCTTTTATCTTTATTGATTCAGATGTGATTGTTCATAACGCAAAAATCAACACTTTAGGCAATCGCGCTGAAGACACTTTTTTAATTTCTGAAATAGATGAAAATCCTTTGAGTAAAGCGAAGATGAAAAAACTTCAAGAGGCTTTGGAGAAACTTTAAGCTTTTTCTATCAGAATTTATCTGAATTGATAATGTTTTTTGAGTGCTTTCTTCACTTGCCATAGACATGATAGACCAGATGGGAAAGTGACTAAATCTCCAGCGCCAAAATGAACAGGTTCTCCGCCATTTTTAGGCGTTACAGTAACCTCACCTTCAAGTATATAAGCAATCTCTTGTGTATTATAGTCCCATGGAAATGTTGAAACTTCTTTTGTCCAAATAGGCCAACTTTTTACCCCTAATGCCATGAGTTGATTTAAATCAGGTTTTTCTACGATTATTTTCATTTCTTTTCCTTCTCATAAATTATGATATAAAAGATTAACTAGGATGTGGAAGTAAATTAAATGCAGTCTAATTTTGCCTGTTAATTTTTAACATATATAATTAAATTTAAACCAAAAAGCCTAGCAACGGCTAGGCTTTTGTAATTTTGATTCAGCAAAATTATGAGTGTTTATAATGTTTTTTAAGTTGCTTTACAACTTCCCAGTTCGACTTTAAACCTTTTGGGAAAACAACTAAATCACCAGCTTTAACAACTACTTTTTCTCCACCTTCTGGGTAAACATGAAATTCACCTTCTAAAACGTAAGCAGTTTCTGTCATATCAAAATCTAGTGGAAATTTTGATGGTGGGCAATCCCAAATAGACCAGCTAGAAACACCTAATTCTTTTAATTTTTCTTCTGATGGATTATGTTCTAATACAATTTGACTCATTATTAATTCCTTAAATGATAGTGCTTATAAAATAATATCGCTCATTATGCGATATATTGATACGGCCTTAGGCTAGAATCGTCATATATTATACAGTAACTTATGACAAGATATAAACTGTTGGCCTATTGATGAACCATATAAGTAGCGTTGCATTTTCCATTATTTAATTAACACATCACAAGCAACCATGTTAGCAATTGTTTTACTGACACTACCAATTAAAAACTCTTCTATACTACTTTTATCATTTTTACCTAATATAATTAAATCTGCTTTTACATCTGTAACGCGTGAGCAAATTGCTTCTGGTATGTAGCCATTCAATGTCATCGTTGATACATTTGGATTATTTATCTGCAATAATAGCTTACTGAGCGCTTTGTCAATCTGTTCCATTGCGACAGCACGATAATCTTTTTCCAAACTTTCGCTAGGCCTTATGTCACGATGAAGTGCTTCCTGCTTAAGATCAAAAACATGTAATAACTCTATATTAGCATTAGGTGCAACACTGCAAGCCAATGCAACCACTTGGGAAGACAATGGTTTAAGATCGATTGCAGCAATCACATTGTTATATGGATTTACTTGAATATTTTTAATCACCAAAACAGGACATGAGGAAAGTTGTAAAACGCGAAAGGCTGTTGTGCCCATGATTAAATTCAGTAAATTACTTTCACCCCGATAACCAACAATTAATAAATCTGCTGATTCATCTTTTGCATACTTTGCAATCTGAGTGTGTGTTCTGCCAATTCGTGCTGCTGTTTTAACTTTTATATTAAAATCTTTTCTTAATTGAATTGCTAACTGATCAAGATCTGCCATGCTAGTTGCATGTTTTTGTCGCTCATAATCTTTGTAGTGCTTATCAAACCCAAGCATCAACTCTGGATAGATATCTAGAGGATGAACCACATGTAATAAATGCAATAATTGACCTGATTGTTGGGCAATTTGCGCGCCACGTTTAACAGCTAAGTCGCTATGTTTAGAAAAGTCTGTTGCAACTACTACCTTTTGAATTAATTTATCATTTTCTGTCATATTAAGTGCTCCATTAGCATATTTCTTATTGAAAATAAAAGCTTATCTGAATAATAATATTTCAAAAATACGCGCCGGCACCTATATAACTATTTTTAATATGAGGCGCTCACATCTGTGCAACTTTTAGTTTTTGTTTGAGTTGATTTACTTCTTCAATTAAATCTGCCACTAAAGCGGCTAGCTCAGCATCTGCATCAAAACTTTGCTCAATTGATAATAATCTTCTTGCACGAACGATATCTTCACTCTTGAAACACCATGTTTTTTCATGCTTTTTAAAATTGTTATTAAGATGGCCTGCTTCAATGCGTTCAACGACCCACTTCACCTCAACTCGACAAGCACTTGCAAATGCTTCTAGCGATAAAGATGATTCATCTAATAACTCACCCGTTAAGAATGCTTTTTTCATCGTATTTATACCTTTACGCTATCTCGAGGATTAAATGAAAATACTTCAGCCATTTCTTTATAAAATTGCTTTTCTTTCTCATTATTCGCTGGAGGTGTCACAATATTGAGTATAGCGAACAAATCTCCAGCAATATCCTTTGCCGGAATACCTCGACCTTTTAATCTTAATTTGCTACCAGATTTTGAATTTACTGGCACTTTCATTTGTACATCACCCGTTGGAGTAATTACTTTAATTGTTTCTCCTAATGCTGCTTCCCACGGTGTTATAGCAACATTTATATAAATGTCACGCCCTTCTACTCGATAAATATTATCTTGTTTAAAATGAACCTCTAAGAACAAATCACCGGATGCGCCTCCTCCAAAACCGAGTGTACCTTGGCCTGGCAAACGAATATGTTGACCTTCCTTAACGCCCTTTGGAATTTTGACATTTAGTACTCTTTCTTTAAGTACAACGTGCCCTTGTTGATCTTGCTGAGGTGTGTGTAAAGAGATGCTTTTTGTAGTTCCTTGAAAAGTATCAAGTAAGTCAATAAAAATCTTGGCATGATGATCTTGCCCTCGTCTGCTACCTTTATGATTGTCATGTTTCATACCTTGGCCAAACAAATTAGCAAAGAACTCACTAAAGTCCGCTGACTCTGCTCCAGACATACCATCGCCAGAATATTCAAAACCAGCATTCCAATCAGGAGGTGGTCGGAACTCTTGGCCACTTTGATATTGATTACCTAATTGATCAAAAGCTGCTCGCTTTTCTGTATCAGATAGAACAGCATTTGCCTCATTGATTTCTTTCATCTTTTCTTCAGCATTGACTTCTTTACTGATATCAGGATGATACTTGCGCGCAAGCTTTCGGTAAGCCTTTTTAATTTCATCACTAGTCGCCGTTTTTTTCACACCTAACACTTGATAATAATCTTTATATTCCATGGCGTGACTCTCCAAACTCGCTTAATGACTGATCGATACAACTATTATTGTTTTTTTATTCAATTAGAATTTTGTTACAAGGAATAACCCAATAAAAATCCTATAAATGCTGCAATTAAAATAAATTTCCAAACATTATCTCGGGTATAGTTATCGGTCATTTCAATAGCGATTTTTTCTTTAGCTAAGAAATCTTGCTCTGAAGCAGTTAACTGCACTTTAGCATCCGCAATTTTTCTTTTTAAATTGATTTGAAGTTCTGCCACTTCTTGATTTGTTTTACCTTTTACATCATCTAATGCTTGTTCTAAGTCTAAGAATAATGCCTTAATATCTTTTACTAGTTTATCTCGAACGTCTGCCATCATATGCTCCAATCAAAATAACATCTTATAAAACTCTTTAGCATCGGTATGTACGTTCAAACACTTATACCTTGCAGTCATTTCATTTTATAAAAGCATTTAATTCATATGTTTTCAGGATAACCAGCCACTGCCAACACTAATTTAACGCATCCGTAAGTTATCCATGATACAAACCGCTTAAAGCGATTATGATGTTGCCAATCATCCACCGTGATTAAAACGGCACCTTCATCGATAGACTTTTGTAAGTGTTGTTTAAGCATTTCAGCAAAGTCTTTATTTTTAATAACTACATTTGATTCTAGGGATAAAAACAAGCTAAATGGATCAATATTTGAAGAGCCAACAATAGCTAGCTGTTGATCAAAGACTGCAACCTTGCTATGCATAAAACTTTTATGGTATTCATAAATACAAATACCTTGTTTTAGCAACACAGTGTACAAAGCTCTAGTAGCAAAATCGAGCAGCAAATATTCTGTTCGATTTTGTAATAGCAATACAATGCGTACCCCTCTTGCTGAAGCATCTCTTAATGCATGCCTAAAACGTAAGCCAGGGAGAAAATAAGCATTCGCGATAATGATTTCCGTTTTTGCTAATGATATTGCAGATAAATATGCATTTTCGATATCTCTACGATGCTTAAAGTTATCTCTAACAACAAACTGGGCATCCATTTGCCCAAGAACTAGACTTAAAGACTGATTGGCATACTGAATATTATTAATTTTCTTGAATTGTGATCGACAGACTCTGTGCCAAAGTCCATGTGCACTTTGATACATTGCTTTTACAATTGGGCCTTGTGTTTTTACTGCATAGTCAATTCTGGGTGGTGTATGTTCAGGCGTGTTGTAGTCATCTACAATATTAATGCCGCCAACAAACCCAACTTGACCATCAATCACTACTAACTTACTATGCAAACGCCTTAAACGGCCTCGTTTAAATGTCCATGGTGAAATTTTTGGTCTAAAGAATAAAACTTGCACGCCAGATTTAATAAGTAATGACATATGTGCTTTTTCAAAATCTTTGCACCCAAAACCATCTAATAAAACACGAACATAAACGCCTTTCTTTGCTGCCTTAATTAATGCATTACTGACTTGCACACCAACTTTATCAAGTTCATAAATATATGTTTGAAGATATATTTCGTGCTTTGCTTCTTGAATTGCCTCTATCAGGGCTGGAAAGTACTCTAGCCCATTACATAACAAGGTAATTTGATTATTTGGAATATATTTCATCATTCAAAATTAACTCGGCCGTCAAAGCTGCGTGATCAGACAAATTAGCCACCACAGTACCGGTATGCACATGACAGTGTTGAATGGAAAATCCACTTGCATAAATCCGATCCAATTTAAAAAAAGGCAATACTGATGGAAAACTTCTGGCATGTGCACCTTTTGCCATTTTGAAAACTTCTTGCAAGTGATGGTGTTTAGAGGAAATATAACCCGTTTCTTGCCTCCAGTCATTAAAGTCGCCTGCAATAACCAATGGGCAATCATGTGGTACAAAATCATTCACACGCTGAATAAGCGCTTTTAGTTGTGTTCGCCGCCATACAGATAGC
Organism: uncultured Methylophilaceae bacterium; assembly: GCA_964352515.1. Classification (GTDB taxonomy): domain Bacteria; phylum Pseudomonadota; class Gammaproteobacteria; order Burkholderiales; family Methylophilaceae. The sequence continues at coordinate 3,610 of CAYGSH010000057.1, read as the reverse complement.
AATCCAAAATGTACACAAATACAGTGTAAACTTTGCTGCCAATTAGGTACCTTTATTTCACAATGTAATATACCGCGTTGCTCAACTGCATTTGCTGACACGTTCTCGTTTTCCCAGTATACGATAGGATATTTAGATAGAATTGCATTGCCATGATGTCCATTTGAAAGAATTGCATTTTTACCATAGGCAAATTCAGGCCATATCGCATCAGCAAGAAATTCATACTGGCTATTTAAAGTCAGCTTACTATGCCTTTCATGTGCACCTCGCACTTCTTGGAGAAAAACAATGTCAGCGTGTAATTTTCGTATAAGCTCTCTTTGTTTATTTAACACTAACCGTGTGTTAAAGCTGCTAACACCCTTATGGATATTATAAGTTGCAATTTTTAAATGACGATTCAATAGCTATTGGCCTTTTAAATGAAAATCTAGATTGATTTTACTTACCTTCTATATACGTTAGTTATTATTGACGTTGCTTGAATTCGTTTTCTCTTTCTGTTTTGATTAAGGCTGTGAAATCAAAGAGATTTGACATTTTTTCTAATATATTTTCCATAGTGACGACGCCAACCAATAAACCCTCAGCTGTCACAACAGGTAAGCGACGGACACCATGTTGATTCATCATTTCTATCGTACTCACTAAGCCATCATCTTTATTCACTTTGTATAAATATTGCACCATAATATCCCCCGCTGTAATGGTTTCAGCATCTAGCTCTGTGGCAACCACTTCAATCACAATATCACGATCTGTCACAATACCTAGCGGATTAATCTGATTGTTTTTATCTTCTACCACTACCACATAACCTGCATGGAAATGGCGCATTAGCTTGGCAGTTTCTACTAAAGTGGTATCCGCTTCAACAATGACCACTTCACGTTCACAAAAATCTGAAACAATCATATGCTTCTCCTTAAAGTTTGGCTGAGTTCACTAACAAAACAGGAATCACACTAGTACGAATCACTTGTTCGGCATCGCTTCCCATAACGATACGACTAAAACCACGAAGCCCATGTGTCCCCATTACAATAATGTCAGCAGACCAATCTTTAGACTGTTTAATGATTTCAGTTGAAGGGCTGCCGCCTAGTATCTCCGTAATAATTGAATTACTTTTAATACCTGATTTTTTTGCTGCATTATTGGCCTGTTGAATCACTTCCTCAGCATTTTTTTTCAAGGTTTCCACCATATCCACCATAGTCAAACCACCTCCACCATCAAGGATTGGCATGTAAGTATCAATCACATGTATAAACCTTAGCTTAGCGCCTTGATCTTTTGCTAATTCAATAGCCTCCTTTAATCCTCGGTTTGATGTTTGACTGCCATCCACAGGACACAATATTCGTTTGTACATAACCTTCACTCCTCTATTATCTCTAGCTAACTTTCAATCCAGCTTAATATTAATGGTTTTTTTCGATTTCTTGGAGCAGCTTCAACGTTTGGGAAACCTACAATAATCGGTGCAATTGCTTCATAAGTATCATCAATACCAAGATTAGATTTTTGCTCACGTTCATTAATCGCTAATAATGCATTACCAATAACACAAGTACCCAACCCCATTGCCAAAGCAGAAAGCATTAAGTTTTCTGCTGCCATCCAACAATCAGCAAAAGCAGTTGGATTATTTTTATTGGCGCAAATAATAATTAAAGTGCTCGCATCGTAAAAAACGTTAAAAGCTGGGTCATTAAATGATTGATCATTAAATCCTCTATGCATTTTATTTAAAGTCATGCTTGATTTAGCAGCGTCTGATATGGTTTTCATCACTGCAACATCTTGAATAATGGCAAATGCCCATGGTTCTGAATGCATTGCAGTTGGCGCCATTACAGCCGCCTCTATTAAACTTCTTATTCTTTTTACATCCACTTTTTTCAGGGTATATTCACGCACAGATCTTCTTGCTAAGATTGCTTGATATAGGCTAATCTCATTCAATTTATTATCCATAGCAGAACCTCTGCGCATTGTGTTGCGGCCTTTATAAAAATTTAATCTATAAAGTAACAATAAATAATGAATGAGATAATCCGCGCAAACACGTATAAGGAACTATTGAGGATTATATTGTAGGTGGGATAGTTGAAAGCCGACAAAGACTGTTAGTTAGCGTAACCCCCTTCTCGTGCAATGCTCGCTAAATCTAATAAGTTAATGGCGCCTGTTTTATGCATGATTTTAGATTTATGAATCTCTACCGTACGGTGGCTAATCTTTAACCGACGTGCAATCTCTTTGTTGGGGAAGCCATTAATTGCGAGTATAAGCACCTCTCGTTCTCGATCAGTTAAGCGCTCCAACAATGATTTTGCTTCTTGTTCACAGTCAAATTGCGATAATTTTTTTTCACACTCTATCAATGCTGGACGTATTGCTGCGAGGAGTTTCTCTCTAGTAACAGGCTTTGTTAAAAAGTCTGCTGCACCAGATTTAATTGCTTCAACACTCATGGGAATATCACCATGACCAGTTAGAAAAATAATAGGTAAAAGAATATGTCGTTCAATCATCACTTTTTGTAATTCCATTCCAGTCATTTCTGGCATCCTCACATCGATGACAGCACAACCGATATGTTCCTTTTGATAGTCAGCTAAAAAAGCTGCCCCTCCTTCATATGTTTTAACATCATAACCTTCCTGTTCCAACATCATAGAAATAGAATCTCTTACTGCTGGTTCGTCATCTATAATATAAATTATTGAAATTGTCATGGTTTTAAGTCACCTTTTTTTATTGATCAGCAAATGGTAAGGTTAAATGAAAGATTGCACCCGCTTTGCTATTTGCATCGAACCAGAGGCTCCCGCCGCATGCTTCAACTAAAGTACGACTGATTGCTAAACCCATGCCAATTCCATGTGATTTCGTGGTAAAAAATGGCTCAAAAATACGATTAATGGCTTCTTTAGAGAGCCCAGGCCCATTATCTTGAATAATCACTTCAGCAAAATTAAGCACTGCATGCGTTTGAACATTTACTTTTATATTAGCAAATGGAATACCTGCACTATGCACCGCTTCAACGCCATTTCTTAATAAGTTCACTAAAACTTTCTGTAGTTGCGTCTCATTAGCTAAAACTTTTGGTAGCAGTGGATCAAGATTTAAAGTTGTTTCAAAAGCTTCATATCCATGATGCCTTGTAATATTGATTGCTTCATGCACAATTTTGTTTAAATCCAATGGAATTGCTTCAATTTTTCCTTTTTGCAAAAACTCCATCAGCTCATGTAAGCTATTGCCTGCTCGTTGTGCTTGGGTCACACAACCGGTAAGACTTCTTGTTAATCGATCAGTATCCAATCGCTCCGCTTTTAACGCATATAGCGCAACTTCACTATATGCAGAGATTGCGGCAAGAGGCTGATTGATTTCATGTGCAATTGCAGAAGCAGTTTGTATTGCAATTTGTTTGTTTGCAAGTGCTTCTAACTCAATACGTTGTTTGCTAATTTTTTGATGTAGGTGCTTATTTTCAGTTATATCTTGCATAACACCTAAAATACGCTTAGCAGTATCGTCAACAAAAACAACTTTACCAGCAAAGTGAATCCATCTTCGCTCATTATTTAAA
>CAYGSH010000056.1:0-13731 GCA_964352515.1 uncultured Methylophilaceae bacterium | reverse complement strand
TTTGTAGGTAAGTATGTCGATTTAACTGAGTCTTATAAATCACTCACTGAAGCACTTATTCATGCAGGTATACATACAAATGCAAAAGTTAATATTCATTTTATTGATAGTGAAGATGTTGAATCGAATGGAACCGATGCATTAAAAGAGATGGATGCAATTTTAATTCCTGGTGGGTTTGGTAAGCGCGGTACAGAAGGTAAGATTTTAACGATTCAATATGCGCGAGAAAATAAAATTCCATATTTAGGCATATGCTTAGGTATGCAATTGGCTGTGATTGAATATGCTCGAAATGTTGCTGGGTTAAAAGATGCGAATAGTACCGAATTTAATCCAAATGCTGAGCATAAATTGGTGGGCCTAATTGATGAGTGGCAGGATGCATCAGGAAAAATTGAAAAACGTGATGAGAACTCAGACTTAGGGGGAACCATGCGACTAGGGGCACAATCATGCCCAGTTGAACCCAATACCAAAGCAGCAGAAATTTATGGTAATCAGGTGACTGAAAGACACCGTCATCGCTATGAAGTCAATAATCATTATGTAGAAAAATTAAAAGATGCTGGCTTGGTCATATCCGCAAGAACGCCATCAGAAGCACTATGTGAAATGATTGAGTTGCCAGAAGCAACTCATCCTTGGTTTGTCGCATGTCAGTTTCACCCTGAGTTCACTTCGAATCCACGTGCAGGACATCCATTATTCACGGCATATGTGAAGGCCGCTCTCAGATATAAAGGTCATAAATAAATGAAATTATGTGGTTTTGAAGTTGGATTGCATCAACCTTTATTTTTAATTGCTGGTCCATGTGTTATAGAGTCACGTGAGTTTGCCATTGAAACTGCAGGGCAACTAAAAGAAATAGCCGAACGGGTAGGCGTGCCTTTTATCTATAAGTCTTCTTTTGATAAGGCTAACCGAAGCTCTACTAAGACATTTCGTGGGTTTGGTATGGAAGAAGGGTTGAGAATTTTAGATGAAGTGAAAAGTCAAATAGGCGTACCTGTACTGACGGATGTACATACTGAATCGCAAGTACCTCACGTAGCGGCAGTTGTTGACGTACTACAAACCCCAGCATTTTTATGCCGCCAAACAGATTTTATAGTTGCTTGTGCGCAATCAGGCAAACCCGTTAATATCAAAAAAGGCCAGTTTCTTGCTCCCCATGATATGTTACAAGTAGTCAATAAGGCTAAAGAAGCAAATGGTGGCGCAGATAATATTATGGTGTGTGAACGAGGTGCTTCATTTGGCTACAATACCTTAGTTTCAGATATGCGTGGACTTGCCACAATGCGTGAAACGAATTGTCCCGTGGTGTTTGATGCAACGCATTCAGTACAACAACCAGGTGGGCAAGGTGACAAAAGTGGAGGGCAGCGTGAACATGTCCCTGTGTTGGCGCGTGCAGCCGTTGCTAGTGGTATAGCTGGCGTATTTATGGAAACGCATCCAGACCCTTCCAGGGCGTTATCAGATGGACCAAACGCTTGGCCTTTAAATAAAATGGAAGATTTATTACACGTATTAGTAGATATAGATAATCTAGTAAAAAAAGCAGGATTTGCAGAATTGTCCCTGTAAAACAATCTTGCTTCGTATCATATTAAGCATACAATATTTATATATCAAACTTATAAACTATCAGAGGAAAAACGATGAGCGCAATTGTAGATGTTATTGCCCGTGAAATTATGGATTCACGAGGAAATCCAACTATTGAAGCAGATGTATTATTAGAAAGCGGTATTATTGGCCGTGCTGCAGTGCCTTCAGGTGCTTCAACAGGCGCAAAAGAGGCTGTTGAGCTTAGAGATGGCGATAAATCACGTTATTTAGGTAAAGGTGTATTACAAGCGGTTGAAAATGTTAATACCGAAATTACTGAGGCGATTATTGGTTTAGATTGTGAAGAGCAAAGCTTTATTGATAAAACGCTAATTGAGTTAGATGGAACGGAAAATAAAGACCGCTTAGGGGCAAATGCAATATTGGCTGTATCAATGGCATGTGCGCGTGCAGCAGCAGAAGAAAGTGGTTTGCCTTTATATCGTTATTTAGGCGGTTCTGGCATGATGCAATTGCCAACCCCTATGATGAACATTATTAATGGTGGCGAACACGCTGATAACTCTGTTGATATTCAAGAGTTTATGATTATTCCTGCAGGATTGCCAACATTCCGTGAAGCATTGCGTTGTGGCGCTGAAATCTTCCATCAGTTAAAGAAAACACTTGCAGCAAAAGGCTTAGCAACAACGGTAGGAGATGAAGGAGGCTTTGCACCTGATCTGCCTTCTAATGAAGCAGCACTGCAATTGATTATGGAAGCGATTACTGCAGCTGGGTACGAGCCAGGTAAAGATGTATATTTAGGTTTAGACTGCGCAAGTAGTGAGTTTTATAAAGATGGTCAATATGTGTTGGCTTCTGAAGGTACTTCACTTTCATCTGCACAATTTTGTGATTACTTAGCTACTTTATGCGACAAGTATCCAATCATCAGTATTGAAGATGGCATGGATGAGTTTGACTGGGATGGTTGGGATTTGTTGACTAAGCGATTAGGTAAAAAAGTACAGTTAGTCGGTGATGATTTATTTGTAACGAATCCAAAAATTCTAAAAGAAGGCATTAAGCGTGGTGTTGCAAATTCTGTGCTGATTAAAGTCAATCAAATTGGTACCTTAACTGAAACTTTTGAAACCATCGAAATGGCTAAACGTGCTGGTTACACTGCAGTGGTGTCACATCGTTCTGGTGAAACAGAAGACACAACGATTGCTGATATTTCAGTAGCGACAAACGCGTTGCAAATTAAAACAGGTTCACTTTGTCGTTCAGAGCGAGTGGCAAAATATAACCAATTATTAAGAATAGAAGAAGAGTTAGGCGATGCAACTAGTTATGCCGGCATCAACGCTTTTTATCAGTTATTTAGATAGTTGAATTAAATTTTCAAGGTAAATACTGTTTTAATTAGTGGCATTCACTGGAGAATGGTTACTTAATAACCTTACATGAAAGCATTAACTTTAATCTTTGTCATTTTAATTGCTTTGCTACAATATCCATTGTGGCTTGGCAAAGGCAGCTGGTTAAGGGTTTGGCGGGTTAATCAACAAGTGACCGAACAAACTGAGAAAAACAGTATTTATAAACAACGTAATGACACATTAAGAGCTGAAGTGCGTGACCTGAAACAAGGTAATGATGCAGTCGAAGAGCGCGCACGAAGTGAATTAGGTATGATTAAATCTGACGAAGTGTTTTATCAGGTCATTGATGAACCACTGCCAAGTCAGCCAGCCAATCAAATTCCAGATACATTAAATTAATTCGCTTGCGAGTCTTCTAACTGATAAGGAAGCGTCCCAAATGTAACCGGCTGAGATTTCCAATAAATATTACCAGTGTTTTTAGCTTCAATCCGAATTTCAATGAGGGCATCAACACCATTATGAATATTTGGCGCAACTCTAACAATTTGACCAACTTCATTATCTTTTTCATCTGTAATTTTTTCACCTTCATGCGGGGTTATTTCGCAAGGAATGCTGACTTTATACGTGCGGCGTTTTACTGTTCCAAGATAATGCGTTCGGGCAACAATTTCTTGACCTGTATAGCAACCCTTTTTAAAGTTAATACCATTTAAGCGATCAAGATTTAGCATTTGTGGAACAAATTGTTCTTGGGTGTTTAAAACAACATCTGGTAAACCTGTTTGTATGTCTAACCAATCCCAGCAAGGCTTACCAACAAGCTGACAGTCTTCTTTAAGCTTATTCCATATTGATTCTGCATGGGTGACATTTAATAAAATTTCAAAACGTTCATGGCCCTTAATGCTGGGTAGTTTAATGATTATGCCAGTCTGAATGTCACCCTCTAATATTGAAACTAATCCGTACTCAATATTGGGTAATGTTATCAATGATTTTTTTAAGATAGCCGTTGCATCAGGTCCATTAATTCCAAAACGAATTAAATCAGCACTCCTATCAGTAATATTAACTTTAGAGCGTAAAACAAACATTTTTAAGCGTTTTATCGTCGATGCCAATATAGAATGATCACATTGCAAATAGAAATTATGGTTTTGATAAAAGGCTAAAAACAAAGCTAATAGGCGGCCTTTCGGTGAACAATACCCACTATAGTGAGCATGGTGACCATCTAAAGCCATCACATCATTCGTCACTTGACCTTGAAGAAATGTTTTTGCATCATCTCCAGAAACAGTAAACACACCAAGATGCGATAAATCACAGAGTATATTTTTTGATGATGTAGCAAGCAGTTCTTCTTGGATATTTCCAAAGTGTTGAATGATGTTTTGATCAAATATTGCACCTTGCTCTTTTAAATTCGTTTGCCAATTTGTATCTGTCATGCCAGTATTTACCTTATATGAGTACACAGTTAAATCACGAAATTGATATTACGCTGAAACCATCCCTATTACTATTGGGTTTAATCGTTGGTATTTCAATGATGACATGCTTAATATTAGTAATATTGCCAATTTCATTTTACATTAAACTTTTGATGATTTTTATCGTGGTAATCTCAACAACTTATTTGATTTTACGAGATGTTTTATTGCTTATGCCATGGTCATGGCAAAGATTACAGGTTAATCATTTAGGAGAACTTAATTTATTTAATAATCATCGTCAATCATTTGCACCAAAGTTAAAAGCAACGACATTTATTCATCCACTCCTTATTATTTTGGATGTTAAAGAGTCTAAATTAAGGACTGGTTTTTTTTCTGGTATCCCAATGGTTTTAATCACATCCCAAATGGATAAAGAGCAACACAGACAATTAAGAGTATGGTTGCGATGGTGGAAACATGAGGGTTTGTAAATAGATCAAGTTAGTTAATAAAGTTGTCATGCGCAATTGCCGCTTCGTTATCGGGTGTTTTTCTAAAAGATTTTTTATATAAGCCAATTGTTTCAGCTATTCTTCTAAAGGGATGCTTGTCAAAGTAAGCAGTCAAAAGTAATAAACCGGCGAGTGAAGCAAGTATCCAATCAATATTAAATGGAGCAATATCGCGTCTTGCTGGCTTTTGTAATTTCATTGCGGCAAGAACACTTTGCACTGTGTCACCATGTACATATAAAGCGCCGATTTCTTCACTAATTTCTTTTAAATACTTTTCATCAAGTTTTGAAATGTATCGGTCATGCTCACCTGATGCAATACTATCGTTTCTAGTACCAATATTTGATTCAGAAATTTGAGCAATACCAGGTTGTAACGCAAAACTTTCATTTGACCAATAACCTATGATTTGATTGTCAGCACTTAGTTTGGGGATGGCCGCACCTTCTTCGCTACCTATGCCAACTAAAAGCCAGTCTTTAGCATCTTGAATGCCTTTCAAATCTTTTGTATTGAATACATGAAGCTTAGGCGCCTCTTCACCATCAGTAAAAAATACAACTTGGGCTGTTTCAGGAAAAGAACGTATTGTTCGAGAGATGCTATATAAATTTTCACGAATACGGCTGTTGCCGGACCAGCCATTTCGCCAATCAAAGTGATCAATTGTATCTTTAATGGCATGAAAGTTTTCGCAGACCTCAATGGGGTGGTAAAGGGCTGCAGTGCTGACACCAGCAAAAAGTGCCATGCCTACCTTTGTCCCACATGGTAAAGATGACATCGCTTCATGCATCAAATGCTGCATATGTGCTATACGGGAGATTGATTTTCCATTTACTTTAATATCTTGTGTATTCATACTCTGAGATATATCAGCAACAAACATATAAGTATAAATGTTATGTTTGATGGGCACTGATGGACGAAACATTGCAGCAACCAATAAGATTAAAGCAGCACCAAGTAAGGCGGAGTCTCTATTGTTTTTAAAAAAATCAATCAAGTTTTGCATGTTTATTTACTTTGTTATCATTGTCTATATGCAATTTATTAAGGTAAGCCAACTGGAATATTGCCCATAATAATGCCTGGAGAGTCAGAGTCACTAATGCCAGGTGTAGGTACTTCGGGAAGTAATGAAAGTACTCTGTCTAAATTTCTTCTTGTACCCCAATTGCTGTTATCAAGTTTTAATGCATTTTTATATGCAGTTTTTGCTTCTGTGAGTAAGTATTCGGCTTCATCTCTTGCTCTAGGATCATTGCCACTATCGATTCTAAGCGCTTTTAAGAAAAACATATTCCCAATGTTGTGAAAGACAGCTGCCCGGTTGCTTGGTGTGCTGGTTTGGGTTAATCCACTAAACAGGGCGGTTGATTCTTTATAGTAATCTTTTTGTGCAAGCCAATAAGCTTGAGCATATTTAGCCTCATAACTTAACTTATCTGTTGCGGGTGATTCCCCAGTAGTTACTGCATCATTAAATGCTTGAATCTGTTTTAGGCGATTAGCTTGATAAGCAATGCCAACAGCGGCTAAAAGAGCAATCGTACTTAAGCTCCAAGCAAGTTTTTTGACGGTTAAAAATTTTAGGCCGAGCGCCATGTTCTATTCTCCAAGTATTTTACGCCTAGTAATAATGCAATCATTAGCGCAGCGATTAAATAACAAAGTTGCGTGAAATTTTTCCCAGGAATCTTTTCTAAGTATGTAATGGGTTTTTTTTCTTTTTTATCAATATCAAAAATAGCCGCCTCTAAAGACTTGGGATCATCTGCTTCATAGGCTTGAAATGGTGTGTCAAGTGTCTTGAAAAAATTAAAAAGTTCAATCTGAACAGGCGGCAATTCTACTTCTGACCACTTTTCATATTTTGGATCAAAAATACTAATACCACCTGGTTGCCTTAATACAATCCAATAAAGGGTTAAATTGTATTGATGAAGCCAATCTTTTAATTTTTGTTGCACAATCCCATCCATGCGACCAGCGCCATCTGAGATTAAAATAATTGCACGTGAGCCTGAATCTGGAACATCCTTAAACAAGCCTAAGGCAGTAGTAAGGCCGGCTCCTATATTGGTTTGAAACAGTGCATTACCTGAAGTTGCTTTAATTGCAGCCAAGATTGCTTCACGGTTTTCAGATAATGGCAAAACATACATTGCAGAATTACTGAATGTAATGATGCCAATCATGTCATTTTCACGGGTGTTAACAAACTCAGTCATGAGTCGGCTAGCAGCGGCAGACTTTGTTTCACCAACGTTTCCAGAGGCAACTCCCCCTGCAAAAGGGTCATCCATACTCGCACTTCTGTCTAATACCAGTCCAATTTGAGCACCAATGCCAATTTTTTCTACTTTTTGTTCAAGCGTATGAGGGTCTGCTAAGCCTAAAATAATAGAGAATATACTGATACTCGCTAATGCTTTTAACATGATGCCAATTAAATCTGACAGTGAGTCATGTGGAAGCATTTCAACCCAAGAATAACCTCGCGTGTGAGAGCGTTCTAATAGAATTGGTAATAGAGCTAAAGGTAGCAACCATAATACCAATGGATTTGTGAAAGCCATTAAGCATTATCCCTTTTAATATCTGGTATCAAGCCTCTTTCACAATCACGCATCAGACGACAGAATTGTAACAACCAAGATTTTTGGTTAATGTTGTTTATAGTATGAGAAGTATCTTCAAAGAAAATTTGATGAGATAGCCCAAAAAATGCTTCAATCTCTTTCTTAGCAGGTTCAAATGCTGGTCTTTCATCGATAAAGGTCTCTAAAGTATTGATGAACAGCGTGTTACCAGCGGTTTTGTTAAGAGACGAATGTACTTTGGAAATTGCTTGTTTAATACCTTCTGCAGTCTCTGGCAGTTTTTTTATATCACGGTAGGCTCTAGCAAAAGGTGCACCCATTCTCGGCAGCCACGCATGAGTTCCAAAGATATATAGTAGGCCCAGTAACGCCAAAGATAATATAGTAGCTAGGACTTTTAAATATAATATAACTTTACTGTTATCAATGGTTAGGGGTGGTGTAAATGGATATAGTTCTTGATCAAGTTTAATTTGGCCAATGACGGATAAAGGCGAAATTCTGAAGTTAAATGAAGGTAATCTGTATTGGACGATGTCTTTGTTTTTGGTGTTTCGAAATTTAAAAATCTCAGCACGCAATGCAGCTGGTTTAGTAACGCGATCAGTTTTAAATACTTGATAATTTAAATCTAATTGATAGGTTTCGTTATCACTACTTTCTGACGATTCAACATCAATTTTCACAAGTTCAATACCTGAAACTTGCCCTTTATAGCGATGTTCATAGCCTACAATCGGCAAAGACTCTTTGATTAACTGATAAGGTTTTTTGATTGTAAGCGTGACTTTTCTATTTAGGATGTCACCAACTACAAAACCAGCATCACGTTCAGGGTCAACAAATTTAACATCAATATATTGTTCATCAATAGAGGGTATGTTCTCTTCGGCAAAACAAATTGTTGAAATAAAGATGAAGCAAAAAGTAATAAGCGACTTAAAAGAAGCATCGCGATTAATATAACTAAGGGGCATGGTGATTCTCATCGTCATTTATGCTGCAATATATTGATAAAAGTAATCGCTCAATAAGTCCGCATCAAATTGGTTGGTAACAAAAAAAGGTTGCATGTCGAAACGTAAAAATAAATCTTCAATTGTTTTGCGACGTTGTGCAAAGCTGTCTAATATACGCTTTTTATATTCTTTACGCAGAAATAAAGTGCGCTTAGCACCTGACTCTGGATCGGTTACATTAGCAATGCCAAAATCGGGTAAATCGGTATATTCTGCAGTATCCCAAATCACAACTGGAATGATGTGGTGCCGCAACATTAAAACCAAGGAAGCCTCTAAATCTTTGATTGGCATATGAAAGTCTGATACCAAAAAGATTAGTGATCGCTCCCGAGGAAGCATGCGAACAGTGTCAATTAGGGCGCGACTTCCTACTTCATTTGGTTGATAAGACTTTAGTTTTTCTGCCATTTCGATTGCTTGATGTGGTCTAGCAGAAAGTGTTGCAATCCATTCTTCACGAATCTCATCATCAAAGCCTATTAAGCCAAAAGGGTCGCCATTATGCGTGACTGACTGTGCAACAGATTGCACTACATCAGCTGCAATAGAAATCTTGCGTTGATGACTGCCATATTGCATAGAGCCAGACATATCACATAACACAAATACAGGAGCGGCACTTTTTTGATTAAAGATTCGCACATAAATTTGTTCCATCGGGTCGCGAATCGTCTGACGTAAATCAATACGTCTCGGATCTGGATATGAAAGAAGCGTGGCATGACCACGAAACTCCATCCCCATTCCACGTTGGTTGCTGCGATGGCTGCCCGGGCGACGTGAGTTGGATCGCCAGTTAATATGGTAGCTAAATTCTTTTATATGGTCTGGACGCATAAGATTCAATATTGGTTAAGCTTGTATTGATTTAAGGCGCGGCAATAACATTAACGATACCATCAAGCATTTCGCGTGCAATTTCGGTACGTCGCATCTCATAAACTGGGCTAAATACTACTCTGTGGGCAATCGTTTCGTGGAATACCGCATGGATATCGTCAGGAAGTACTGCTTCTCGATCATTTAACCAAGCATTTACACGGGCGGCTCTTAATAACATACCCATGCCGCGCGGGCTTGCACCAGATAAAACAAGACGGTTCATGTCAACACCAGAAACTTTAACACCATAGTCGATAGGTGCTTTTGTGGCTTGCCAGAGTTCAAGCGCATATTTTCTTAAGGCTGGGCTAGCGCTTATACTATCTTGAAGTTGTGCAGAAAAAGCATTTAATTCTTTATATTCCAGAATATTTTCAGGGACGCCGCCTACTAACTTGTCTACATTATGAAAACGAGTGTCAAAAACTAATGATTCCATAATTTCTTGGTCTTTTGGCACAATAATAGGAATTTCCATCATAAAACGATCTCGTGCTGCGGATGGAATGTCAAAGGTTTCCTCTTTTTCTACTTGATTTCTATCAGCAAAAACAATCATGTGAGGAAAATGGTGTTCTTTGTTGAAGGCTGTTAGCGTCCGTTCAGCCATTACCCTTAGTAACAATGAATGTACTTGTGGCCTAGCTCGGTTAATTTCGTTAAAAAAGAAGATGGATAAATCTTCGCCAGCCTCTAAAATTGGGCCAGGACTCACATGTGGTTTACCATCTTCTCCTAAGTAAGTGTGGTAAACCAAATCATTTGGCATTAAGTCAATTGTACCTTCAATCCGTTGATAAGCACCGCCAACACCCCGCGCAATTGCCCTTAGTAATGTCGTTTTACCGACACCAACATCGCCTTCAAGCAAAACATGACCACGTGCAAATATTGAGGTAGTAATTAAACGAATAGGCTTAGTTTGGCCTACAACAACTTTATTAACTTCAGATTCTAATTTCAACGCATGTTCGCGCCAGTCTGCTAATTGACGATCACTCATCGAGTTTTCCTATAATTTGGTAAATGTGAAAGATTCTTTGTAACATAATGTAACAATATTAAACTATTTTTAAAAGAGTGTATACAGGTTTGTATAGTAATTATTTGTTAAATCTAAAGACCATTTTATAGATAAATGACAGATAGGGGTTTCATATAAAGCATTTTCCAGCGAAAATAGCATTAATATTAATTAACCTATAAAAAATAATGTCAAAACAAAATAGTTATACAAAAGAAGAGTTGTTGGCTTGTGGACGTGGTGAGATGTTTGGTGAGGGTAATGCACAATTACCACTCCCACCGATGCTAATGTTTGATCGTATAGTCAGCATTACAGATGAAGGCGGGAAATTTGATAATGGACAGATTATTGCAGAATTGGATATCCATCCTGATTTATGGTTTTTTGACTGTCATTTTACTGGTGATCCCGTTATGCCTGGTTGTTTGGGTTTAGATGCGATGTGGCAATTGGTAGGCTTCTACTTGGGCTGGAAAGGTGGTCCTGGAAGAGGTCGGGCCTTAGGTGCTGGTGAGGTTAAATTTACAGGGCAAGTATTGCCAACGGCAAAAAAGGCTACTTATACTATTGACCTAAAGAGAGTGATTCTACGTAAGTTAGTGATGGGCATTGCTGATGCTAAAATGGAGTTAGATGGTCGTGAGATTTATGTTGCAAATGATTTACGTGTGGGACTTTTTACCAGCACGGATAATTTTTAAAAGTAGGGGGAACACGTGATGAAACGTGTTGTGATAACAGGCTTAGGCATTGTATCTAGCTTGGGTAACAATAAAACAGAAGTGAAAAATAGCCTTTATGAAGGAAAGTCAGGCATTACTTATCAGCCAGAATATGCTGAGCGAGGTTTGCGTTCACATGTAGCAGGTTCGATTAAAAATTTAAATATTGAAGATCTCATTGATCGTAAGCTATTTAGATTTATGGCAAAAGGCCATGCTTATACATGGCTTGCCATGCAAGAAGCCATTACAGATGCATCATTGCCAGAAGAACTGGTTTCTAATGTTAGAACAGGTTTAATTGTGGGTGCTGGCGGCACCTCGACAGAAAGCATGTTGGAGAGCACAAATACGCTAGCAGCAAAAGGCATACGGCGTGTTGGACCCTACATGGTTACTAAAACCATGAGCAGTGGTATAGCGGCTTGTTTAGCAACAGGGGCAAAAATTAAAGGTGTTAATTATGGTATAAGCTCAGCTTGTTCAACCAGTGCGCATTGTATTGGTGCAGGCGTAGAGCAAATCCAACTGGGCAAACAAGATATTATTTTTGCTGGTGGAGGAGAAGAAGAGCATTGGACCATGAGCTTTTTATTTGATGGTATGGGGGCCCTTTCTAGCAAATATAACGACACACCTGAAAAAGCGTCTAGAACATATGATGCTGACAGAGACGGATTTGTCATTTCTGGCGGAGGTGGTATTGTTGTTTTAGAAGAGTATGAGCATGCAAAAGCCAGAGGTGCAAAGATTTATGCAGAAGTTCTTGGCTATGGCGCAACCTCTGATGGTTACGATATGGTGGCACCAAGTGGTGAAGGTGCTGTTCGTTGCATGAATTTAGCCCTTCAAGGTCATGATGGCCATAAAATTGATAAAGTAGATTATATTAATACCCATGGTACATCCACACCAGTTGGCGATACCAAAGAATTGGAAGCAATTCGAGAGGTATTTGGTAACAAACCTGTTGCCATTGCTTCTACGAAATCACTTTCTGGCCATGCTTTAGGTGCTGCGGGTGTTAATGAAGCAATTTACACCTTGATTATGATGGAAAACAACTTTATTGCCGCATCAGCGAATATTGAAACTTTAGATCCTGCTGCTGAAGGTTTGAATATTGTGCGAAAACGCATAGATAACGTCAAAATCGAAACCGCATTATCAAATAGTTTTGGATTTGGTGGAACGAATGCAACATTAACTTTATCAACCAAAAACCTATAATGTGCGTTAAACACATATCTGAAATTTAATTAATCGCAGATATGAAAATAATACTCTCAATAGTTTTAATTATTTTTTTGGTTGGTTGTGCAACGGTTATGGGTGATCGTACTGTCAATGTGACAGAAAACCAGATTCAAGATAAGTTAAATGAAAAGCTTTCAATACCAATTTCACTACTAAAAGTTTTTGATCTTAATTTATCAAATTCATTAGTCAGTTTTGACCAAAATTCCGGCAGAATGCTCACAACCATGGATACCAATCTTTCTAGTGGTTTATTCAATAACAAACTGTCTGGAAAGCTAGGTATTTCAGGAAAACTACGTTTCGATGTTGATACTAACTCAGTTGTGCTAGATGATACGCAAGTGGAGCAATTTAGTTTTGATGGAGCGAGCGAAAACTATAATGACCTACTCAATGCGCTAGCCAAAACAGTAGGGGGTGAATTGCTAAATGGATTAACCTTATACAAGGTTAATCCTGAAGATTTAAAAGTTGCTGGTACGCAATATGTGCCCAAGGATATGGTTGTTACCGATAAGGGATTGCAACTGACTTTAACACCCCAATAAAATAGTGCTTTAACGCTTTTTACATTGATTTAACTCACATGCAAACATGATGTCATGTTTGAATCAGTAATGCTGCAGCCACGTTGCGACCTTCACTCATCAGTATATTGTATGTTCTACAGGCTGCATGTGTCGTCATACATTCAACTGAAATGCCTTTTTCTGTTAATTCAGCAATCAGTTTTGGATGTATAAAATGGTGTGTTTCACCTGTTCCTAATAAAACAACTTCGGGGTTTAGAATAAGTAGTTCAGCAAATTGAGTTGTTGTTAGACTTTCAAAATCAGTTGCAGACCAACTCTGTATCAGTTGGTCTGGCATGATCACAAGGTGGCTTTCATAACGAACTTTATTCACATCAATAAAACCAGCTCCATATCCAGTGATGAGATTGCTGTTTTCTGCTTGTGTTAAATGTAACTTCATAATAATTCGCCTTGCTTAAATCGAAATGGATAAATGTTCAGTTATGCATCAATAAAGACACTATCTAAAGCTAATGATAAATCAAATTTGTTGTAAATAACCGATTTGTGGATAGAGTTTCATTGCTTGCATAGGGGCTGACAAGGTAAGATAACATCTTTTAATCTAGGTGGTTTATTTTAGCCGCTTGAGGCATTGCTATAATGCGATTGCATATATGAAAACATCAATCAAAGAAAAGTTAAAGAAATCGAATAAGCTTGATAATGTCTGTTATGACATTCGCGGACCTGTACTCGATCGAGCCCGAGAGATGGAAGAAGAGG
>CAYGSH010000055.1:7302-13868 GCA_964352515.1 uncultured Methylophilaceae bacterium | reverse complement strand
AGGTAAAGGTGCAGCAATTGGTGCAGTTGTTGGCGGAGCAGCGGGTGCTGTTGCAGGAAATGTTTGGTCTAAAAAAATGGAAGCACAGAAAAAAGAAATGGAGCAAGCTACAGAAGGGACAGGCGTTGCAGTTACACAGACTGAAGACAATCGACTAAAATTAGAAATTCCTAGTGATATTTCTTTTGCTGTTGGCAGTGCACGTGTTGAACCAAATTTTCAAAGGGTACTTGATACCTTTGCAACAGGTTTGGTGAAAAACCCAAGTGCTACCGTAACGATTATTGGGCATACCGATAGTTCAGGTAGTGATGCAGTTAATAATCCATTATCTTTAAAGCGTGCGACCAGTGTGCGTGATTATCTTGTAACAAAAGGCGTTGGTTCAAGTCGATTTTTAACTGAGGGTCGTGGTTCACGTGAGCCTTTAGTTGCAAATGATACAAAAGCTAACATGGCTACAAATCGTCGTGTTGAAATTTTTGTTGCAGAACCTGCTCCTGTTACAGAAACTGCTCCTCAAAACTAAAAATGAAACAAATAAAAAGGCCGACAAATATGTCGGCCTTTTTATTTGTAATTTTTAAGTATGATTAGCTAATTTATCTTTCAGCTTTCTACTGATTTTATATCGATGATAATGCCAATAATATTGATTGGGCGATTGTTTTATTTGAGTCTCTATCGCTTGGTTTAACAGAGAAGGTAACTCGATAGAGTCTACAGTTGTTAGATGTAAGCGATAACCTTTTCCTTCTTCTAGACGCTCACCAAATGCCATAATCACAGTTGCTTTTGTTTTTATTGCGAGCTTGCTGGCCAAGGTCATTGTGTAAGCAGGCTTGCCAAAAAAGTTGGCCCATTCACCTTCCCCTGAAGCGGGTATTTGGTCTGGTAATATTCCAACTGCTTCTCCATTTTTTAGCGCTTTAAACAGCTTTCTAACACCATTGGCATTGGCTTCTGCCAAAGTAATCTTATTTCGTTTTCTACCGTTCACTAATGGCATCAGCCATTTCTTTTTTGGCGGCCTATAGAGCACAGTGATTGGATGATGAAGTGCATAATAAAGTGATGTTATTTCAAAACATCCCATGTGAGGTGTCAGAAAAATAATGCCTTTGTTTAACTTGATGGCCTTTTCGACCGATTCCCAGCCATGTACCTCTCGCATCAGTTCATTTATTTGATGATTATTGCTGTTCCAAATATAAGGCGTTTCTAGAATTGCCTGACCCATTGCAATGAAGCTTTGTTTGACGGCTTCCATTGTTTGATTAGGAAAAAGTTGACTTTGCAAAATATTTTCTATTGCGCTAGCCTTTGCTTTTTTTGCGGTAAAAAACAACACATGGCCAAGTACTTTTCCGAAAGCATGGAGTGTAGATAATGGAAGTAAAGATAAAGGCTTAAATATCAGTCTGAGCATATTCTTTTCATTATAATCGTAAAAAGCTTAATTCCTTCATTGGCTTTTAATGGCTGATATAATGCTCACATAAAATCATGTATGAGATGGAATAATTGTTTCAATCTGACGAGTACCAACAAATTTTTTTTAAAAATCAGTTAGCGGAGTTTGCCCAGATATGGGCTAAAAAAATTGACTGGTTTGAAGAGCCTAATCATCGCCGAGGTGGGTGGAGTGGGGTGGGCCAGCTCATTCTGCCGGCTAATAATGGCGAGTTAAATGTATTTGTTAAGAAACAGCAAAATCATGGGAGGCGAACAGTCTTACACCCTATATCTGGAGAGCCAACATTTAGAAGAGAATTTAAGCGTTTGAATTTTTTAGAGAAGCATCATATTGGTGCGCCAAAGGTTGTTTTTTATGAAGAAAAAAAGATCAATGGCAATGCTTGTGCGATTTTAGTGACAAAAACACTAATAAATTATGAGCCACTTGATGTAGTTACAAAACGCTGGTTTTTACAAGAAAATATATCAAGACAGCAAAAAAAAGAGTTGCTTAAAAAGCTTGCTGAAGTGCTGCGTGGGTTTCATCAAAGTGGCTTGGTGCATAGAGCTTTATATCCTAAACACATTTTTGTTAAAAATAGTGAAAGCCAACCCGAAGTTGCATTAATTGATCTTGAAAAGGCGCGGTTTAGTTTATCCTTTTTATATCGAGCATATTTCGATTTGTCAGCGTTAAACCGGCATGCTGAATTTTGGTCAAGAAGTCAAAAATTATATTTCTTTTTACAATATTTTCAAATTAAGCGCCTTAATAGATTTTTAAAGGTAATGTGTCAATTGATTGTAAAAAGATCAATGAGATAATAATGCATGCAAAAGGATTGCTTGATAAACACTAGTATGGAAAATCTCCCAAAATTCAATATTGCTTTGGTTAACTATAAAACGTTTGATTTAACCAAAGTATGTTTATCTTTATTAAAAAGTCATTTTGATGAGGGTAAATTAGACCTAGAAAAAGTTGATGTTTGGGTTGTAGACAATGATTCAAATGATACTAGTACTGAATACCTGCGATCGCTTGATTGGATTAAGCTTATTGAGCGTAAATCTCATGAAAAAGAAGAGGGGTTTGCAGCACATGGCAAAGGTTTGGATTTGATTTTGCAACAAGTTGAGGCAGACTATTTATTTCTGATGCATACAGATACTTTTGTTTATGATCCTAGTGTTTTCAGATACTTTCTGTCTATTTGTCAGGAAGATGCAAAAGTTGCAGCGGTAGGGTGTGTGCATCAATTAAATCGAGGTTACATTCGAACCGCTTGGCGAACGGCAAATGGTTTTTTTAAATATTGTAATAGGCTTATTAAATTGGCTCTTGGTTTGAAATCCCGAGAACCTAAGCCATATATAGAGCCATATATCAAAAGTTTTTTTGCATTGTGGAATGTAAAGTTGATGAAGCAAGCTGGCTTTACTTTTTTGATGGAAAATAGAATTCCAGGTTATGCATTACAAGATATTTTCAAAGGACGTGGTTTAAAAATTAAGAAAGTTTCACCAGTTAAATTGTTCAAGTATTTAGATCATGTTGAAGCAGGAACTGTGGGCCTTGTGACTGGATACAGCGCGCAGAACCGTCGACTTAAACGTAAACATAAAATGTTAAATCAACTAGAAGAACTTGGATTGTAATATATGTCGCCATTACTACCTGTTAATTTGATGAACGGTTTCGAGTTGGATCAAGTCGAGGCAAGGCAAACAGGAGAGCTATTAGCGCAAGACTACGCGTCAGCGAATCCATTTCCACACGCGGTTTTCGATCATTTTTTACCGCTTGAAATGGCGGAGGCTTTGTTGGACCACTTCCCTGAGGACCCGAAAAAGCATGACAAGGTCTATGAAAAGGGCTATGGCGGCACCCATAAAAGGCAGATTTCGCCGTATGATTGTGATGAGTATTTACGTGCAGCTTTTAGTTTTTTTAATTCAGCACACATGTTGCGATTTATTGAAGGATTAACTGGATTTAGTGGATTACTGCCTGATCCTTATTTCTCAGGAGGTGGCTTGCATGAAACAAGTGCTGGTGGTTTGTTAGGTATCCATGCAGATTTTCAAGTAAATGAAGGCATGCAGATATATAGACGTGTTAACGCTTTAATTTATTTAAACCATGATTGGAAAGATGAGTATGGTGGCATGCTTGAGTTATGGGATCAACAGATGCAGGCTAAGCAAGTTAGTGTCGCACCAATTTTTAATCGATGCGTGATTTTTAATACGGATGCAGATAGCTTCCATGGGCATCCTGATCCATTAACAACACCAGAAGGGATTACGCGTAAATCGATTGCGCTATATTACTATCAAGCGTTACCAGTTCCAAATGAGAAAGGTGACTCTAGACATACGCTTTATGTAGCAAGACCAGGTGATGGCCGTAAAACCAAAGCAGAGGTTATCAAAATGATGAAGAAGCGTGACAAACGTGCAAAAAAAATGTTTAAAACGACGTCCTCTAGTGCTTGGTCACGCATTAGTAATCTATTTAAAAAATAAAATGTCGGCTACTTTTCGATGACGGAGACAAGAGATTTATTTGCTCAATTGCAATTGCTTGGGAGCAGAATTGCACAACTAGATTTGGAGAGTTTTGGTGCATTAACAGAATTAGAGGTTATGCGTGTAGTATCAGGAAAGCGCGCTGTTTGTCGGGCCTTTTGGCAGCAAAAATTAGTTTTTGCAAAGATTTTTTTTGGCGCAAAACATG
Source organism: uncultured Methylophilaceae bacterium (assembly GCA_964352515.1). Taxonomy (GTDB): domain Bacteria; phylum Pseudomonadota; class Gammaproteobacteria; order Burkholderiales; family Methylophilaceae. The sequence continues at coordinate 9,670 of CAYGSH010000055.1, read as the reverse complement.
ACCAGTATGCTGTGAGAGATAAACAAGGTATCGAGTTATTGGTCAATTCAAACATCTGTACTCCGCCATTATTAGCAGTGACAAAGCTAGCCTCTGGCAATGGTTCAGTTTTGATTTACGAAGCAATAGATGAAAGCTTAAATGCAGAACAAGCTTACCTTAGCTTTCCTGAAAAAGAGCGCATGAGCTTAATTAATTCTTTAGTGAGGACTGTTGCACAACATCACAAGTGTGGACTTGTTCAAACAGATTGCTATTTAAAAAACTTCTTAGTCAAAAAGGATAAGGTCTTTACCTTGGATGGGGATGGTATTAGGCAATACTCATCATTAAGCCCCAAGCAGATGTTGGGTAACTTATGTCTGTTGCTGTCTAAAATTGATGTTTTAGACCTAGAAAATTGGTATTCAAGTTTAATTGGTAACTATTTAGCTATCAATGATTTTCTTAAATTAAACAATAAAAATATAAAACCTTTAATTGAAAACTATCGAATACAAGCCTCTTCGAGCTACGCGGATAAAAAGGTATTTAGACAATGTACGGATGTTGATGTAACAAAGAACGCAAATACAAAAATTGCAATTAGTCGTATTTATTGTAACTTGGTTCTTCCTAAAACTGCTGCAGAAGCTGATGCTTATTTGAATTCCGATAATATGATTAAAGATGGGAATACTTGCACTGTTTTTCTCGCACAGATTAGTAATGTTAATGTTGTTGTTAAACGCTATAACATTAAGAATTTTTTTCATGGGGTTAGTCGTGGATTAAGACAAACGCGCGCAGCTGCATCTTGGGCTAATGCGCATCGATTGAAACTATTAGGGTTACAGACAGCCCATCCAATTGCATTGATTGAAACAAAGGCATTTGTTTTTAATAGGCAAGCTTATTATTTGGCAGAATTTATTGATGCACCAGATATGAGTGCATTTTTCAAGCACTCAACAGATAAAGCTTTGCGTGCCAAAGCAGTTAAGGAATTGGTTAAACTGATGTATCGACTATATTTGTTGAAACTATCGCATGGCGATATGAAGGCGACCAATATTAAAGTGATGTCAGATGCTAGCCCATCACTGATTGATTTGGATAGCATGCAGCAGCATAAGGTGTCTAGCTTAGCTCAAAAAGCACATGTGCGAGACATCATACGTTTTATGCAAAATTGGAAAGATCAACCTTCACTGTATAATGCGTTTGTTAAGGTGTTTAAGGTCGTTTATTTAGACCAGACACCATTGCAAGCAGCGAAAATTTTAAAATAATTAAATAGAGTTAAATTAAATGATTGTATTGGGTTTGTCAGGGGCTTTAAGCCACGATGCATCTGCCGCTATTTTGGTGGATGGCAAAATTGTAGCAGCAGCAGAAGAGGAGCGTTTTTTACGCGATAAGCATGCAAAAAATAAGTTTCCTTATGAAGCAGCTAAATTTTGTTTAAAGCAAGCTGGAGTTAACCCTGAAGAAGTGGATATTGTTGCTTTTCCTTATGCAGAAATACCTTTAAGTACGAATGCGCGTTGGCATTATGCAAAACGTCATTGGTATGCGCCAGATCGGGCTTTAGATGCTATTTTTAATGGTAATAGACGTTATCGCAGAAATCGCGATAAATCATTGGCTTTAATGAAAGAGTTGGGTCTTGTGAATGCAAAGTTTGTTCCAGTAGAACATCACTTAGCACATGCCTCTAGTGCTTATCATTTAAGTGGCTTCACAGAAAAAACAGCTATCGTTGGCATTGATGGTAAAGGCGAATATGCGACCACCTTCTTTGGTTATGGTCAAAACGGCAAGATTCATAAAATTAAAGAGTTTTATGATCCAGACTCGCTTGGCGGGTTATATGGTGCTATGACTGAGTACTTGGGTTTTGATATGCTAGATGGAGAATTTAAAGTGATGGGTATGGCGCCCTATGGAGACCCAACTAAGTATGATTTATCTGATTTGGCAAAGTTTGAAAATGGCGAGTTAGTTGTCAATACTAAACTCGTCAATGTTGTTGGCTTGCGCCGTTACAAAGAGAATGGCAAAGGCTACTATTTCACACCTGAGCTAATCAAACGTTTAGGGCCAAAACGTCAAGGTGATGAAATTGATGATCCATATATTCATTATGCGGCATCTATTCAAGCATTGTTAGAAAAACTTGCCTTAGAGATGATTGAATATTACCTAGGCGATATCATTCGTGAAACTGGCAAGATTGCAATGGCTGGTGGTGTAGCATTAAATGTAAAGCTTAATCAACGCATTATTAGTCTCCCGTATGTCAAAGAGCTATTTGTTCAACCGGCATCTGGTGATAATGGCACCTCCTTGGGCGCTGCTACCTATGCGGCTCATCAGGCAGGTGAAA